>JACPMT010000058.1 GCA_016185815.1 Candidatus Woesearchaeota archaeon
AAAAGTCATGTAACATGTGATGCGTTGATTTTGGACGAAAAATCAGCCAGCGATACAGTGCCTTACATGGAAGTCAATGAAAAAGATGTCAATATAGAGCACGAGGCAACTGTCGGCAAAATAGGCGAAGAGCAGCTGTTTTACCTTATGAGCAGGGGCTTGAGCCAAGATCAGGCAATGACAATGATTGTCTCTGGATTTATGGAGCCGGTCACAAAAGAGCTTCCTCTTGAGTATGCTATCGAATTGAACAGATTGATAGCGATGAACATGGAAGGTTCTGTAGGGTGAGGTTTTTACGCTTGTATTTTCAAATAAAAAACGGTGAGGGGCACCCATATAACTTCATGTAAAAATGGCAGCACAAAATCAAAAAATAATCACAAAAAATACCATGCAGGAATTAAGCAAAGTTCAAAGCAGTTTTGCGGATGAAACGAAAAAAGAAGCTTTGGAGATTTTCAAGGCTATGCCTATACCAAAAGAAAGGGAAGAAGACTGGCGCTATACAGAGATTGAAAAGCTGAAGCTTGAAAGTTTCGAGCCGTTTGAATCAAAAACAGGAATAATAGCGACAAAATTAAGTGACGATTTAATTGAAAAGGGGATTATTTTGACTGATATAAACAAGGCATTTGAAAAATATCCTGAAATCGCGCAAAAATATTTTTTTAAGAATGTAAAAACTGATAAGGACAAATTTGTTGCTTTGAATGCTGCCCACTTCAGCAATGGTGTTTTTTTATATGTTCCGAAAAATATTGAACTTGATGAGCCAATAAGGGTTAATTTTCATTTTGGTGAAAAAAACAGCATAGTTCATAATATAATAATAGTTGAATCAAACTCAAAAATTGATTTTATTGAAGAGTACTCAAATAATGAAATAAGCCATGAACAATTAAACTGCTGTGTTACAGAAGTGTATGCTAACCAAAATTCCAAACTAAATTTTTACCATATCAATAACTGGACAAAAAATGTTTACAATTTTACAAACATTGTTGGGGCAATAGAAAGGGATGCGGCAATAAACTGGGTTTCCGGATGCTTTGGAGGGAAATTAAACAGGATAAAAATTGATACATTATTTAACGGACAAGGCTCACAGGCAAATAACCTTGGAATTTTCTTGGGCAGGGGAAAAGAGCATATTGATTTCACGACAAACATGCACCACAACACACCAAACACAACAAATGAGGTTTTGGTTGACGGGATTTTGAAGGATGAGTCATCATCTGTTTACAGGGGGCTGATAAGAATTCCAAAAGAAGGCCAGAAAACATATTCCTACCTTGAAAACCATATTTTAAAGCTCGGGGACAAGACATTGGCAAACAGCATTCCGAGCCTGAAAATTGATGCCAATGATGTGAAAGCATCCCATGGCGCAACTGTCGGGCAGATTGATGAAGAGCATTTGTTTTACCTGATGTCGCGAGGTCTTTCAAGAGAAGAAGCAGAGAGATTGATTGTAGAGGGATTTTTTGAGCCGATAATACAGAAGATTCCAATGGAAGAATTAAGGGAGAAGATAAGAGAGATGGTAAGGGGGTAAAATGCTCTCAACACAAACAAAATCACTGGACGTAGAACAAATCAGAAAAGATTTTCCTATTTTGCAGAGGAAGGTACACAACAAGCCGTTGGTTTACTTTGACAACGCTGCAACATCCCAAAAGCCAAAGCAGGTGATTGACGCCTTGAATTTCTATTACAACAATTACAATGCAAATGTCCACAGGAGCATTCATCAATTGGGGGAGGAAGCGACTGCAGCGTATGAAAAGGCAAGAGAGAAGATTGCAGAATTCATCAATGCTCAATACCAAGAGATAATTTTTACTAAAAACTCGACAGAGGGATTGAATTTGATTGCATACTCATTGACTTCAAGCCTGAAGCCAGGCGACGAAATAGTAATATCGCAGCTTGAGCATCACAGCAACTTTGTGCCATGGCAGCAGATGGCAAAGCATTTAGGGTTAAAGCTAAAGTTCATAAAAATTAATGAAGAAGCAGAGCTTGATGAAAACAGCATCAGGGAAACTATCACCAAAAATACCAAAATTGTGTCTGTAAATCACATTTCAAACGCAATAGGAACAATAAATCCTGTTGAGGAAATAACAAAAATAGCGCATGAAAATGGCGCTTTGATGGTTGTTGACGGCTCTCAATCCGCTCCGCACATGCCATTGGACATGAAAAAGATCAACAGCGATTTTTATGTTTTCACAGGGCATAAAATGCTTGGCCCTACTGGAGTTGGAGTTGTGTACGGCAAGAAAGAGCTGCTTGAAAATATGCGCCCATTTTTGTATGGCGGAGAGATGATTAATGAAGTGAAGTTTGAAGACACCACATTCAACCAATTGCCGTGGAAATTTGAGGCTGGAACTCCAAATATTGCTGAAGGCATTGGATTGGGAGTTGCTGTTGACTATCTGAAAAAAGTTGGAATGAAGCAGATTTTTGAAAGGGACAGGGAGATTGTTGACTATGCAATGGAAAGAATGAAAAACATTGATGGCATTACAATTTATGGCCCTAAAGAAAGAGGCTCTATTATTTCTTTTAATGTCCATGGCGTGCATGCCCACGATGTTTCGCAAATACTGGACAGCGAGGGAGTTGCAATCCGGGCAGGCCACCACTGCTGCATGCCTTTGATGAGCGTGCTTGGAGTGACTGCAACAGCAAGGGCAAGCTTTTACTTGTACAACACAGAGCAGGAAATTGACACTTTCATCAATGCAATCCACAAAGTGAAAAAGGTTTTCGGGGTTTGAGATGGACACAATCGAATTGATGTATCAAGAGAACATCTTGGACCACTACAAAAGCCCCAGAAATTTCGGCAGGATGGAAAATGCAAGCGTTCACCACCATGAATACAATCCTCTTTGCGGAGATGAACTTGATATGTTTTTGGTCATAGACAAACACAAGAAAATTGCTGATATTAAAGTTAATCCCCATGGATGCGCTATTTCAGTGGCAAGCGCCTCAATGCTGAGCGAAGAGATAAAAGGCAAATCAATTGGGGAAATTGAAAAATTAAAGAAAGAAGACATTCTGGAAATGCTCGGCATTCCAATAAGCCCGGTAAGGCTGAAGTGCGCATTGCTTTCATTGGATACATTAAAAAACAGCATTTTGATATTTGAGAAATACGTCAATAAGCAGGTGTGAAAATGACAGACTCGCTAATAATAAAGGACTTGCATGTGAGCGTTGAAGGGCAAAAAATACTGAATGGCGTAGATTTAGTTGTAAGAAAAGGAGAGATATGCGCATTAATGGGCCCGAATGGCTCTGGAAAATCAACTCTCGCATATACTTTGATGGGGCATCCAAAATACACTGTTGACAAGGGAGAAGCATGGTACAAAGAGCAGAACATTCTGGATTTAAAGCCTGACGAAAGGGCAAAGCTCGGATTGTTCTTGTCATTCCAGTACCCGCAGGAAATCCCAGGAGTTTCTGTCTCGAACTTCTTGAGGACTGCCTACAATTCAGTAAAGCCAAATCAAGTCAGCGTGCCTGATTTTGTCAGATTGCTAAAAGAAAAAATGAAACTGCTGAAAATAGATGACTCATTCAGCAGAAGGTACCTAAACGAAGGTTTTTCCGGGGGAGAGAAAAAGAGGGCTGAAATACTGCAGCTTGCAGTCTTGCAGCCGGAGATGGCTATACTTGATGAAACAGATTCTGGCTTGGATATTGACTCGCTAAAGACAGTTGCCCATGGGGTTAACACCCTCTTAAATCCCAATTTTGGCGCTCTCATCATAACACATTACCAAAGGATTTTAAATTACATAACTCCCGATTCAGTGCATGTGATGGTTAAAGGCAGGGTAGTGAAGAGCGGAGGAAAAGAGCTTGCCCACCAACTTGAAGCAAAAGGGTATGACGAGATAATAAAGGAAGCTGAAATATCCATTTAAAACAAAAAATATTTAAACTAAACGGAGTAAAACTAAAATGGATGGATTACAAAGACTTCAATTTGCTCAAGGTATAATAAAAAAAATTATCATTTTTATATCACAAATAAGTAGTTACCGAAAGGAAAAAGAAGAATTGCTTCGTAAGCTAATGAGCGAAGAAAATACAATTGAGAAGGAAAAAATATCTGAAGTGATAACAGAAGTGGCTACACTGATAACGAGAAGGGAAAGTCAACAAACTGCTTTAGAAAGAGATTTAGCCGCACAACTAGAAAGGTTCAATGAATGGGCTGATGAGGTTGGTTTAAGAATAAAGCGTTTTAATATTACCAGAATCAAACATAGAGAATACATCTTAGGAGAACTTTCAGCTGATTTGGACATTGCGGTATTAGAAACTACTAGATTCATGGAAGAAAGAGGAGGTTAATTTAAAATGGAGCAGGAAACAAAAGAAATGATTGTAAATTTAACAGACAAAGCAGCCAGCAAAGTAAAGGTATTGCTTGAAAAGGAAAACAAGCCGGATTACGGGCTAAGAGTTGGTGTGGTACCGGGAGGCTGCTCAAGCTACATGTACGAAATAAACCTTGAAAAAGAGCCGAAGCAAGAAGATTTGGTTATTGAAGACAAAGGAGTCAAAATATTCATAAATCCAGAGAGCATTGCATTCATGAAAGGCTCGACAGTTGACTATCTGGATGCGCTGACAAATGCGGGCTTCAAGATAAACAATCCAAACGTTAAAACGAGCTGCGGCTGCGGGCATAGCGTTGGGTAAGATTTATTTTGATAATATTTATTAATTGATTATTATTTCTTAATTAAAATGATGAATGTTAGTGTATTTATTGATAGAGAAAATAAAACAATACAATTAAACAACATTTCAATAGTCTCAGACTTGTTAAAAAAACTAAACATAAACCCTGTAACTGTTATTGTGTCAAGAAACAATGAGCTTATTTTGGAAGATGAAAAACTAAAAGATAATGATGAAGTAAAAATTTTATCTGTTATAAGCGGGGGTTAAATGAACTGCTGCAATGAAAAACCTGTTATTGCATTATATTCCGGAGAAAAATTATGCAAAAGCCATTTTACAGAGTACTTTGAAAACAAGGTATTCAAAACCATAAGGCAGTTTGAACTGCTTGACAAGGAAGAAAATCTTGGAGTTGCTTTATCTGGAGGAAAAGATTCATTAACAGTTTTACATATTTTAAACAGATTATCACAGCAAAATCCGAAAATAAAGACAAATGCGATTGCAATTGATGAAGGAATTCAAAATTATAGGGATAAAACACTTGAAAAAGCCAAAGAATTTTGCAATAAAAATAATATAAAATTGGATATTTTCTCCTACAAGGAAGAATTTGGGTTGACTCTTGATGAAATGCTCAAAATTCTTGACGTTAAGCCGTGCAACATATGCGGCATTTTCAGGAGATATTTGTTGAATAAAAAGTCAAAGGAATTAAAATTGACAAAATTAGCTACAGGCCACAATCTTGACGATGAATGCCAGTCAATCTTGATGAATCAAATAAAAAACAGCATTGAGGCGAGTGCAAGGCTGGGGCCGAAAGTGGGCATTGCCCAAGACGATAAATTTGTGCAGAGGATCAAGCCGTTATATTTATGCACAGAGAAAGAAGTTACAACCTACGCTTTTATTAGCGGATTGTTGGATGAATTCAATGAATGCCCGAATGTTTCGCAATCTTTTAGAGCCAAAGTAAGAGATATGCTGAATGAGCTGGAAAACAAATTTCCCGGAACTAAATATTCAATAGTAAACTCATTTTTGCAGACATTGCCGTTGCTAAAACAAAAATTCAAAGATGGCGCAATAAAAGTCTGTATAAAATGCAATGAGCCAAGCGCGAATGATGTCTGCAATGCCTGTGTTTATCTGGAGAAGTTGAGGAAAAGGGTTGTGGTGAATTAAATGGATTTGTCAAACACTTACATTCATCAGATAACAGCACAACTAAAATTACCAGCCATAGTCCAAGTGGTTAAGGCTGTTCCTGAAGATTGCACTTTTCTGCGCGCAGCAAAATTGGGAGAAACCCAATACATTTTTCCACTCCCTGTAGGCAGGGCTAAAGAATTTTTTCCATTGATTGGGGGGCTGGAAAAAATGTTTGATATTCCTGATGCAAAAGAGAAAGATTTGCTTGCACACCTTTTTTTTAAATATCCTGGCTCCACGAAATACTTTGATGTGGCTGTTACATACAGAAAATCTGATGGGCAGCCGTCAATGGTCTACCATGCCAGGGGAAACATAAGGTACGACGAAAAGAGGGAGGTGCATATTCCCGAACCAGTTGATTTGATTTTTTATTTGAAGAAGAACGGGATTGATGTAAGAAAAAACCTTGGCCTTGATGAATTAAAAAATGCTGTTATCAAAGGGATATTTACGTGCAATGCAGGAGAAAGAAGCATTTGGGAAGAGCAAATAAAAAAGAACTTGAAAGGGCAGAAAACAAAATAAAGAACCAAATCAAAAACTATTTAAATCAATTGAATATTCTTCTTAACAATTGTTAATTAATAAATTATGGAGGTGGTTTAAATGCATACATTGCCAAAATTGCCTTATGAGTACAATGCGCTTGAGCCGTATATTGATGAGCTGACAATGACCATACACCATACAAAGCATCATCAGGCATATATTGACAAATTAAATGGCGCAATTAAAGGTACAAAGTTTGAAACTATGAATGTTGACGAGCTTCTTAAAAAAATAAATGACGTGCCTGAAAATATAAGGACAGCTGTAAGAAACCATGGAGGCGGTCATAGCAATCATTCATTTTTCTGGCAAGTAATGGCTCCTAATGCAGGCGGCGAGCCTCATGGAAATGTTGGAGATGCTATCACGCATACTTTCTCAGGCTTTGACAAATTCAAGGAAGAATTCACAAATGCCGGCTTGAACAGGTTCGGCTCAGGATGGGCATGGCTTGCTGTAAATAGTGGCAAATTAGAGGTTTACAGCACTGCGAATCAAGATAGCCCTTTGATGGAGGGAAAAACACCGATTTTAGGTGTTGATGTTTGGGAGCATGGCTATTATTTGCTATATCAAAACAGACGAGCAGACTACTTAAAAGCCTGGTGGAACGTAGTAAACTGGCATAAAGTTGAGGAATTATTTAAGAAAGCAAGCAGATAAATATAAGTAGCACTATGATTCTATTGCTTGGATATGGCACAAGATTTGGAAAGCAAAGTTGGTGATTCTAGTTGTTTAAGCCCTAAGGAATTGATAGCTTATAAAGGCTACTTATTGAAGTTGTATTTTGCCTCATTAGGCCAACTGCATATAAGTCCTGAGGAAGCGGAATTTTACCACAGAACTCTTGATAGTTTGAGTCTTCCGCAAAGGCTAAATTTGCTTGAATATCTTAAGAAGAATTTGGCTTCTTTGAATAGCCTTCCGCTAGTAGGTTATTTCAGGCAAAATTATATAGAAATAAATAGTGGAAGAGATAGTACTATCCAAGAAAACAGAGCATTCTCCCACAATAGGGTACTTACTCTTGTAAAACGCAAAGAATAAAGATAAATTTTAAATACTTCCATCTTAAAGAAGCGCAATCTAATGCGTGATTAAAGGGTGAATCTAATTGGACAGCTATTACAGGAATGAACAAACAGTTCTAGCAGGTAGTCCTGAGTGCAAAACTAAAAGTCTTTTGCCGCATGAGGTTGCTATACGTGCGGGTGAAGTGCGCCTACTGGCAGATGCTAGGAAGTCTAGTCAACCAATTGATATTAACTTGGAGTTAGATATGCTAATGAGATTGGGAAGCTTAGGCTACAATGGAACTCAACAAGTTTTAGCGCATTTGCAAAATGGAATTGAGGCGCACAGGGCAAGAAAATCCGAAACTCTTGCACAACTTGAAAATTTTAATAGGTCAGATTTCCGAAGTCCAACCTATCCGGGAATATTCAAAACAAGAGATGAGAGAATATGCGAATTAACAGACTTAGTTTTATTGCATGATAGAGAGGCTGAAGCTTTAAAAGAAGCGGTTGATTATCTTAGAGAATTAGCCTAATATTTAACCCTCATTTTTAGCATCCTCTTCCTTTCCTTTCTTCTTCCCTTCCTTCAATTTCTTCGTTAATCCAATCTTCTTATGGCATTTCTGGCACTCAAAGACATAAGAAGGAGTACCTTCAAAGGTTTTCCTTTTGTACTCTGAAGTTGTCTCGCCTTCATTGCCGCAATGGGGACATTTGTAGTCAATGTTGATTACAAGCGAGTTTTCAACCTGCTCGTTTTTTTCTGAATAGCCGCATGCATAGCAGACATAATGGTCTGCTTTCTTGTCAAATTTCCCATTTTTTTTCTGCGGCTTTCCCATAATGCCCTTTTTGCACTTCGGGCATTCTTTGCGGAAAACCCATGCCATTGCTCTGCCGGAATCTATTATTCTGTTCGTAAAGTAGACACACTCTGCCATGCTGCCTGGCTTTTTCAACGGCATTTTAGCTTACGCCTCTTACCTTTTTCCAGATTGGAACCGCTTCTTCGTAGCTCAGCTTGTTTATGAAGTCCTCGCTTAAGTTTGTCTTCTTTCTAAGCTCTTGCTGGTATAATTCCAATGTCACGTTTTTTGGGCAAAAATGATTAATTACGTTGCTGTCGCTTCTTGCGTCTTTGGATATCTCGTAAAAGCTTGCATTGAGGAACAGGACATTCTTAAATGAAAGCCCGGCAGACTTTGACTCCTCAGGGTATTTGGCGACAAATTCATTCAGCAAACCGGCTGCCTCAAAGCCCTTCAAGGCTGATTTGTTTCTTAACGACACTGACTCTATAATGAGCGGCCTTGACTTGCAGCCAAATCCGTCCTTGGTTGTGCCTGTATTGCCATACTTCTGGCTTTCAATGTAAAGCTTTTCAGCTTCAAGGTTCAGGCTTCTGTAATCAACAATGTACTCAAAAGGCTCCTGGCCTGTCTCCAACTGGAGCTTTTTTAATTCTTTTAAATCGTCAATCATTAAGTTAATTTGCTGCCATGTTTTGGGGTAGGTTTCCATGGTTACATTGTATTTGGAATTAAGGCTGTTGATTTGACTGGCTCCATAATCAAAGTCCTTGGCCTGAGCGCATCCCAAAATGAATATCAAGGCAATAATTAAAAAAAGTTTTTTCAAGATAACCACCTAGGGCGCTAAGTTGTTGGCAACCAATATTTATTCTTTTCGAAATGCACACTGATGAAAGATATTTAAATGCCGAAGTAAAGCTCAGTCCATGAATTACTATGATAAGATTGCAAAGGGGTACAATGGTCTGTATTCAGAAGAGCAGCTAAACAAACTGTCAACAATAAAAAACAACATTAAAATAAATAAAAAAATGAAAATGCTTGATGTCGGCTGCGGGACAGGAATTTCCTCTGGTTTTGACTGCTTTGTTGTTGGCATTGACCCAAGTCTGGGGTTATTAAAGAAGGATAAGAATGCCAAAAAGCTTCTTGGCGTTGCTGAAAGCCTCCCATTCAAGAACCGCTCTTTTGATTATGTCATTTCAATAACTGCAATCCACAATTTCAACAACATAAAAAAATCAATTGATGAAATTAAAAGGGTTGGTAAAGTAAGATATGTATTCAGTGTTTTAAAAAAATCAAAAAAATTCAATACAATAAAAAACCTGATTGAAAAAAACTTCAAAGTAGAAAAAGTTATTGAAGAGGGCAAAGACACTATTTTTTTCTGTCAAAACCATAACCTTTATATATACAAAATAACCACTATAGAATAGGTACAAAATGAGACTAATGATTTTTTCGCTTGTATTCTTGATTTTAATAGCTTCAAGTGCATTGGCAGCAGGGCTGGAAATAACTGAAATAGATGCAAATGTAGACTATGACGAGGCATACACATACAGGGTAGAGAACAGGGACAGAATAGACTCTGCTTCAATTCCTGTGGCCAACAACACAAAAATAGGGGTTGATGTTCTGCCGGGCTCGAATCTAACCTTTACAGTAAGAGTGGAAAACACTTTCCAAGGAGAGGATCCTGACTTAAGAGGGGTATTTGCAACAATCACTATAGAAGAGATAGATGACGGCGCTGACCTGGAAGAGGAAAGCATAGATTTTGACCTGGAGCCGGGCAATGATGAAAGGGTTGATGTTAAATTTTCAATGCCTCTTGATGTCGATGCAGGCACGTACAATACAATTATGGAAGTGGAAGGCGAGGACAGGAATGAAACATTGTACAGAACAGAGCTCAGATTAAAGCTGGAAGTCAAGAAGCAAAGCCATGACATAAGAATCACAAAGGTTTTATTGAATCCAAGCACAATAGACTGCGACAGAAAAGCCAAACTGACTGCAGAGATAGTAAATGCAGGCTCAAATGCCGAAGATGAGGTTGCCCTTGAATTCAGGGCCACAAGCCTTGGAGTGAACTCATACGACAGAGACATTTTCTTGGAGTCGTCTGACGAAGCCAGCGAAGAGGAAAAAATGCACACAAAAACCTTGAACATAGAGGTCCCATCATTCCTTAAGGCAGGAACATTTCCTATACTGATAAACCTCTACTGGAAGAACTTTGTGCTATTCGACCAAAAAAGCGTTGACTTAAGTGTTAAAGACTGCAGTCCCGGCGCAGCCAAGCCGAAAACAGAGGGAATAACTGAAAAAGTTGAAGTGATACAGCCGGAAGAAGGGGCAAAAGAGCAGGCTCCTGAAGATTTGGTCACATCAACAGAGGAAACGCCGATTCTGAATTCGCCGGCAACATTATCCATGCTTTTAGGCGGCCTTGTAATCCTAGTGCTTGCTTTACTGATTGCTGTCGGGTACCTGAAAAGAGCCAAGCAGCAATAAGATTTATATACACATTCTATAACCATTGCATAGTGGGGGCATGGTTTCAAAAAAGGTTGTGGTTACAGGTTTTATTTGCAGTCTTTTTACTTAGCTTGCCGTTAAACGCCTATTCCGCGGTTTTGATAAATGAGTTTCTGCCCAACAGCGTTAATACAGACTATGAGTGGGTTGAGTTATTCAATAATGGTTCTTTATCAGTAAATCTGTCAGGCTTCAATATTTCAGAAGAAGGGGCAAATAAAAACTTTACGATAGGGGATACCCCAATAGAGGCAAAAGGATTTCTTGTGTTAGTTAGGAATGAGACTGTATTTAATCAGATTTACACCCTAGCCATAACTGGGGGTACAGTAAGTGATACCTTGCTGGAAAAACAAACAAAAACTTATACACTTAGCGGAAAAAACTATGAAGTCACTTTAGATTTTGTTGATTCCGATGAAGCGCAATTTATTGTGGACAATAAAGCAACAAAAAAATTAAAGGTTGGTGAATCCGATAAGCTTTCAAATGGCACAATAATTGGCATTACAGGCATTTTGTACCAAGACTATGCAGGCGGCATACACAGCGCAACATTCTTCATTGGCAAAACCCCGGTAGTAGAATATGGGCCAAGTGTGCGATTATTGAACTTAAATGATGGCGACGATAGTCTATTTTTATACAACGCTTCAGGGATACTTGTTGACTCCATCTTAAAATATACCAATCCAGGAGAGAATGTTTCTGTTGGAAGGTATCCTGACGGAAATTCCAGAATATTCAACCTCTCCACCCTGACTCCAGGGGCAAAGAATGACAAAGAGTCTCCTAATCTCAATAAATGGCTCAATCCGTCAGCCAATAATACAAAGGCAAGCGCTGTGGTCAATGTTACTTTAAACATAACAGACGATACCACCCAAGTCAACTCGACAATCATCAACTTCAACGGCACGAATTTTTCAATGAATAAGAATGGGGATATTTGGTCATTTTTGTGGAACACCAGCTTAAATGCCCAGAAAAAATACAATATAACAATTTTCTTCAATGACAGCTACGGTAAAGCAAGTTCTGACGCTTTATTCAATATCACAGTCAACAACAGCCCGTTCATAATCTCTTTTTCGCCGTCAAATTTAACCCAAACTTTGGCAGAAAACTCTATTTTAAGCTTTAATGTAAACACCTCTGACCCTGACGATGCTTTGCTGAATTTCTCATGGCTTGTGGATAATGCGCTTAACAGCACAAAACCGGTTAACTTCTCTTACACCCCAAGCTTTGACGACAATGGGACACACACCATAAATGCAACAATAAAAGACCCTGCATCAAACCAGATTTCTATAAAGTGGACAGTTGTGGTGGCAAATGTCAACAGGGCGCCAATATTAAATCAAATATTAAATCAAACAGCTTCCAAAAATACCAACCTGACATTTAACATCACTGCAATTGATTTAGACAATGACACTTTGACATTTTCAGCTAATAAATCCGGCATTGCAATTTCAAAAGATAATAATAACTCATTGGCAACAGTGTCCTGGAAGCCGAAAAACACTGATTTAGGCAGTAACGCAATAAACTTTACGGTAAGCGACGGCTTTGCAGCAGATTCCAAATTGATAGTCATTGCTGTCAATGCAACAGGCAATCTTGCTCCAAGCATCAACTCCTCCCCAGGGAATATCGCAAGAAAAGGCGAAGCATACGCTTACGATGTAGACGCCGCAGATTTGGATAATGACACATTGGGCTTTTCCTTAAAAACAAATGCAACCGGCATGTCAATAAACAGCTCCACAGGGCTGATAAAATTCGTGCCTTCCTCAACAGGATTCTTTGCAGTCAATGTCAGCGTGAGCGACCTTGCAGCCATCGCAAACCAGTCTTATAACCTTACTGTAGCGGGATCCAGGCTTAACATAACCTCTTTTTTACCGCCAAGCTTAAACCAGGTTATGCGGGAGGGGTCGGCTTTAAACTTCAGCATAAATATTTCCGACCAGGACAAAATGCTGGCTGGCATTTCATGGCTTGTAGACAGCATACTTAATAGCGTTAATTCCACTAATTTTTCTTACAGCCCAAGATTCGGCGACAGCGGAACGCATAGTGTGAATGCAACAATAAAAGATGTTTTGTCAGAGGAAACATCTGTAAAGTGGACAGTTACAGTAACTAAGGTGAATATGGCGCCGATATTGGGCCCCATAACAGACAAAACAGTTTCCAAAAACAACAATTTAAGGTTCAACATAACCGGAAGCGACCCTGACAATGACACTTTGATATTTTCCAGCAATCATTCCAGCATTGCAATAACATCTGTCAATAGGTCCATTGCAGCAGTATCATGGCGACCTACAAACTTGGATTTGGGCGCGCACACTGTAAATTTTACAGCGAGCGATGGCTTTTTAACGGATTCCAAGGTTATAACTATCATTGTAGACTCTGCAGGCAACAGGGCTCCCCAAATAACAAGCTCTGCTGCAACAAACGGCATAAGAGACGAGCTTTACAATTATGACATAGACGCGACCGACGCAGACAATGACACATTGAGCTTTTCATTAAATTCAAATGCAACCGGCATGTCAATAAACAGCGCAACTGGTTTGATAAGCTTTACTCCATTATCTGCCGGCGTATTTTCGGTCAATGCAAGCGCAACCGATTTTGTCGGGACAGCAAACCAGTCGTATGTGCTTACTGTTACAGTTGGCCGCAGGCTAAGGATTGAAAATGTTGTTGCCAAAGTGGACGGCAAAAAAAGCAGCAATGTAAGGGAAAACTCAAAAATAAGCAAGGAGGCAAAACCTGGCTCAGACGTGGAATTCAAGATTACAGTAAAAAACAACTTTCTGGAAAGCGACGGCATTAAGATAAGCGACATAAAGGTTGAGACTGCAATTGAGGGCATTGATGACGGCGACGATCTTGAGGAGGAGTCAAATGATTTTGACCTGGACGAGCAGCATGATAAGGCTGTAACGCTGAAATTCAGGCTTCCGCTAAACATTGACGAAGGTGACTTTGATGTTGCGATACACGCAGAGGGGGAAGATGACGATGGCAATGTTTACGAGCGCGACTTCAATACAGAGCTTGAGGTTGAAAAGGAGAAGCATGACTTGAGGTTTTTAAGCCTTGACCTCAGCCCTGCTGTGGTAAGCTGCAACAGAATAGTGGCTGTCAGGAATAACATTATAAATGTTGGGGATGAGGACGAGGAAAATGCCGCTTTGGAAATAAAAAGCCAGGGCTTGGGCTTGAGCCTTATTCAAAAAGGCATAGCTATCAATGAGGGAGTAGAAGACAATGCGTATTCAAAGTCATCAAATATCAAGTTAAGCGACAATGTCGAAAACGGCGATTACCAGCTAACAGCAAATATTTATTCTGACGATGGAAAGCTGATGGATTCAAGAACAGCAGGCATAAAGGTTGCTGACTGCATCAAAACAAAGGCTCCAAGAGACGAGGTTGTTTTGCTGCTTGGAACCGAGGCAAAAGGAAGCAATGCCCAGAATAATATAGCGCCTGTCAAAACAGCCCTTCAAAAAACAGTGGTTGAGTCCTCGCCGGATTCTGGCAGGAATTTGCAGCTGCTTTTGGCAAGCAGCTTTGTGTTGACAATGGGTTTTCTGGCTGCAGTCATTGTTCTGTATTTTATAATTTAGCAGTTTATTTTTTTACGCTATTTTTAATAATAAAATCAGTTTGATTTATTTCCCGTGCTCTATAAGTCTTCTCATTCTGTGCACAAAGTCCTCTGCAATTTTATAGTACCTGTCAAATTCCTCCCCTTGTATCTCCACAATTTCCCTATGGGTTACCATTTTCATCAATCTGTAGAAATTCCTCATTATTGTTACATACTTGTGCTCAAGCAGCTTTCTCCTGACAAGCTTTTGCTCCATCAAGTCAGCGACATGCTCAGGTGTCGGGGGAATTTCGCCTATCTTCATCAATGCGGCATGCGCAGCGTCAATCACAGCCCAGTACAAATCAATAACTCCCTGCAATAAATGCCATTTTGAATTGTGCAGGGTATTGGGCGCCCTTGCATAATAGGTCCAGATGCTCTCCTGCGTAGGCCTTATCTTGCCTCTTTTCAGCAATGCCTGCATCGGGTCAAAAAATCCCGAGTCAATCAAAGCTACTCCGTCCCTCAACAGGTTAATGGCTATCGGGTCGCCGTTCCTCATGTACTCCCAAAAGGAAGTAAACCTCATTGTTGTGATGTGCAGCTTCGTGGAAATCCTGACAATTGACTTTTGGACAATAAGCCTGTACGCCTCGACAACTTCCGGGGACATGCTCATCATCAAGTCATCTATTATCACAAGAATGTCGATGTCTCCTCCTGGCGCTTTTGTCCTTCTTGCTGTTGAGCCGAATATGACAACTGCCCTTATCAAGCTTCCCAATTCCTTGTAGATTTCATTGGCAAACCTGTAAGCAGTGTCTATATCTTCCTTGTAATAGCGCTCAAGATTGGGATGCTCTTTCCTAGGAATATCAAATTTCATTATCCACCTCTTTTTATTATTCAATACGCTATGTGTTTATAAAATTATTGCTGTTGGTTTAAAATGTTTTGTTATTGGCGTTGGATAGTGACAACCAAAATCAATATAAACGATAAAACAAATCCAAACTCATGATTCAGGAACTCCAGCAAATATTCCATTCAATCATAAAATCGCTTGAAGTGCTTTATGTTATTGAAGGCACAAAGCCATGCACCAGAATATTGGTTTTTGAGGACGAATTAGGAAAAGTTATGAATTTTTTACAAGATAATAAAATAAATGTTGCAATCTCAGATTTCAAGGTTTTAAAACAAACAACGCAAAGCGAATTCTACTCTGACAAATCAGTAAAAATAGATAAAAACTCAAAACAAAAGGGTTATTTTTTTGTTTACTTGTCAAAGAACATGGAAATGGCTGAAAAGGCAAAATTAATGGAAGAGCAAAATAACCATTTTGGACTGGGCTTGTTGCTCGGCTACCCAAAATGCTGCTGCGAGTTTTTCCAAAAAAATTTCAATGAGAACAATGCGGATTTAACATTAAAAACCCTTGAAAATTCAGATGGATACGAGTTTCCGCTCTATAACAACATCGCAGCAAGGCATTTTGATGTTGCTTTATTGAGTCATTTTCCTCACAGCTTTGAATGCAAGCCATCAATAGAAATAGCAAAGAATAATTTGAAAATCATACAAAAAAATTCGACAAAGATTGCAGGATTATTCACCAATATTCTTCAAAGCGTTGCTATTTACACATTGGAAGGGGGGATATTTTTATTACGAAAGCACGAAAAAGTTAATGACGAAGTCGTCTATAGCGATGTACTAACCACAGCAAAAAGCAAATTGTACTATCTGCTGTCTTCAAACAGGAAATTAAAGATTATTGATAAGAATAATTTTGTTGTAAATGATGCAAATATAAAAGGGGAAAATTATGGGGTGATGGTTTTTAGTTAGAATACAAACTCACCAAATTCCCATTCACTAAAAAGCTATTTTCTTTCTTCAAAAACCTTGGATGGAAATGGTGCCTGTAGTGGACAAGCTTTCCTTTCATTTCATTCAGCAGCTTGTTTTCAAGCCCTCTTTCCAGCGGTGTATCTGGAGCCAAAAACAAAACATCGTATTTTGAAAAATCATGCTCAAAAAAATCTTTGTTGTGGAAGATTATATTTTTTATACCAAATTTTTGTTGCATTTCAACAGCTTTATTATGCAAGAAATTGTCTATTTCAATGCCTTCTGCATTCTGGCAAAACAATGAAGCAATCATAACAACCTTGCCATCTCCGCTTCCTATGTCAAGAAAGTTTTTGAATTGATTTAATTTTATTATTTTAAATATCTCATAAATCTCATCTGCAATTGCAGCATTCCAAAAGCCCTTTGAAGTGCTCCGCATCGGCAGCTTGCCTTTTTTCAAAAGTTCCCGATAGAAATTGTCATACTCCTGATTTATTTGCTGGAAAAGATGAGAGTTCATTTTTGTTTTTATCATGGTTTTTCATTTTTCTTTGATTTAAATACTTTCTTATAAAACTAAAACCGAAAAACCAAAAAATATAAATACAAGCACAAATTTTCTGTTGGATATAATATCCAAGAGGTGGTTTGGTTGAGGGATAAAACATTAGCAGACAGGATTTCAAAAAATTTTTCCAAGGTTAAATTAAAGAAAGCTGCTGTTAAAGTTCCCAAGCTTAAAGCCAGAAAAAATAAAGCTGCTGGATTAAAAAGCGATGATAGGATACCTGTTTCTTCAATCATAAACATTTTAATAAAAGCCGCTGTTGAAAAAGCCAAAACAGAAAAGAAAGAAAAGGCTGTTGAACATGATAAAAGTTATAAATTAATTAAAGAAGAGAAAGCTGCGGATATTGGCGGCTATGGCGCTGTTTCTAAAGGCTATGGAAGCGCCTCGCATGCCTCTTATATTGATTATGGAAAATTGTTCAGCTATCTTGGGAAATTCAAGTCCCAAAGCGCCTATGAAAACATGGGAAATCCTCTTGAGGCATTAAACAAGGCAACAGAAAGCGGGAGCTTTGTTTTGGCTGATAAAGATTCAATGGATAAGATAGGAAGATATGATAAATATATGAGAAGCCCGGTTATGGCAATACAAACAATGGCCCTTTCTCTTGTTCCAGTAGCTGGATTAAGTTCAGCAGAATGGGAGGAAATTAAAAATTTAATGAGATTTGACTCTGTGATGTATACACTAAAATCAAAAACTTCTTAGCCAAGCCCTGTTTCTTTTTTTAGCTTGTACAAAACTGCCCTGCTTGCATCAAGCTTGCTTGCTGCTTTCTCTCCTTCGGTCATATACCTTTCTGCTGTGTTAATCCTTTCACCAATCTGGCCTATTGAAGCCTTCTGCTCCTCTGTCAGGCTGCCTCCCATTGACACGATAGTATAGAATTTCGAAAGCTGGGAATAAGCTTCGTATGTCTGCACAATTGCTTGGTACCCACTATTTCCTCCCTTTAAAGCTGGCGGTGCTTCTTTCTTTGCTGTCTTGCTGTCCTTTCCAATCTGTCTTCTCCGCTTGTTTCAAAAAGCCTTGAGATGTCAACAGACCTTTGCTCTGGCGCAATCTCTTCAGCAATCTTGTCTGTCTTCAGCTCATGCATTGATTTTTTGATTAATTCCTCTATCTCATTGACTTCCTTTTTTCTTTCTTCTTCCATCAATTTCAGCTTTTTTATTCTTTCTTGTGGAGAGAGTTTTGTAAGTTCTTTTTTGTCAATGGTCATTTCATTATTTTGATTTTGTTAATTTTTACTAGAATTATACCCTAATTTATTTAAAACTTTGTGAGGAATCACTCCAATGGCACAGCGCTCCACAATGTCCAGTCATTTGAAGGAGCATATCCGCCAAAGATGTAATAAGGCGGCTTGTTCTGCCCGAAGAAAGAATATTGGACATCTGCCCAGGTTTGAGGCACTCCAGCGCCCCTAAATCCCATTCCATAAACAGGGCTGCCAAAAAATCTCCATGTTTTCATCAAACCATGAAAATCGCTTAAGTCAGTTGAGGCGTCTGCACCAGGCTCTACAGTAACTGCCTTCTCATAGCCATATTTTTTGAGTATTGACATGATTTCTTTAATTGGGCTATTGCCTTGTCCTGGAGCAAGATGGTCGTCATGATAGCCATAATTATCAGCAAGGTGGACATTGCCCACCATTTTTTCCTTTGCAAGGCTCTCAACTTGATTGAAAACCCATTTGTTAAACGCCTGCTCATTTTCTTCCTTTGTTTTTCTTGGGTCATCCTGCCAATATTTTCTCCATAAATTGATATGCCCTGTGTCAAGAGTTGCCTTTATGTGCCTTTCTGCCCGTTTCTCAGCTTCGTCTTTGCTTACACCCATGTAGTAGGGGTTTGGCTGCTTTGTGCCTTCCTTTACTTCTTCTGGTGTCAAGCTAACCCCGTACTCAATCTCTGGCTTTGTCAATAAATCAACCATCCTTTCCCTTGATTTCTTAATGATCCACTTTAATTCTTCAAGATGCCCGCCGAACCTTTCCGGGAATATATGCTCAACTGCAACTGTAACTGGATTATTCGGGTCTCGGGTTTTTCTCAGCGCATGTATTCCGGCTTCTGCATAAAGCCTTACTCCCTGCTTTTCAAGCCTTTTTATTGGAGTGACTATATGGGTTTTTGTTTCAAAAGTATCTATTGCCTGCTGCAACTGTCCCGAAGATGATGTGCGGGCAAAATCAAGACTTCTCCTATTGTCATCAATAGCCTTTTTTATAATGTCCAACGGGTGCTTCATTTCAGGTGCTGCAAAACCC
>JACPMT010000054.1 GCA_016185815.1 Candidatus Woesearchaeota archaeon
ACTAAAAAAGAGGCATTAGAATACTGCAAAGAGGTTTTGAAAACGCATCCTGCTGTAGTTGTCGAGGAAAAATTTGAAGGGGAAGAATTTTCTTTGCAGTGCTTTAGTGACGGAAAAACGGTCGTTGGAATGCCGGTTGTGCAGGACCATAAGAGGGCTTATGAAAATGACAAAGGCCCGAATACAGGTGGCATGGGCTCTTATTCCTGCGAAAACCATTTGCTCCCTTTTTTAAAAAAATCCGATGTTGAAAAGGCATTGGAAATAACAAAAAAAGTCAATGATGCAATTTACAATGAAACTGGCAGCTATTACAGGGGAATAATTTATGGAGGCTTTATTTTGACTAAAAATGGGGTAAAATTATTGGAATATAATGCAAGATTTGGAGACCCTGAGGCAATGAACGTTCTTCCGATATTAAAAACGGACTTTGCTTCTATATGCCAGGCAATAATAACCCGGGAATTAAGCAGGATTAAAGTTGAATTTGAGAAAAAAGCCACGGTATGCAAGTATGCTGTGCCGATAGGCTATCCTGACAAGCCGTTGAAAAACGAAAAAATTGAGATAAATAAAATTCAAAATAATGCAAAAGTGTATTATGCGTCTGTTGAGCAGAAAAATGATGGATTGTATATGACGGGCTCAAGGGCAGTTGCTTTTGTGGGCATAGGGAAGAATGTGGAGGAAGCTGAAAAAATTGCAGAGGAAGCTGTTTCTCAGGTAAAGGGAAGGGTTTTTCATAGGAGAGATATTGGGACTGAGGAATTGATTGGGAAGAGAGTTAGGCATGTTGATGACATACTTGATTAAGATTTTCACTCATTCAAAGATTTATTATGACTGCGTCCTGTAGAAAAACACATTTATAGTTTGATTACCCTCTGTTTCAGTCTAGATAGTTAAAACTATTGCGAACCTGCATATTCGTGCTAATCAGTAAGTATTATATAGTAGTAAAATATTTTCTTTTCTATGACACGTTCAAAAGAAATGGTATTAAATCCTGAGGAATTTATGAGAGAAGCTGCGCGCTATAGTGGACCTGTTAAACTCATTGGACAGCATACAATAGATACATATCAAAATATTGCGTTAAGGGGAGGACCAAATGCTTGGGTCCAATACTTATATAGAGAGTTTCCTCAATTTGAGCTCATTGGATTTCCAGGTACCGCTGGCGTAAATTATAGAGAACGCACACACTTAGCTCTTAGTGTTACTTGTCTAGCAAGAGCCGAAAACCTTTGTGATCTTGAAAAAGCTATTGTTAAAAGTGAACCTAGTCGTGAACACCTTGAAGACTCCTATGAAATTAAATTGATGTCCAAACAATTAGGGTTCTCTGCTTTGAGTATTTCAAGAACATGTTACTTTCAGCTTATGGGAGTTGATCCAAATTTGTACGAACAGCAACCGTTTGAGGTAATAGAGAAAACTACAACAGAGACAGGCCAAGTTTTTAGAGAGACACCCGAAGGGTCTATAATTGTTAATCTAAAAACAGGGTTTCCAACTTTCAAAAACAGCGGCACACCTAAACGAGAATTTGGTGATATTACCTTGATTAACACATCAGGCATTCTTTTGATTCCCAAGGACCAAAGTCATAGAAAAAAATAGTAATACGAATAATTTAGCTAGGACATCCAATTATGAATATTTGAGACTCAAAGAATAGTTTACTGCATTTTGTATTTTCCTAAACTATATTCTGCTGTTCCTGGTATAAACCCACTTGGAGCGGTTATGCCTTCTATTGGAATGTTGATTCCAAGGACGAGACTTCTTAAACCGGTTGCACTTAATGCACTGCCAACCCTCCCTGGTCCTTCTATCACATTACCTCCAATATCCACCGCTCTAATCATTACGCAAGAAGGCTCACCTACCTTATGCGTTCCTACATTCAATAGGTTCTGACCCCTATGTGGCATAACATCCAGTTGCCCTGGAGCAGCACGCATACAATATCTTGACTTTGTAACTTCTTTATCAGTTTCAAAAGCTTCTGTTTCTATTATTTTTACTTTATAAGTTCCAGCTCTATCAACAAATTCTGGAGATACCTCTAAAGTGATATTTCTGCCAATTAAAGCCCTTGCAACATATCCCGCATCTTCATTAAAATTAATATCTCTTTTTCTATGTCTCCATCTATATACTTTTTTCAATTCATCGGAGTATGCAGAATGTCTTCTTAATGTTTGGATTTCATCAAAGCCAACTTTATTTGCGATATTAGCAGCAGTACCCTTATCAGTGAATTTCTCTTTTCTTGCATCATAGTGGGCGAGAACAAACTCAACTGCATAAGCTTGCTCAGCCTGTCCCAACCAAGGACCAATCACTGCTTCAAATCCTGGCAAATATTGGATAACTGTAGCAATATCCTTTTGTTCTGGAGTTAGAGGTATCCTTCTTCCAGAAAGCTTTGCCTGGACAGCTTCTACATCTTCCTGATTTTGCAATAAATCATAAATGCTTTGTCTGCTTAGTGTTTCAATCATAGAATCTTTTGTTCTTTGATCTAATTTCTTTAAGGCTCCCACTAGGCTCATCACTTTCGATTGGTTTTCCAAGTCTGTGTCTAAACTCATTTTATTTTTTTGATGGTGGTAATATATTCTTAATTAAAAGCCTTTTTGTTGTCAACCAGCCTTTTGAGCAGGTTTGTAAACGAATGGGTTATCCGCTGATGATTTTTGATAAGCTTGCCACTGATCAAATAAACCTATTACTCTAAGTAATCTATTTCCATCGATTCTCCCACCATATACATGTCTTGATACTTTTTTGGCTTCTCCGTCTGATTGTTTAAATCCACCATTTCCATCATTTAAATCAGTTCTATAAATCTGTAGTACAGTACCTAATTTCAATGGTAGACCTGATGAATTAGTGGATCGTGAATAATGTGGATTAGCTAAAAAATGCTCCAGCACATATCTTGCCATCTCTTGACATTCTTTTGGAATTCCAGTAGTTTTCTGATACTCTTCCCAACGCTCTTTTAAGCCTATTGCATCTAAAACTTGTTCTTCTGTCAATCTACTCTTACGAAGAGCATAAGATATTTTTTTTATTCTTAGGTAAAGTTCCCTGCCATTGGTTTCATTGTTAAAAGTTTTATAATAATTTTTGAAAACCGCTTTCAAGCTCATAGGAGCACCAAATTGTGCAGATGAAGTTCTCGAACAATAATCCGGGTCCTCGAGAAAAGAATCTAGGACTTGCCTTGCTAATTCTTGGTACTCTTTTGGAATTCCAGTAGTTTTCTGATACTCTTCCCAACGCTCTTTTAAGCCTATTGCATCTAAAACTTGTTCTTCTGTCAATCTATTTTTAGAAAGTGCCCAGTGTAATCTTCTCGCCCCCGCTAATAGCCTTATAATATCGTTTTCTCCTTCATTTGCATTAAGATTAAAGTGTTTTAACATCCCTTTCAATGTCATAGCTGCTCCAAATACAGTGTTACCGCCCCCTACACAATAGTCTGGATCATCAAGAAAAGACCCTATAATTTGCCTTGCTAATTCTTGGTACTCTTTTGGAATTCCAGTAGTTTTCTGATACTCTTCCCAACGCTCTTTTAAGCCTATTGCATCTAAAACTTGTTCTTCTGTTAGTTTTCGTTCAAAAATTTTGTATTGAATCCTTATTAGATCTCCTTTGGCATGGCTCATGCCATCCAAATCAGTTCTGTAATCTCTCAATACAGTTTTTAGATCTATAGAATCCCCAAAAGATTTGTTATTGTGTTTTCCGGTGGCATAATCAGGATCATCAAGAAAATGTTCTAAAACATATTGAATTTTAAGCGCGTCTCTTAATAAATAATTATGCTTGGTAGTCGCATCTTGATCTATTTTTCTACCCCTGGTACTCTTCTGCATTAAAACAATGTGCTCTTCTAAATTGTCCTTAACACTACCCCAAATAGGAAGCTCTTGTATTCTATGAATATACTCTTCCCTATCTATAACTACGCCTGCGATTATCTCTCCTCCCGTCTGCGCTATCCAAGCATCGGCAAGACTCATTAAATCTGATTCCCGCTTCAATATTTTCTCTAAATCAGATTCTGAAGTCATTCTAACAAGGCACCTACATCCATAGTTTCACCAAACCTAAACTTAGTTGCTATTTTTTTCTCTCTAGGATCAGTTGTCCTAGTCCTAATTCCGCCAAGGCCTCTTTCTGCCCTGCCTTCTGAAAATTTTGTGCTTAAGGAAAACTCTTCTACTGGATTTGGATTTGACCTTCCTGTTTTTGTTGTTATTGCAACGAGCTGATGGAAGGACCTATCTTGTGGGGAAGTAACTTGGTCTATCATATATTTCCCAAACCCTGTATTCTTAAGAATCATTTCAAGATTTTCTACCGCAACATCAGAATAAACTCCCGGCAATCCTACAATCAACCTGCCATGGGGAATAAGCAAACCATTCATGTCCCGCAGAGCCTGCTCTGTTTCGGAAACTTTACCTGATTTTGCTTGAGTGCTGGTCCATCTAAGCATATTGTTAGCTACAAGGAAATCATATTTTCCATTATATGATCTTGCAAAATCATCCAGAAACTGCTTGTGAAAAAACACGTTTTCGGGAAAAGGTATTTCCCTCTCTGGCAACACTAAATTCATAACCTTTTTCCAGTTCAAGGGATCAACAATATCAAACAGTTCAGTAACGTCACCAGCCAATGCCAAAGAGGCAGGTCCTCCACCAATATCAGCGAATGTTTGATCCTTATCTAATAATGGACGAATGAGCTGTCCAACCATCTGATTGGATTTATGAGTATAGTCTCCGGGATTTAGTACCATATCATCTATGTATGTCCTCATCATGCCCTCTTCAAAAGATCCCACAAGTTGCCTGCTGTTTTTCTTTTCATTGCCTGCTCCAATAAAAAATCTTTTGACTTTGAATCTTTGTTTGTCTGGCTCAGAAACATTCAATTCTAATCCTCCCCCTATCGGGGTATATGTCCAAGGTGTTCCATTGCCCTGTTCCAATAAATTTCTGTAGGCCCTTAGTTCTGCTTCTCCGGGAGGTACACCATCCAACAAGATACTTGATACAAGGTTCTTATCCCTTCCGAGCTGCAATACCGCTTGGTCTATGGTAAGACCGGATTTTGTGCCTTTTGACAGGCTTGGATCGCTAACTGTAAGATATTTGATAGTGATATCCCTATCTTGGGTTAATCTGTCTGTTCTTCCAACCGCCTGTTCAGGAAGTGCAAAAGGTAAATCTAAAGCTAGAACTTTAGTTCCTTTAGTTAATTCAACACTCTCTCCCAACGTACCGTATGAAGCTACAAGACCTAAGCCTTCTTCTCTGTCAAATGATGCTAAGACCATCTTTCTTTCAGAATGTTTTTGGTTGGCATGGTCAACTGTCTGGCCATCATGCAATAGTATCTTGCCTGGGAAAGATTTTTCAAGATATTCCATTAAGGTCGTGGACTTAAAAAGAGGATCCGCAGAAGGTCTAGTGTTTCCATCTATGTGCGAGGTAAATACCAATACACTTCCTCCAGAACTTAATTCTTGGGCAACACGCTTGTATTTTGGAGGCACATAAGTTCCTTGTTCCAGACTACTAAGATCATCCAGATTCAGATTGGCTAGGATATCTTCAAGTATTTCAGCTGCAGAAGACTTAGAGCCCATTTGATGTAGTTTATTTATTGCTATTGCAGGATTCAATGTAGCTAATCTAGTGAGGTTTGTTTTGTCTCTAAAATTCATTAAAGGGTCTTCAATTATAGCTCTATAAGTTATGTACATAACCTCATCCATTTCCACAACACTTACCCTTTTATCTTCATGAGTTATCTGATATGTTCTTGGAGAAATATCCTCTCTGGTGTATCTACTCAAAAACGGAATCAGTTTCTGTCTAATCCTACGCAATTTTGGAACTATCGTTGAATTAGAATCTGCCTTGTTGATTCTTTCCGGTTCATATGCTTTATCAACAAGTTTCAATGGAGCATCGATATCGTTGTACCTATTAGGTATTAAAGTTCCAGTTAACAGTACACGTCTGGGAATAGAGTCAGATAATGCATTTACTGCTGCAGACCTTTTCGAGGAAGGATTCTTAATAGCATGAGCTTCGTCAACTATTAAAAAATCTGCACCATAGGAAAAAATAGAATCAATTGTATCTCTGTCTTCTTGAAGAATTCTTCTAGCAGCTTCCAAATAAAGCACTCCTTCGGGATTGTCTTTAATCCAGTCTCCAAAATCTGGATCCTGTAAATACTGTTCCAATATTTTAGATTCTGAAGCAGATTTCTTTAGTGTTTCTACTTCCTGTCTAACTCTTTCAAAAACCTCATCTTCTACAACTAATTGTTCCAGAGTCGATAATGTCTCAGATGCCAATTTTTTTATAGATTTAGATTCATTTTCACTGTATTCTCCAGATCTATGAATCATTTCATAGTTTACAATAACAACTGAGCTATCTTGTATTCCTTCTAAGGATTTCCTTCCACTAATGACTTTAATAGAATCTTTCCCTCCAGAATATAAGCTATCTAATGCATCATCTGAGAGGTATTTAGAAAATCTTTCTTTCCACTCATCTTTCATCTGGTTACGACATACGACTAATGTCTTGCCTACCACTCCTTCCTTCCTATAAAGAGCATCAGCCCATACAGCAGGCAATGTTTTCCCACTACCCATCTCATGCGCAAAGATAGCAGTGTCCTGAGATCCATCATACTTTTCAGCTCGCAAAACATGCAATGCATCTAATTGGGAAATTAATGGTATCGTATCTGGTCTAAGAACAGAGATATCCATATCAAAAATACTATCAAGATAAGCTATCATATGACTATGGAGAAAATCTATTTTATCTCTTGAAATAGCATCGATTCCTTCGTGATTTTTATCCATAGCAGATTCTAGGTCCGCTCTTACACTTTCTTTTAATCTCTGATAATCTGCAACGGATTCTAGACCCATCTCTCTCCATTTTTTCATGAGATATTTAGCAACAACAGTTTGCGAAATTCTAACAAAAGCATACTCATGGTCTACGTCAAATTCTTCAAACTTGGTTGGAAAATAAGGTGCATCAGAATCCACAAGAGATTCGCCTAGTGATCCAGATAAACAATGGTGTTTGAAGTAACTGATAAAAGCTTCAGACATTGCTTTTGACCCTAGATGTGCAATATCTGAGAGATTTGCATCAGTTATTATCTCGCCTGAATCTATCGGAAGCAGAGCCCGCCACTTAGCTATTCTTTCCCCTTTAGCTTCTTCAGTTAGTTCTGGAAGATAATTGGGAAGATATTTTGCTCCATGTTTGGAAAGTAAACCTATGCAGTAATCCAGACTGGGAAACTGCTCCTGAAATGAAGATACGTGTTTAGCTATACGATTAAATACAACTCTTGGATCATAAAGTGGATCAACTCCTTCATCTTCGGTTGAAATAAGAGCGAGATAAGCGCCATTTATGGAATTGGCCCATGTATTCAGGAGTGTAGCTTTAGTATTATATGGTTGCAATTTTCTTGGCGTCATATTTCTATCTCTAAAAAATGGTAAAGTATTCAAAGCTCTTTCGTACTCTTGCTGCAAGTCATTTTGCTTTTGTTCAAATCCAGAATTTTCTGTGCTAGCACGCTTCAGATGAGTTAAGTAGAGATTGTAGGTCTCAAATACTAGATGATGCATAAATTGCGGATTATAATTTGATAAGCAACTCTGGGTGAAAGTAGTGCTCACTTGAGCTTCTAATCCTGATCTATTGACTGGAGTTTCAACTACCTGATTCATAGAATATAGTACTAAATTTTGCTTTATAAATCTTTCTATATTTACTATTTTAAAGTAGTATATTTTTAGCTTTGGCATAAATCAAGTATTGTTTAATTTTTTATTTACTATTAAGTAATTAAAAAAAGTAAAATTTAAAAAGCCCTTGAATATACCAAAGTTATGAATGATATTGACCTGGAAAGGATTGCAAGAGATGCATCTAGGCAAGCTGGACTGACAATATCTACTCAGCAATATAACATATATGAAGGTGACTTTCATTTTGATGCGAGAAAAGAAGGCAGTCCCATTTTGATTCATTTTAGCAGATATCATGATGGAATAGTGGGGTTTTATGTGCAAAAATTACATGAGAAGGGCAATGAAGGTCTTTATCTAGCGAAAGCGTCTAATGATATCGGAATGATGTACTGCGCAACGTCCATAATCATGGCTAGAAATACCCTTTTCCCTGTTGACAATGAGATGCAAAGAATCCTTGCAGATTCCAATTTTTTGCTTTTAGCAAACCAGGGAGCATTCGGATTAGGCAGACGCGGAATGCCAGCGAGTTTCGAGATTAGGTTTCGTTACTCTCGTGAGAAAATCGAACTAGACCAAATTGTAAAATTTTTTTTATATCAATTTAATGTTGTTCCTAATCAATAGCTGGCGGAGCAATATTCAGCTTTAGAACCCTAAAACAGCAAATATTGCAGAAAAGAAGAGGATTTATCACTAGAAGAAATTTAGGAATAATAGTGCCAAAAAATTATTTATAATCATAATGTAAAATGGGAGTAGAATCAAGATTGTTTTCAAGTGAAAGTGTAACAGTCGGTCATCCGGACAAAGTTGCAGATAGAATTTCCGATGCCGTGTTGGATGATGTCCTTAGTCAGGATCCAAATAGCAGAGTTGCTTGCGAAACCTTTTGTCCTGGTGGGAGTGCCATTTTTGTTGGGGGTGAAATCACAACTTCTGGATGGGTTGATATCGAGAGAATTGCCAAAGACTTAATCAGGGAAACTGGATACACTAATCCTGATTACGGCTTAGATTATAGAACTGTTACAGTCAGCAATCTAGTAAAGCCGCAAGTTCCAGAAATTGCTCAAGGAGTAAATGAGGGTGAAGGTCTGCATAAAGAACAAGGTGCCGGTGATCAGGGCCATATGTTTGGTTTTGCAATCAAAGAAGCTGATGAATACATGCCATTGCCTATTATGCTTGCACATAAACTTGCGCATAGATTAGAAACAGTAAGGAATGATGGAACAATCTCTTATCTTAGACCTGATGGTAAAATACAAGTTACCGTTGAATATGGCGCCAACGGAAAACCAGTAGGTGTACACACAATTGTTGTCTCAACACAGCATAACAAAGGAGTTGAACATGGGCAAATTGTAGCTGATGTTAAAGAACATGTCATTCTGCCTATTGCTGGCAATTTGGTGAGTGATTCGACGTCATACCACATTAATCCAACAGGTAGCTTTGTCATTGGTGGCCCTGCCGGAGATGCTGGACTTACAGGAAGAAAAATAATAGTAGATACATATGGAGGCGGTTCATTGCTTTATCGAGCAGGCCATGGTGGCGGCGCATTCTCTGGAAAAGACCCAAGCAAGGTTGATAGATCAGCAGCGTATGCAGCAAGATACATTGCTAAAAACATTATTGCGGCAGATTTGGCAGATGTTTGTGAAGTTCAATTAGCATACGCAATTGGAGTTGCAGAACCAGTTTCAGTAATGGTAAATACTTTTGGGACTGGGAAGGGAATAACAGAAGGCCAATTAGCTAAAAAAGTCAGGGATAATTTTCCACTTAAACCAGCAGATATTATCAGCCATTTTGATCTAAAAAGACCGATTTATTTAGCTGCTGCTGTCTATGGGCACTTCGGAAGATCTGAATTTCCATGGGAAAAACTAGATAAAGTTGATGTTTTACAAAAATAATTTAGTTTCAAAAACTTCTCCTTTATTCAATAAGAAACCTTTAACCCTCAAAATTGTGGTTTAAACCAACAGACCTTACACCCGCCCAAAAAATAAAAATATATGTAGCTGCCATAAATTTATCTAGAAGCAATGAAACAAACCCTAAAGCAGCAAATTTTCGAGAAAAGAAGCCAATATTTTAAAGAGAAAAAACCGCAACCTTTATATATTCTAATTAATTAATGAATTAATGAATATGCTAACCAAGATATCTAAAGGCTACCAGATAACTATCCCTGCAAAATTAAGGCATAAATTTGGATTGGATATAGGCACAGCTATAGACATAGAGGCTAAAAAAGACAGCATAGTTATAAGGCCAGTCAAAGAAGAGCTAAAGGATCTTTTCAAAGAAGCCAATAAATTTAAGGCGCATAGCCTTACGGCGGAAGACCTTGAAAAAATGGAAGATGGCATTTATGAATAAGTTTATTGATTCTAATGTTGTTGTGTATGCATTCACGAGAAATAAGCTGAAGAGCAATTGCGAAAAGGCGTTAATGCAGGAAAATTTAATAGCAAATGTGCTGGTCCTGCTTGAAAGCTATGCAAAAATAGCAACCATAAACAAGGATATTGAATACGCAAGAAGGGTTATAAGGACATTGCTTAATCTGGAAAATCTCAAAATTTTTGATTTGGACAGAAACTTGTTCTTTGAGGCAATAAAGAGAAATGAAAAACTGGATTTAAAAATAAGCGATTTAATACACTATACAACAGTTTTGCTGAACAATTGCAGCGAAATAATAAGCTACGACAAAAAGCATTTTGGCAATTTGGACATAAAGAGAATTGAACCATAATGAAACGCACCCTAAAGCAGCAAATTTTAAGCAAAAGAAGCCATCTTTCTAAAGAGGAAACCAATAAAAAAAGCAATGAAATTAAAAAAAACCTTTACTCTTTGCCAGAATTCAAAAACGCAAAAAACATTTTGTTTTATGTTTCCTTCAACAGCGAAGTTGA
>JACPMT010000061.1 GCA_016185815.1 Candidatus Woesearchaeota archaeon
AGCGCTCGTGTTTGCTGTAAAAATGCAAAAAGCAAGCTCCTCGAACAACCTGTAGTCATCATTTGTCTCAACAGGAAGCAAAACCAATTCGTTATTCCTGTAAAACCAGGAATAAGGTTCGTTGAAGAATTTCTTGAACTGTCCTAGCCTTTCTTTTATTTTATCTCTTTTGTTGCTGTATTCTATATTTAATTTTTCTATATCATTCATAGATTTAGTATTGTTTGTTGTTTTTTAAAGTTTGTTATCATATTTTTTTCATATAAATAAGAATGTAGACTATTGCTAAGCTTCCATAATTCAAAAGCATAAACCATGGAGTTGCCCAGCTTATGCCGTTAAACATATAATCGGATATGGGCCATAAAAAAGGTGTCGGAAAAAATCTAAACGAATGGGTTGGTACGTCTATGAGTATATGTATGCCCCATGCCAGCAATGGCAAATACCAGTTCTTTGTTATTAAAAATACAGCAAAGAACACAGCAACAAACAATACAAAGCTGTGGGTTAAGTTATAGGCTGTGAAAAGCCATTTGGGCAGTGTGTTTAGCGCTGGAGGCCCTCTGTGAAAATTCCCATTAATCATGTTCATCACAAATAAAATGCCAAAAGACAGAATATCAGGCAGGACTCCAAATAACGCAGCCCACCATACATATTTCTTGTTCTGAAAGATTGCATAACTCCAAAGCCCATGCGCAAAGATGTCCATTTTATTTCAACTTCAAACTAAATTCAACGCCGCTTCCAATCGGGATTAATACACTCCTTAAATTTTTGTTGTTTCTTACATAATGCAAATAATCCTTCATATACTTTTCAAACATCATTGCATTGTCAGCCACAATTACGGCATTTTTTGCCAATTTTGGATTAGCCAATTTAAAGTAATTTATGTAATCCTCCTTAACAGCGTCTAAAAACAAGAAATCAAACTTTCCCTTCAGTTTTGGGATTTCCTTTAGGGCATCGCCATGAACAATTTTTATATTGCTTAAGTTAGCCATTTTAAAATTTTCAGCAGCCATGTTGACTTTATGCTCAGAAATTTCTATTGTTGTTACCCTACCTTTGTTGTGCTTTGCAGCTTCTCCTATCCATATCGCTGAGTAGCCATTTGAAGTCCCTACTTCAAGAACGTTTTTTGCCTTTGATATGCTAATTAATATATTAAAGAACTGCCCCGTGTCAGCAGAAATGTTGTAATAGCCATCATGAGTACTTCCAAAAATTTCTAATTCTTTTAATAATCTTTTAGTTGACTCATTCATTCTTAGACCTCTTGCACTAATTTCCTGTATTCAAAATTATTCTTCATCAGATAATAAAATATTATCGTACCGGTTAAAACTATTATTGCGCTCGAAACAAAAACAAAAGCCAAGCTTGTTGCGAGCATTATCAAACCTGCCATTATTGGGCCTATTCCGCCTCCAATGCCAAACGCAGTGTTGAACAAGCCCATCACAGAGCCCATGCCAAGTTTCTTGCCGAGCTTCGCTGTGATTGCGCTTCCAGCAGGTATAGAAATTGCCGAGCCCAAGCCCATTAATATGTTAAATAAAAGCAAAGTGTAAAAGCCTGTTGACAGCGGCATTAATGCAAGCGCAATCAGCATCATTATGCTCCCAGCCACAAGCATTGAAATTTTATCGCCTTTGTCTGCCACAATCCCAAAGTACCTTTGGAACAAAGATGAAACAAGCAAGTTGGCAGTAACAATAAACCCTATTTGAAATATAGTTACATTTATTTTTTCAGCAAGCAATGGCAAAAAGCCCATTAATGCGGCAACTCCATAAGCATTTAAAGTCCTGAAAATAAGCATTGCCTGCATTGTCTTATCTCTTAATATAACCTTGAATGAAGAAGGTACATTCTTCTTATGGGCATTTATCTCAGGCAGCATGAAAATAAGCATTAGTAGCGAGAAGAAGCTTATAGCTCCCATTGTGTAGAAAGCAGCATTCATGTGCCAGATATCATGCAAGGTTCCGCCAATTATCGGGCCAAAAGCAAGCCCCATAAAGAATGCAATGGTAAAAGTGCCAAGATATTTTCCTTCCTGGTTTTTTGGGGCTATATCGCCAATGTAAGCCATTGAAATAGGCAAAACCATTGCACTTGCCAATCCATGCAAAAATCTTATAATTGTTAATGAGGTTGTTGTATGGGCAGCAGCATAAAAGAATGATAAAACAGTATAGCCTGTCAACCCAATAAGCAAGAGATTTTTCCTTCCTTTAAAATCTGAAATTCTTCCAATAAGCGGAGTGAACAAAGCCCTTGACAAAGTGAAAGATCCAAAAATTAACCCAATCATTAACCCGTTTGCGCCAAGGCTCTCAGCATAGATGGCCATGAACGGCTCTATTATGCCTGCACCAAGCATTGTTGCAAAGACTGCAATAAATAAAACTGTGAAAATGCGCTTTTCCATAACAATCTCAGAATGTTTGTTTTGTTTTTAAGTGTTGTTGTTGATTTTTATTCCAAATCTATAATTATGCATTCCAGCAAAAGGGGGAAAGTGTCGTAGCCAGCCTTTTTGTTCAAATGCCCGCCATCAGGGACAAAATTGAATTCTGCATTGAGGTTTTTTGTCAGTTCATCAGTCACTTCAGAAGGAATGTACTCATCATTGCCAGAGGCAAAGGTAAAAAATCTTCCGCAGCTGTTCTTTATTTTCTCCCAGTTAAATTGCCTGTCAACAAAAGTCTTGTTTACTTCATCATAAGAGCCTCCAAGCAGCTTATGAAAGCCAGCAACCAAAATTGCTGCCTTTATTTTCTTGCTTGTTTTTTCAAGATAGTTAAGAATGAATGCCGCTCCTAAACTATGCCCTATCAGCACGGTTTCTTCATTTATTTTACCCTCATAACTTGAAAATACCCTGTTCCAGCTTTCAAGTGATTGGTCAAGAGGAGTAGGAAATTTAGGCACAATGACTTCAAAGCCTCTTTTTTCAAGCTCTGTTTTGAGCCATGGAAACCAGTTGTCTTCCGGGTTTGAGTAAACGCCATGCACTATTATGAAGTTCATTTTATTGATTTAAAATATTTTTGTCAAAACAAACGTAGCTACCAACCCAAAAATAATGCCAGAGGCTATCTCAAAAATTGTATGCCCGCTTATATCCAGCATTTTGCCGTCTTTGACAATTGTTTTCAAAGGGCCCTCTTTGGCTTTTCTCAGATGTTCCTCAAACAATTCCTGCTTCTTCCTTTCTGCAAGCAAGTTATAAACTAACATAAGCGACACCACAAAAGCAAAACCAAAAATTGCATCAAAATTCTTATAAGCCGCTAGGAGATATAATGTAGCAATCAGCATTGAAGCGTGCGTGCTTGGAGAGCCGCTAGCCCATTGGCAAATCCAAGAAAAATCCTTTCTTGATATTGTGCCCTTTCTTAATATATAAATAAGGAATTTTATTGATTGGCTAATCACCCAAATAATTAGTGGAATTATAATAAACTTCAGGTCCATTTATTCACCTTTTACTTTTTCAATAAATTTCTTTATATCCGCATCTAATTCTTCTGTAATCGCTTCGTATACCAGCTTGTCATTAATCTGCCCGTATTGGTGGGCTATGAAGTTCCGCATTCCCTTTGCATCTTTTAAACGATTATAAAGCTCATTATCTATTACTCCATTTTCTTCAAGTATCCCGAAGGAATCTATATCATCTTCAGGAATTCTAAATTTTTTTTGGGTAATTATGATAAATGCCAAGTCAGTAACTGCCTCAGCTACTCTCTCAAAATATCTTTCACAGGCTGCCCTGACAATTTTATTTGATTCGTATTCTTCAAATGTATTCGGCACTGTTTCTTTTAATTCATCCAGATATTCTTGAATTTCATTTATTTTTTCATTTATCCTACTCAAGCGGCTTCACCCAATATCCTTCTCGTTCTAATGAAAAAGTCCTCATCTTTTAAGTATTTTATGCTGAACAAATTATTATCAAAATCTTCTTTTTTATATAATATCTTATGGGAACCGGCAATTGAGCGCTTAATTTTCTGAGGAAGAACATTAAATACCTGTACATCTGCTTTGGTAGAAAAATTGCCTAAAATTCTTATTCTGAACCTGTCAGCATCCTCTTTTTCTATATTGTCAAATACAACGCATATGTCTATGTCGGATCTTGGTGTGACAATACCAGTTACTCTTGAGCCAAAAAGAAGTATCGCTTCAATCTTGCCTTTCAATTTATCCTGCAGGATTATTTTAACAGCTTTGTAAATAATCTTTTTTGCATCTTGGTCTTTTTTTAATTCAAACTCATTCTCAAATTCAGACACTTCCCTGATAAACTCTAGCTTTGGCTTTATATCCCTGCTTAATCTGTTCCTTTCTGATTGGGTTAATGGCAATCCCTCTAATTGCTTGAAGATTATCCCTAATTCCTTTTTGCCAAATATTCTCCTTGCGTTTTTATTCTGCCTTAAAAATTCACTTAACAAAATAATCACCATTTAGGTTATAATAACTAGAATAAAGGTTATTTAGTATTTAAATGTTTTGGTTGTATTTTTTCAAATGGACGGAAGATAAATAAATATCGTTGTATGTGGTACCATTCCGACACCCATGCTTTAAATATAAGTTGATGTTACAATGAAAAGGGTGATATAAATGCAAAGAAAAATAACCATAAATTTTTCAAAACAAGAATTTAAAGATTTGGAAAATGCAGCAAAGGATGTCGAATTTGAGAGTTACTGCAAAGCTGCAATTATGGTAAGGGCAAAATATGACAATGTAGGAAGTCCCCTTTTCAGAGTAAGCCCATAAAATTAGTAGGTATGTACTTCAAAAATTACAAAGAACACTACTCATAAAGCTAACAGCTCATAGAAAGGTTATAATAAAAAACAATTTTTTTAGTTTCTTTATTTTTCCCTTCAAAAACTTCACCAAATTGAATATTAATCATTTTATTAACGTACCTCTCCAAGAGTATAATTATAACTTAATTCTTTACATAACTGTTGGTTAGAAGGACAATATCCTACATAATTTCCATCAAACTTTTTATAAATCCAAGAAATGCCTCGACAGATTCCTATTCCATTGCAATCATTCACATCATCATAATAAAGTGCTACTCCAGAATTAATATCCATAACCTCTCCATTATTTAATTTAATTTTGACTTTGCCAGCGTTTGAATAGGGTAGAGCAACTCTTCCACCTAAATAGGTGAAGTCTGCAGCCCACCATTCAATTTTGTCTTCTCTTAATGTCATTCTATCGTTAATTAATTGTAGAAAAGGAGGTATATTAGAAGAATCTCCAACTTTTGTAGGTAAATCCCATCCGTTATTTGATTTTTTAATGTCTTCAAAATATCTAACACATTTTTCTTTCATCAAATCATTAGTGATTTTTTGACACAAATTAGAATCGCTATTATTTATTGCGATATTAAATATACACCCACCTCTTGGATACAATTTCAAATATATTTCTGGTAATTGAGAGCACTTTTTGTAATCTCCAGTCTGCACAATTATACCAATTTTACATAGGATTTTATCTTTACCATCTATTAAATCATCGCATTTTGACAGATTTACATTAATAATAGCTTCTTCTTGTATTTCGTTCTGTTGAGTTTGCTGTTTGTTGAATTGTACACATTTTTCAGAATTAATCATCAAAGGATTATTACAAATTTCTTGGAGAGTGTATTCTTTCTTTATTTTTTCTTCGTCTAATCCTATAGCGACTTTGTTGACTTGATTAGTAACACTATCACAACCAGCGACAATAATCAATAACAACAATAATAAAAAATATAAGTTTGCTAATTTCATAGCTTATTAAAAAAGAGATTAGTATAAATAATTTTTCATTCAATTTATTCCAAATCTTTGTTTTCTCTTAACTCTGTCCTTGCTTACCCTCAATCATTTTATCTCTTCAAAAACCCGCTCAAAGTAATCTGCTCATCTCTCTTGGAACTCAGATAAATAACCTGCCCTTCTCTTGAGCCATAGCGATAGACTGAAATTCCCTTACATCCCAATTCAAAAGCCATCATAAAGATTTTCTCAACATCATCGACAGATGCGTCTTTTGGCAATGTTACTGTTTTTGAGATTCCGTTATCAACATATTTTTGGAAAGCAGCCTGCATTTTGACGTGCCATTCCGGAGCAATGTCGGAACCCACAACAAAAACCTTCCTTATTCTTTCTGGAATTTCAGGAATATCCTGTACCGAGCCTTCTTTGTTTATTTTCTCAATAATCTCGTCATTGTATAATCCATTTTCCACCAAAACATTTTTCAAATTTTTATCAAAATAAACCAAGGTTTTTCCTTCTGCGGTCCTTCTCGCATAGCTCAATGCAAACAGCGGCTCGATGCCTGAAGAAACATCCGCAATTATGCTTATTGTGCCAGTTGGCGCAATAGTTATCCTTGTTGCATTTCTTAATCTTATTTTTTTATTCTTGGAATTGTAAATGCTGTTTTTCCATTCTGGAAAAGAGCCCCTTTTAATGGCCAATTCCATAGACGCAACGCTTGCCTCCTTTGAAATAAACTTCATAACCTCCTCTGCTGTTTTAAGCCCCTGCTCTGAATCATAAGCAATGCCTAATTTTATAAGCATGTCTGCAAAGCCCATTACGCCTAAGCCAATTTTCCTGTTTTTGTAAACTATCTTTTTATTTTCTTTCAAAACACATGTCAATTACATTGTCAAGAAAATGTATTGCTGTATGGATTATTTTTTTTAATTTTTCAAAATCGATTTTTTTGCCTTCAATCATGTTGGACAAATTAATGCTTCCCAAATTGCATGACTCGTAAGGCAATAATGGCTGCTCCCCGCAGCTGTCTGTTGATTCAATTATTCCAAGCTTCGGCGTTGGATTAAACTTATTAATCCTGTCTATGAAAATGACCCCGGGATCGCCATTGAGCCATGCCTGCTCGCATATAAGCCTGAAAATCTTTCTTGAGCTTTCTTTTTTTGCGATTTTCTTTGTCCTTGGGTTTATCAGCTTGTAATCTTTATTCCTCTTTACATCTTCTACAAACTTGTCAGTTATTGCGACTGAAACATTGAAATTTGTCAAGACATTTTCCTTGCTTTTGACTGTTATAAAGTCCTCGATGTCAGGATGCTCAACATTCAAAATACCCATGTTTGCCCCTCTTAAAACCCCTCCCAGTTTTATCTGCTCGGTTGCTGCATCAAATATCTTCATGAATGATACAGGTCCGCTTGTAAAGCCAGAGCTTTCTATTGCGTCTCCTTTCGGCCTCAGCTTTGAGAAATTAAAGCCAGTGCCAGCCCCTGTCTTGTGGATTAGTGCAGCATCATGCAGCGTCTTGAAGATTGAGCTTATGGTGTCTTCAATCGGTAACACAAAGCAAGCTGCCAACTGCTGCAGTTTCATTCCTGCATTAAACAAGGTAGGGGAATTTGGCAAAAAATCAAGCGAAGCCATCAAATCGTAGAATTTCTTCTCGGTTTTCTTAACATTCTTATTTTTGTATTTGGCATCAGCTTGAGCAATATTTTTTGCGACTCTTCTGAATAAATCGCTTGGCTTTTCTATAATCTTTCCTTTATTGTTTTTGATTAAGTAGCGCTGCTCAAGTATAAGCAATGCATTTTTTGATAAGTTTAGTTTTGGCATAATGTTAGATTATTCATTTTTGTTTATAAATATTGCCAAAAACTTTATATAAGCCTAAATACAGGAATTGATTTATGGAGCATTTATCTATAAAGGAAATTTATGACAGATTGGCAGAGCTTGAGGGCTGGGAACTCACTGGAAATGAAATAACAAAAGAGTTTAATTTCGATAATCACAAGGAAGCAGTGGAGTTTGTGCAGAAAGTTGGCGAAGAAGCGGAAAGAAAGCACCACCATCCTGACATTTTTATAAAATACAACAAAGTCACATTGACATTGACAACGCATGATGCAAATGGTTTGACCCACGAGGATTTTAAATTGGCGAAGATAATTGAGCAGCTGGTTTGAAAAAATAAAATTTATAAACTTGGCTGAAAAATACTTTTCGTATGCATAAAATTGTTAAGTCTCTTGTTGCCATTATTGCAGGTGCTGCTGTTGTGCTTGTTCCTGCAGGCTCTTTGAGCAGGAGCTATGGTGCAACTTTGCAGCCTCCGCTTTCTGGAGATTATGCTATAGTCCAAATAAGAAAATATGTTCCACCACTTCCTAAGCAAAATAAAAAAGAAGAGCCAACACAAACTGCTTACTTTAATCTTAAAGGAGCTTTCGGAAGACCAAATGTTAAACTTGAAGGACTAATGGAATCTTATACTGCTTAATACTCAATCCCCCTTCTGGCAACAACCCCCTTCTGCCAGGGATGCTTTATTCCCTGCACGATGTTTACGTAGTCTGCAGCTTCCATCAGTTCCTTTGGGGCGTCCCTTCCTGTCAGCACCAATTCAACCTTTCCATGGTTTTTTACGATTTCCAGCACCTCATTTAACGGGATAAGTCCCTTTTCCAAAACACAACTTATTTCATCAAGTATAACCATGTCATAGTCATTGCTTTTAATCACTTTTTTTGCATGCTCCCACCCTTGCATTGCAGCATCTTTCTCCTTGATGTCGGGGTTGAAAACAAACCTGCCTGTCCTGTCTGCGAATTCCTGCAGATGCTTCTGCTTTTCCTTCAGTGCATCAACTCCAAACTGCTCAATCTCAAATCCCAGTTTCTTTGCGCTGTACAGCTCCCCTGTGAAGCCGCTTTTAAGAAACTGTATCATGTGGACGTTTAAATTATTTCCAATCGCCCTTAAAGCCAATCCCAAGGATGAAGTTGTTTTTCCCTTCCCGTCGCCGGTTACGACATGGACCAGCCCGAGATTTTCCTTGCTGTTGTCCCCTGTTACCCTGATTCGGTTTTTTATTCTTGTTAAAGCCATTTTTTTAAAATTTTAATTAACCTTTAATTTTTCAATCCGTTCGCTTCGCTCACATTATCTTGGCACGTCGGCATTCAGATTTTGTTTTGAATGTTTTTTGTGCTCCTCCTCCGTGCCAATTTATTAAAACATTAAAAGCGGGTTTCCTCCATCGCTTTTGCTTCAAGAGGACGCTCTCGTTTTTTTGATTTTTTTGTTGGTATGTCATTTGCAATCGGCTTTAATGAATATTCCTATTGGCTACAATATCCAACAAAATGACATCCCTTTTTTGGTGTTTAAAAACAAGAATAAAATAAGAATTAATTTACATGCACAAGCCCCAGCCGCAGCTTGGGCAGTGCAAACAGCCTTCCTTCAATTCAAGCTTTGTTCCGCATTCAGGGCAGTTTTTTATTGCTGCCTTGGACATTTGCCTGTTGTTTTCGCCTCCATTGCCAGCAAACACCAGCCCGCTTTCAGATTCCTTAATCATCTTTTTCTGCTCTTCCCTGACTTCAACCTGCAGTTCTTCCTTCTTCTCCTTTGTTTTCGGCGCCACAAGCACCTGGTCCTTGATGCTTGAGTCCCTGAACACAGTTACATCCTTGCAGCCAAGCCTGTAAGCAAGTATATAGCTGTCCCTCATATGCTCAAGGGTTGCATCTGCCGGGAAATTATTTGTCTTTGAAATGCTTGAATCAACCCATTTCTGGAAAGAAGCCAGCGCTCTTATGTGGTCTTCTGGCGTGATGTCCATTGCAGTCACCAGTGCTTTTCTGACTTCTTCAGGCACATATTCAATTCTTTGGATAGAGCCCTTATGCTCGTTAATGTCTTCCATTAACCTGTCGTTATACAAGCCTTCTTCTCTTAACACTTTTTCAGCAGCAGGGTCCACATAGTAAAAGCTTCCAACCTTAACATTCTTCTCAAATACCAGGGAATAAACGGGCTCCATCCCAGATGAGCAGCCTGCAATCATTGAAATGCTCCCTGTAGGAGCAATTATGGTTGTGTAGCCGTTTCTAATGCCGTGCCTCTTTATGTCTTCGCCCATCTTTCTCCAGTCAAAATGGCACTCACTTTCCAATTCAGGGCCTCTTATCGGCAATTTTCCCTCTTTGTAGAAGCTCTTGTCATAATACGGCAAGTTTCCTCTTGTCCTTGCCAGCTCAATGCTTTCGATCTTGCTCCAGTAGGCAATGAATTCCATCAGCTGCTCCATAAACTTTCTGCCTTCTTCTGTATTGTAAGGCAGCCTCAATTCGTAAAGCAGGTCGCCAACGCCCATGACGCCTAAGCCGATTTTTCTGGTAGCCAAGCTCATTTCCTCTATTGCTTTCAACGGGAAGTTGTTCACATCAATCACATTATCCAAAAACCTTGTGCAGCTTCTTGTGACCTTTCTTAAAGAATCCCAGTCAACATATGTGTTGCCATCTTCATCCTGCCTTGCAAAAGCCCATACATTAATTGAGCCGAGATTGCACGGCTCGTTCGGGTAAAGAAGAACTTCACCGCATGGGTTTGTTGTCACAATCGGCCCAAGATGCTCATAAAATGGATTGTATTCATTGACCTTGTCAAAGAATATAACGCCAGGCTCTGCGGATTCCCAGGCTTGGTACACTATCTTGTCAAACAGCATTCTTGGGTTCACTGTCTTTACAACAGTGCCGTCTTTTGGATTGACTAACGGATAAGGCTCATTCTTTTCATAATGCTCCCAGAAGTCAGGCATTATTAAAACAGATATGTTGAAGTTCCTTAATGCTTTATTGCCTTCCTTTGCTGTTATGAACCTTTCGATGTCGGGATGGTTGCTGTTCAAAATGCCCATGTTAGCCCCTCTCCTTATGCCGCCCTGCTTTATCACTTCTGTCATGGTGTCAAACAAGCGCATAAAGCTTAATGGGCCTGATGCAACACCTCCTGTCGAGCTTACAAAGTCGCCTTCAGGCCTTAATTTGCTGAAATTGTAGCCCATGCCGCCTCCTGCTTTGAAGACAATGGCTGTGTTTTTCAAAGTCTCCATAATTCCGTCTATGGAGTCAGGCACGTCAAGCACAAAACAATTATGCACAGCTACCATATTTGCAACATAAGAATGGTCTTCTTCTACCTCAAGATTATACACATGTCCAAAATAATCAATTTTGGATATTTCATTTATTTCTGTGAAAGTTATGCCATCTGCAACAATAGTATTTGGCTTGTAGCCGCTATCAACTTCCTGCCTGTCAAATAAATCATTAATAAGCAAAAGCCCATTTTCTCCGCTTATTGTGCACCTATAAGGCTGGGCTGTTCCAAGCTTTGGCATAGACTCCTTACCTAAAGCAGTAAAAACACCGCAGCGCATTGTCATCTGCCAGAAAGCGTAAACTACATTTTGATTGCACATCACAAGCCTTGCATTTGTTTTATTAGAGTTTCTGAATATAGTTCCATCGCCTCTTATAAGACCTGCCATTAAACCTTTTTGCTTGTTCTGCGGCAATTTTAAAATCCATTGAGGTATGTGCTTTTTATTGTAGCCTCTTCCCAAGATACTTTCAAAGAAATTGGCTAATATTGTGGAATGAAATCTTAATGACAGCCATTTTCTTGTTTCTGAATTTGTTCTTTCTATTCTCGAAGAAACTCCAAATTTGTTTTCCATTATTGCTATTACTTCATTGCAATAATCTAATTCATCATTTGAAAATGTAAATCTTACGCAATCCTTGTCTGCAATGGAGCCTTCCGAAAGGTAATACCCGAAAAGCTTCATCAGTTCGTAGTCTACGGCAATCGTGTTCTTGACTGGCTTTGTAGTGTGTACAAAAGCATTGAATTTTCCTCCTTTGTAGTCATAAGTGCATTCATCTTTTTCATTTAAATTGACATTTTTTACTACGTCACTAACCTTCATTGCTGCAATGTCTTCTGTCTCTGCAGGGTAAGACAAAGCTACATAATCTCCTTCGTTTAGCATATTGAGCTGCAACCATTGAATTTTGTTGTCCTTATAGCTTAATATAGGGTGCTCTTCTGTCACAAGCATAGAAGGTTTTGGAAGTTTGCTGCAGTTGACTTTATATAAAGAGTCTGTATTTCTAACATACACCTTTTCGACCCTTCTAAATCTTCCTTTATGTGTCAATACAAAATCCCCTTCTTTAATTTCTTTTATTTCTTTAGGGCCTTTTGCTGTCATTATAGGCTGGTTTGGGTGAAAGCAAGCACTGCCCATTCCCAAAGGATTGCCAAAATTTGCAATTGCTGGCGTGTTTGGCATGAATAATTTTTGCGTCATCAAGCCATACAGTTCATCAACATTTTTCTCATAGCTGCTGAAAGCGCCTTTTTTGATAGTGTCAAAGAATTTGCCCCATGAAACTTTCATCTGCTTGTTTTTGTTGAACCTGTCATACATTCTTTTCAAAGCTTCAAGATGGTACCTATTGAGCCTGTACTTTCCAATGCTGTATTGGTCCTCATGCACAGCTGGCTTAAATTCCTCTTCCTCATTTACCGGCTGCTGACCATTAATATCAAAAATTCCCGTGTCATAGAACAAGTCCGGCAATGCAGCATGGACAGCAACTCTTGTGAACAGCTGCTTTGGCGTTTCAATCAGCTTTCCCGTTGCATCCTTTCTCAAGTACCTTGCTTTTAGGACCCTCAAGGCATTGACATCAAATCTTTTGTCAACTTCGTCAATGTCCTCTTTTTCCAGTACAAGCTGCTTTTCCTTTCTTATTGCAGCCCTTTCCTGCCTGTAAAGAATGTATGCTTTTGCTGTTGAAGCATGCCCTTCTTCAATCAATACCCTTTCAACTGTGTCTTGTATCTGCTCAACTGAAGGGGTGCCTTCTAACTTGGCTAATTCCGCAACTACCTTGTCGCTTAGCTGCTGGGCTATCCTTTTGTCTTTGCCTCCAACTGACTTGGCAGCCTTGAAAATGGCATTTGTTATCTTGCTTTGGTCAAATGTTGCTATACTTCCATCCCTTTTCCTTATCCTGGACATTTTTTCCATCTTTAGCCCTCTTTTGCAGTTTTTACTACTTTGCCGAAAACACAATATGTTGTGTGTAAGATATCGTCAATATACTACATGTAGTATATTTTTGGAGTGATGGTTATATATAAAGATTTTGGTTGTGTACCATCCAATTGATATAAAAATTGGAATATTTGTTATAAATTTAAACAACAAGGAGACCCATGCAAAGTAAGGTATAATGGGTGCCCCCACTATCTTGTTTTAGTTGCTGTCTCAAAGCGTATAATCTCAAGGTTTAAATAGTTTACACAAGAATGTCCAGTGGTTGTTATATGCCGCAGGTGCTTAACCCTCTTTTCTCAAGGTACTGCTGGTGGTGCTCCTCTGCCTTGTAGAACTCAGCTGCTTTTGCTATCTCTGTCACTATTTTTGCTTTGTACCTCTTCTGCTGCTCTTCCCTTGATTTGATTGCTGCTTGCTTCTGCTTCTCATTATGGTAGAATATTGCAGACCTGTATTGTGTCCCCACATCAGGCCCCTGCCGGTTAAGGGTTGTTGGATTATGGTTTTTCCAAAACACCTTCAAAAGCTCTTCATAAGGCACAATTTTGGGATCAAATTCAACCTGTACAGCCTCTGCATGCCCCGTTTCATCAGTGCAGACGTCCTCATAGGCTGGATTTTTTATATGGCCTCCCATGTAGCCGACAGCTGTTGATTTCACTCCCTTTACCTGCCTGAATGCTGCCTCAACATGCCAGAAGCATCCTGCTGCAAAAGTCGCTTTTTCCATATTAGCCCGATTGCTGTTAATCTTGTGTTTAAATACTTAATCACTGCAAATGCCGTCATGATGCCCAAAATCACAGAAAATTACATTATAAAAAAGAAGCATTTAAAAATAAAAGCACAATATCAAACTTATTTTGGGACTAAATGATAGATTACAAAATTGTCAAGTTTTGCAGGCTGTGCAAAAAAAGATTTGTGGTGCATAAGGCTGATGCAAAAAAGAATTATTGTGATGAATGCCAGCCAAAAATCAACAAGCAAAGAGATTGATGAGGAGGAAAAAATGAAAGGTACAGTAAAGTTCTTCAATGAAATGAAGGGATTCGGGTTTATAGCAGGAGAGGATGGAAAAGAGTATTTTGTGCACAAGACAGGGCTAAATCAAGGAATGACTCTGCGCGACAACGATTCCGTCACATTCGACGTAGGCCAAGGGGACAGGGGCCCGAAAGCGGTTAATGTAAGTAAAGGTGGCAGTCACTCTAAAGCAGATGATGACAACGAGTAAAAGAATTCTTTATTAAGATTTTTTTTATTTAATTTCTTAAAATATCACTCCACCTTCTTCCCCAACTTTCCCAATTTCTCCCCATCCATATACTTCTTTAAAACATCTTTCAGTTCAGAAATCTTAACTCTTACCTGTTCCGTCGTATCCCTAGAACGAATTGTCACAGATTCATCCTCCAAGCTTTCAAAATCAATTGTGACTGTTGCATAAATCCCGGTTTCATCCGCTCTCGCGTACCTTCTTCCGATTGAGCCGCTTAAGTCAAAAGTGCAAGCCCATTCTTTTTTCATTTCATCATAAACATCTCGTGCCTTCTTTACCAAGTCAGCCTTGTTTGAAACTAAAGGAAAAATTCCTACTTTTATTGGGGCTAATTTAGGATGCAGTTTCAATACAACATTGTCCCTTTTCTTGTCATAGCTATATGCATCAAACAAAAATACAAGAAATGCCCTTTCAACTCCCTGAGAAGGCTCGCATATCACATGAGGCACAATCTTTTTCTTTGTTTCCTCGTCAAATATTGTCAAGTCACTTTTGGAATGCTCCATATGCTTTTTCAGGTCAAAGTCTGTCCTGTTGCTTAAGCCTTGAAGTTCCTTCCATCCGAATGGAAACTCATATTCCAAATCCCATGTGTCAAGGGCGTAATGGCTAAGCTCGTCCTTTACATGCTGCCTTATCCTGAAATGCTCTGCATTTGCTCCAAACTCGACAAACCACTTGTGCATCAATGCAAGCCAGTAGGCATGCCATCTTGTCTTTATTATTTTTTTATTTAAGCATTGTTTTATTGTTATTTTTTCCATTGCTTTATCGTTTTTTTGCATGTCTGCCGAATAAACGTTCAATTCATAATCAAGCACTTCGTCAATGAAATTGCATTCCTCCTGCTTATCAGGATGGACAAAATATTCAATTTCCATCTGCTCAAACTCCCTCATCCTGAAAAGGAAATCCCTTGGAGAAATTTCGTTCCTGAATGCCTTCCCAATCTGCGCAATGCCGAACGGCAGCTTCAGCCTTGCATTTTCCTGCACAAGCTTGAAATTTGCAAAAATAACCTGCGCTGTTTCAGGCCTCAAAAATACAGCAGAGCTTGAAGTCTGCACAGGCCCGACATTTGTATTAAACATCAGGTTGAATCTTTTTGGCTCGCCTAAATCAGAGCCGCATTTTGCGCATCTCAGTTTTTTTTCCTTTAATATTTTTGAAATCTCCTCAAGCTGCATTCCATGTGTTTCTATTTTCAGTTTGTCCTGTATTAGCTGGTCGCCCCTGAACCTTGACCCGCATTTCCTGCAGTCAACCAAAATGTCTGTGAAGCCGTCAACATGCCCAGAAGCCTTCCAAACCATCGGATGCGTTATAATGCTGCCGTCAATTCCGACAACATCGTCCCTTTCCTGCACAAAGGTTTTCCACCACTCCTTCTTTATGTTGTTTTTTAATTCAACTCCCAAATGCCCAAAATCATAAAATCCGGCAATGCCTCCGTATATTTCAGAATTGGCATAAACAAAACCTTTCCTTTTGCAGAAAACAGCCATTTCCTCGATTGTCAGTTTAGATTTGTCCATTTGATTTTATATTTTTAATTTTTTATTTGTATTATTTAATTTTATTGAGTTTTTCCTTTGTTTCTTTTTAATCTTTGCGGAATTCTTAATCTCTCTGTAAGACTTCCAGAAGAAATACCCGATTATTGCAAATGTTATAACCGGCGAGAACCATTCGGGAATATGCATTCCGAAGCTGTCAGCAAGCATTATGGTGCCAAGCGCAAGTATAGAGTACATTGCCCCATTTTTAAGGTACTTGTATTTCTTGACATTGTCTATGTTGCTGATTGTAAGCTTCCTTACGACCAAAGCCCCTATGCCATTGCCTATCAATATTAAAGGTATGGAAAAAGTGAAGGCAAAAGCGCCAAGAATTCCATCAACTGAAAATGTTGCGTCTATGACCTCAAGGTAGAAAATCTTGCTTATGTCGCTCATGTTTCCAGAGCCTTCAAGCATTTCCCTCTCAGCTTTTTCAGCGTTCTCCTTGAAGCCATGCGTTATAAAGAAGGCAGTCGAGCCCACAACTGCGCCAAATGCCATAAGGGGGTTAATCTTGATTGCCTGCCATACAATAACTGCCAATAAAACAGATACAACCGCAAAAAACCAAACCCCTTGCCTTTCAATGAACTTCTCCCCTATCAAGCCATAATGCTTTGGCTCCAGAAATATCCAGTGAAAAAAAAGAAAGATAAGAAAAACGCCGCCGCCAATCAGCAAAACAGGAGCAGACTGCTCAATAACCTCAGCAACCTTTGGGTCAGAGCTGAACGAGGCAGTTAAAGCACCTATTGCCCCTAAGCTAGGATTGCCCATCCATATTATAAGCCATGGCAAAAGCCCCCTTACAAGAAAAACAGCAATCAGAATGCCCCAAATCAAAAACCATCTTCTAGCCTTTTTCGACATTGTGCCGAGAACTTCTGCATTGATGATGGCATTATCCACACTAATAATTATCTCAAAAAGGCTAAGCCCAAGAACGATTAATATAATTGAAAAGATGTCCATTTCTATTATTATAAATATGAGTTATTAATAAGTTTTTGCATAGCCTGGCTTTGTCCCAAATCTTAAATATAACCGCTGTTAGTCGTTAGACTAACAGGGGGTGGACAGTGAAGGTGTCCACCATGAAAAACAAAACAGCATTAATAAATAAAATTAAGCTTTTGCTTGGCAGAGCAAAAGCACCAAA
>JACPMT010000059.1 GCA_016185815.1 Candidatus Woesearchaeota archaeon
CTTCTTTTGCCGGAGTCGCTTCCATCTTCTTCAGTTCCTCCTCGTTGAACAATTCTGCAAACAAATCCTCTGTGGATTCCGAAGCTTGTTCCTGTGGTTCAGCGGATGTTTCCTGGGTTTGTTGCGTTGTTTCAGATGTTACTGCTGATGGCTGAGGTATATCCGTATCACCAAATATATTTGCAATTGGGCTTGCCATTTCCTGTGCAGCTTCCGGCTGGTTTGTAAAAACTTCCTGTGAATCACCAACAAGATGCTGCAGCATCTTGATTACTTTCCTTATGTCGTCATGCGAGTCCTCTTTTGTGTCTACGCTGATTTTCATGGAGCTTGCATTGGGCAGCTGGCTTAAAAATCTTTTGTTTTTATTTTATTTGCTCATCAATTGGCTCCTTTAATTTTTCTTTTACCCTCTCCGCCAATTCATCGCTTCCTTTTTTTCTTTTTCTTATCCTAAAGACAGCAAAAGTTACAATTATAAATGCCACAAAAATTGCAATGATCAACAATAGGATATTCTTACTAAAAGGTTTTGATTCTTGTAAGTTCGTCACTATTGTAACCTGCTCTGCTGTTTTATTGCCGGAAAAATTAGCCTCAGCTGTTTTATTCCCGCTTATTGTTTGGGCAGGCTGAACCTCGCTGGTTGCTGTCAGATTGATAGTGGTTTCATTTAATTTTTTTTCTTCTGTTTTAGGCTGAGGAAGTGCTGCTGGCGCGCTTATAATATCCACAAAAGTGCTGTTTTCTATGATATCATTTATGCCTTTAATTGAATATGCAAATCTCAGGTTTATAGGCTCTGTCCCTTCCGAAAGCTTTTCCATGTACAACGAATAGTATAGTGATGCGTTTGGCTTTAGCGCTGAGCTATGTTTCAGGACTCTTGCGTTCTTGTCGAATGCCGGCTTATCCTTGATTAATGAAACATGGCTCGGAAGAGTGATTGTTGAAACAGCATTGATGTCTTCGCTTGAATGTATGTTTTGCAGCGAAATATTAAAGTAAAATGGCTTTTTTACGCCTATATCCTTGTCAACAAACTGGCTCACCTTTAGCTGTTTCGGGAGAACTGTTATCGCTATTGTGTCTGTTGCCTTTTTCTCTGTTTCAAACCCGTTAAAATAGCTTAGATTTCCTGCCAAGCTGTATTTTCCCTCCTTCTCGGCAATAATTGCTGCAGTGCATGTTTTATCGTATTTTGATTGAAGGGAGCCTTTCCATGACATTTGTCTGTCATTGAGCTCGCAGCCTTTGGCTTCTACAACATAAAATGGCTCCAAGCCATAAGCAAGGGCAATGCTGGTTATTTCAAACTCTGTCGGGTTTGTTATGGTTACTGTCAATTCAGTTAATTCGCCTTGCAATAGACTGTTTAGCTTTGCTTTGCTGCTTGTTGTCAGGCTGCCTGTAAGCTTGTATATGGTGGTATCAACTTCATAATAATACTCATAAGTGGTTATGTTCTTGTGGGAGAAATTTGCGCTGTTTATGCAAACTCTGAATATGTTGTTCGGCTTGCAGGCGCCATTGTCCACAATTAATCCTCCTGCTGGTGTCTGCACAAATGCCTTTTGGCTGTTTTCGTCATACGTAAACCTGAAGATATTGTCTTCTATCTCTTTGTCGGTGCCTGTGATGACCTTGCCTGAGAAAATTTTTGTCTCTGCATTAGCTATTTGCAATGAAAATATGAGAATAAGCAAACACATTAAAGATTTTTTCATGAGATAACTTTGTGATTAGTATATTTAAATATAGCGAAAAATAATATTATCCAAAAACTTTCTGCCAGTTCATGTATATGTTGCTTGCCACTTCATTAATGTCCATGCCTTTTATTTCAGCAATCTTTCTGTAGCTTTCAACCACAAAAGCCGGCTCATTCATTTGCTCTTTGTAGGGGCTTAAGTAAGGGCTGTCTGTCTCGCAGAACAATTGCGAAATTGGGGCATTTTTGGCAATTTCCTGAAACTGCTGGCTTCTCACGACAATTGTCGGAGCTGTCAAGAACCATCCATTGTCCGCTACTCTTTTGACAAGAGATTTCTTGCCGGAGAAGCAGTGCATTACAATTTTCCTGTTTTTGGAGGATTCCAGCATTTCAATGCATTTCAATTCCGCTTTTCTGGAATGCACAACAATCGGCTTTTTTAATTCTTCAGCAAGCTTTATCATTTTCTCAAAATCCTCAATCTGCTGCTTGTCTTCCCCATTGACAAAGTCCAAGCCAACCTCGCTTATAGCAATAATGCTGTTTTTGTTTTTTTTAATAAATTCTATTTCGCCATCTATATCAAAATCTTCAGTTTTTAGTGGATATTCTCCTGTTTCTGTCTCCTTTTTTAAAGCACTTCTTGGGTAAAGCCCCATTGCGCATTCAACAATGTCATATTTTTTTGACAACTCAAGGCATTTTCTGTTTGTTTCTGGATTAATGCCGTTTGTTATAATGTGCCTCAACCCGGCATTTTTTGCTCTAATAATTATTTCATCTATTTTGTTTATCAGCAAAGGATGGTCCAGATGGGCGTGCACATCAACAAAGAGATTCATTCCAATGAACTAATTTTCAATAAGATTTAAATAACTATTGTGTTTCCTAATTAATATGGATACAGTTAGGAATAAGGGAGTATAAAATTTGGATAATTCTTAGTAGTGTTTTTTTGATTTATAATATATTTTATTTTGTTTTATGCCCTATTGTCAAGGGCAAACAGTAATTAATAAATTAAATTTGTAAAATTATTAAAAATAAAATCTCATTAAAAAATGAAACCCGTTAATCATATAAAAGTAAAAAAATCAATGACGATAAATGAATTAGTTAAACAAATGGGCTCTGCTGGCGTTCTGGGCGCTGGCAGGCTTGGAAAAGCTGTCAGCATATGCGAAGCGATGATTAAAGATAAGGATTGCAAAGTTTTTCTCGGGCTGGCAGGTCCATTAGTTCCAGGCGGCATGCGGGAGATTATAATTGACATAATAAAAAAAAAATGGGTTGATGTTGTTGTCGCAACAGGGGCTACTTTGACTCATGACCTGGGAGAGGTGCTTGGCTACAGGCACTATCAAGGAAGCGCTGATGCTGACGATGCTGAGCTTTACAAAAAAGGAATTGACAGGGTTTATGAGTCATACATGCCGAACAAGATTTATGAGGGCATGGAAGACTTTATTGCAAAAAATTTTGACAGCTTAAAGGGCAAAAAGTCAATAAAGGATTTTTTATGGGAGATTGGCAGGCTGGCTCCAAGCAAATCAATACTGAAAGCATGCTTTGAAAACAAAATTCCAGTATTCTGCCCTGCAATATCCGATTCCGGCATTGGACTGATGATGTGGGGGCACTTGGCAAAAGGCAGGAATATTGAAACAAGGGCTTTTGAAGATTTGAAAGAGATAATCGACATTGCATGGACTGCTAAAAAAACAGGAGTAATTTACTTTGGAGGCGGAGTTCCAAAAAATTACATACAGCAGGCAATGCAGTTTTCAAAAAAAGCATCGTATGGTGTGCAAGTCACTATGGACAGGCCTGAGCCAGGCGGCTCTTCAGGCGCAGAGTTAAAGGAAGGGATTTCCTGGGGCAAGCTTAATCCAAAGGCAAGATTTGTCGACTTGATTTGCGACGCGACAATTGCAATGCCTGTTATTTATGCTGCCCTGAAGGAAAGGTTATAAAATAAACTTCAGAATCTCCCTCAAATCTTTTTTGTCAATGCATATATCGGCAACTTTTTTTAGTTCATTGTGATTACAATTAAAAGCTATTCCAAGTCCAGCTTCCTGCATTATCTTCATGTCATTTAAATAATCGCCAATAAAAACGCACTCTCTCAGGCTTATTTTTTCCCTTTCTGCAATTTTTTTTAATGCCATTGCCTTTGCATCCATGTCAAACTCTGTTGCCTCCACTTTGCTTATTCTCCCGCTTCCATCAAAATAAATCCTGCTGAGAAAAACATCGTCAAAAAATTCATTGTAGTTTGGGATAAATTTCTCCAGAATTATATTCAGCGAGCCGGAGATTATGGCAAGCTTAATATTTCTTTTTTTCAGCTCAGCCAGTGTTTCAACAGCTCCTTCCATTAGCTTTAAATGCCTCATTGCGTCAAAGAAGTCGTCCTTTTTTGCATTCTTCTCTTTCCATAAATTTATGTCGTGCTCCGCCCACTGCATATAGGTTATTTCCCCGTTGAAGAATTTCTTTTTTGCGTCTTCCCTCCTGTGCTTGTCAGTCTGGAAATAATCGTGGAATATCTGCCATGAGAATTTTACGTTGTCTATTAAAGTGCCGTCCACATCAAAGCAAACAAGCTTGTATTTTGGCATTTTCATGAAGAAAGCAATGAACAAATTTAAATCTTGTCAATAGCAGCGCCTGCTGAGATCGTCTTTCATGTCGTAAAACAGCATGCAGAATTTCTTTGTTGCCTCGTTAAGCTCTTTTTTTCCCTTTTTCGTTATTTTGTACTTTTTTATCTTGCCCTTGTGCTTTATTTCCTCTATGAAGCCGCTTTTGTTCAGGTATTTCAGAACAGGGTATACAGTCCCGGGGCTTGGCCTTGTGCCTTTCCTCTTCCTTATCTCTTCCCTTACTTCCTCCCCCGACATGTTCTTCTTGCTTATCAGCCTAAGCACTATAAAAGTCAGGAACCCCTTCATAGAGCAGCAGCTTTCCATATTTGAATAAGATAGTCCCAAGTGTTTATAAGTTTTTTGATTATATCGCAAAACCGATACATTTAAATATTTGCTCGTTTTCCAATATCGCATATCCGATATAAAAGAATGGAGGTAGCCAAAATGGAAGAATGTGGGTCTTGCGGATGCGGCTCAAGAAGCTTCTTCACAAAAGAAGAGAAGGTAGAAATGCTGAAAAACTACAAGGAATCTCTTGAAAAAGAAGCCAAGGGCGTTGCAGAACGAATAA
>JACPMT010000068.1 GCA_016185815.1 Candidatus Woesearchaeota archaeon
ACTTTGCTTTCAAAATATTCTGTGAAATGATTTTTACAGAGCTTTTCGCCTGAATAAAGCGAGATTACGGGATTTTCACTGCAGCAGTTTAATTTTATGTTCAGCATTTTTGGCACATAACTATAGAAGTTTTAAAAATTCTTCCCTTTGCAAGCCTGCTTGCCTTATGATTTCCAGCAAAGTTCCTTTGTCAATTTCCTTATGATTTGGGACAACTACTACTTTCTTGCCCTGCTCTGTTTCTTTGGCCAATATAATATGGCTGCCTTTTTGCCTCTTTTCTTCAAAACCAATTTTCTTTAAGATTTTTATAACATCGCGACCAGAAAGAACTGGCAATTTCATTATTGTTTGACCTCAAAACTAGCCACAATAGTCTCTTTAGAAGTAGCTCCTTCTGGAACACCCATTTCCTCAATGTATAATTCGACTGCTTCTTTTAAATTTTTTAAAGATTCTTCTACTGTATAGCCCTGACTAACAACATCAAGTTCAGGGCATAAAGCTACAAATTGCTTTTCTCCTTTCTTTATAATAGCTGTAAAGTCCATTTTATTATTACTTGTTTTGAAGGTTTATAAATCTATCCCTTATCCTCCAGAAATCACTGAAAGTATCTTTATTTCGTCATTGTCGTTTAGTTTTTCATCTTCCAGAATAAGCTCATTGTTTCTTGAGATTATGACTGTAACCGGGTTTATATTTAGCTTCATCAACAAATCCCTGACTTGTGTATTGTCAACTAATTCTATTACTGCATTTCTATTATCCTTATCAACAAAAACGCTTACTTTAATTTTTTCCATGCCAAGAGCTATAAATTACATTCATTAATAAATGTTTTTGAAATGTCGGAAATCGCAAGAAATAAATAATAATAGTTTAGATTCATCGGAAATCGAAGATTTCCGAGTGTGCTCAAAAATGTAAACATTTTTGACATCCGAGCATGCTCAAAAACACTATTATATCTAGTGCATAGTGTTTTTGACATAGGAAAGTTTAAATAAAGAAAATCAATAGGCATGCTTATGAAAAAAAGAGGGCAGATAACTGTTTTTTTAGTCATTGGGCTGGTTATACTGATTATGAGCGGGTTATATTATTACCTGAAGGGCAGCGGGATTAAATCTGTGATAAGCTCTCCTACAACAATAAAGAATGATGCAGGCATTGTCAAATCTTATGCAGAATCCTGCATTAAGATGGCTACAGAGCATGCCCTGTTTGACAGAATAGGGCTTCAGGGCGGATTTATTGATCCTGAGGGCAGCGCCAATTACAGGGAACCTGGAGTTGTCTCAAGCTCTATAAGCCCGGCGCTGGCCGAATACCTGAGCAAAAAGGTTCCATTTTACCTTAAGGCTGAGTGTGATGAATATTGCGCAACATATTCTGGAGGTGTATGCACTAAGCGAAGATGCCGCTGGCGATACACAGAATTCATTCCTGACCCGACTGTTGAATTGGAGATTATAGGCAGGAAATTAGCCAACTATGTTGAGTTTGAATTTGAACAGTGCTTTGAAGAGAATATATTTAACAGCATAGGCATAAATGTTGAAGAGCATTCGCCAAGGCCGAGCGCGCATGTGAGCTTCAATGAAATGGACACATATGTAAAGCTCAATTATAATCTGACGGTAAAAGGCGCGGCTTCAGCGCAAATTGAGTCTTTTAGCGTGACGCTTCCAATACGCTTGAAAGCGGTGTACAACAGCACATTAGATTTGGTAAGGAACATAAAGGAAATAGAAGAAACCGATTTTTCTGCTGAACTCGATTATATAATAGCGCCTGATTGCCCGCAATATGACACTAATGGGCTTACAAATGTTTATCAAAGAAGCAGCGAAGACGGCTCTGGCAAGATTGTACAATTCGTGGATTTCAGCACGTATCAGGAATATTACCTTAACTCTTTTATTTTCCAAGCTGGCCTGAAGAATATAAACATAGTCGGGGCTTGCAGCAGTTAACAGCGTAAGCACCTCTTTTTAGTTATTTCAATATTTAGCATACCTCCAATTTAAAATTATTTTTAATCAATCTGAGACCCATGCGCTTTCATAAACTTTAATGGGTGCCCCTCATCAATAAGCTGTCTTTTACGTACGCATTATATGACAGCAGATAAACAGATGTCAAATATGCTTAAGTAAAGATTCTTGAACATAATTTAAAAAAGTTTAAATACAAGAACTTCAAAAAATGAAAGTATATGAAAAAAGGCATATTTTTTCTACTTCCCGTGGCAATAATATTATTGGCCCCTATAGCTTATGCGCTGGTTCCTGATGCTGACCAGGATGGGGTGCCTGACGCTGATGACCGCTGCCCTAATTCTGAAACAACTATAGCCGACCAGTTTGGATGCACATGCAGCCAGCTGAACTGCCCTTCTGATAACAACACCTGCACGATGGACTGCCCAGTCATCGATGGAATGCCGAGATGTTTTTTTACCCCAGATATCCACAGCAGATGCGGGGGTGGGTATTGCAATGAGAATGGAGAATGTGACTCCAATCTTGTTAAGGAAAGCGTGACGTGTTTATTTAATTCTGCAGGCTCTTGTACTGACTCTGATGGTGGAAAAGTATATGAAATCTCAGGCGTAGTGAGATCAGAGAATAATGGAAGGATCTATGAGAGCAAAGATGAATGCTCTGTGCCCTTTGGCGACGATTCAAGGAAATTTGTTGATGAATGTTCGGGAGCTGAGTGCATGCTGCATGAAAAGGCATGCAGCGAAGAGCAAATGGAATTTGCCCCTCCAAACTCCATAATAATTTTTGATTATCAGTGCAATCATTGTGTAAAAGGAGCCTGCATCACAAACACAACGCGTAATTTTTGCCTGATTGACGGGAGATGCATTGATGTTTCACCATGTACTGATACTGACGGCGGTTTAGATTATTACACCAAGGGGTCAAGCCTGGGCGTCTATTATGCCTCAAGCGCAGGATTGTTGGGTTATGGAGAACAAACAGACACCTGTGAAAACTCGACCACATTGATAGAACGAAAATGCTTTGATACATATTATGCTTCTGGATTTTTTGACAGCGAACGGGTAATATGCCAGAATGGATGTGTGGATGGAGCGTGTGTAAAATCCTGCATAGCTAATAATGAAGAGGTAAATACTGTTCCTCTTTATGCAATGACAGAAGAAATCATAGGTTCCGGCCTTAAAAAACCCACTGCCAATGCTCAGGATGCAGAAAATCTGGTCCAGATTGCAAAAGCAAGGCAGAAAAACCTTGAAATCATGCTTGAACAGAACCCTGATCTCGTCTGGCAATCGCTGATTCCAAGCTCAATAAAGAAAGACCTGCCTTCCCAAGTGGCAGAATATATTGAAAAGCAGGTTGAAATAAAAAAAGGTGTCCTGGAAGTAATCCATGTTGATGATTTTGAGCGAAAAGATGCTCACTATAAATATTTCATAATAGATGGTTCCCAGCGAAAGGAACTTTATCTGGCTGGAGGAGGGGATTTAGCAGTAAAATCAGGCTCTGAATTAAACTTAAAAGGCTTTGAGGTTGTGCCTGGTAAGATTTTATCCTCAGTTGACGGCTTTATAAACGTCCTATCGGAGCCTCCGGTTGATTCTCTCGGAGCTCAAAAAGTTCTTGTGGTATTGGTTAATTTTCTTGATTCCCAAAATGTGCCTTTTACACCACAATATGCTAAAAAAAAGATATTCGATGGAGCCCTTCAAGCCTTTTTTAAGGAGAATTCCTACAGTAAGATTAATCTGACTGGAGATGTGATTGGATGGTACACCTTACCTAGAAATTCTATAATTGACGGATTTTACATAGGTCCTAATTTTGCAGGAGACTATCAGGGAGACGAAGTTTATCGCCTGATAAAAAATGATGTGGATGTAAGGGACTACACAAGAATTGTGATTATATCTTTTAATCCCCGAAGTACGTCTGGTTCAAGTAGTATAGGAAGGGCTAATTATCTAATAAATGGCGTAATGCATCCTCTTTCTGTTGCATTTGTGGATATTACAAATGATTTATGGCTTTCTCCTAGTACTCATCCCTTTAATTGGACATCTATAGACTTTATTTTTGTACATGAATTCGGCCATAGTCTGGGCTTACCCCATGCAAATGCGTGGTTCTGCGACTCGTCTATTATCTACGGAATGTGTTACCATAGTGAATATGGGAATTCTTTTGATACAATGGGTACTGGCTCATACTCTCTTCATTTCAATGCCCAGTTCAAAGACATCCTTAAATGGGCTGATGATTCCACATTGACAATTACCCAATCAGGCAATTATACAATTGATGCTCTTGAATCAAAAGGGCAATACACCGGAGCTAAGATACTAGCTCAGGGCATGCAAGTGCCTTCATTTTACGTTGAGTATAGAAGGCCGATAGGGTTTGATTCCAAGCTTACTATATTCACATCAAACCAAAGCGGAAATGGAACCAAAAAACAGGCAGGCGCTAATCCTAGAGCTCCTGAATCTTCTTCTAGCCAAAATCCTTATGTATTTTTGTCTAATTGGCAGCAGCAAAATTATATTGAAGGCCTTGGCTCCAGGCTTTTAAAGATATACCCTTATGATTGGAAGATTATATTTACCGATGAAGGCAGGGGCGTCTCTATTGGGCCTATATTAAAAAGCAACTCCACAAGCATCAGCTTTTCTGTTAAAATTTCAGCTCCAAAATGCATAAGAAATATGCCATTGGATTTCTTTGGTAATTATTTCAGATTTATTACTTTTGGTTCACTTGATCCAGATACTCCTTTAGAGGTAGCGTCTGGAATGATATTGTATCAAGGTGGATTTTCAGTCAATAATCTAGATAGCTTTTCATGCGGCGCTTCAAATTTTGATATTAGCCTGCAAGCTCCAAGCAACTGGATGCCAATAATAGAAAGTTTTAACCAGGCTCCACACCTAAGCTTCAACCTGTCGCCAGAGGGGGACAGGGAATTTTTTGCATTAAAGGCAATTGTGCCGCAAGATGTAACGCCAGGCAACTATACCATAAAACTTGTGATGACCAACAAAAACAGCTCTCTTTCTTTGACAAGAACATTTTATTATAGAGTTAAACAAGGTTCATGTCCGGAACAACAAACAACCGAAATAAATTTTTTACACCCTCAGCCTTCAAATGCCTTTGGCGACTGTTATTCTAGCTACGGCTCATGCTCAGGATACAATTCATGCGCGGCAGAGGTTGTGGCTCCAAGAAATTCAAGCATTAAATGGAGTAGCAATTACTGTGAGAATTTGGATGGCTATACAGTAGCAGACGGCATAGACGAAAAGATTGCATTCAATTGCAGGCAAAGACCTATTTGCGGGAATAATATCTGTGAAGAAGGAGAAGCCGATGAGTGCAAGCCATGCGAGGGCGGGGTTCCAAACTGTGCTGAATCCTGCACGATTGGAAATTGCCCTTCAGATTGCGTAAAATGCCGTGAGACTGACAATGGGGATGATCCTTTCACTTATGGTGAAACATATACAGATCACTTCTGGAATGCTGATTCCTGCGAAAGCGCAAACAATATTGTCGAGTACAGTTGCAAGAAAGATAGCCTGCAGTCTTTTGAATTATACACAAGCGTCTTTTTGAACGAGTATTTTGAGGCTTATGGAAAAAAGATTATGCCGGTTGAGATACAGAATGACATAGCGCATCTTATTATTGAAGGAGAGGATTTCAGAATACAAAAAGGATCAACAATCGAAACAAAATACGGCCTTTTGATTCAATTCCTGGAGAATTACACTTATGACAGCAGGACAATTTTTAGTATTGCAGTCGGAAACAAATACATCCAAAAAAACTACCACACTTGCCCGTCCGGCTGCAAGGACGGTCAGTGTGTCAGCACAAGCGAGGATAAATTCAAAAGGGCATCGTGGGAATGCACAAGTGAAGTATCCGAGGAGAGAAGCGGTACATTCTGCAAAACTGCCGAAGGCTGGTATTTAGAAGCAAAAGAGTTCTGCAAAGGATATTGCTCAAACTCAAAAATTTGCGGAATCTCTTCATTTTCCATATCCCAGAGATGCGGAAGCAATGTATGCGCTGACCTTTTGCCTGAGGAATGCGAGAAGAATCCCAACTGCGAGCTTAAGAGGACAGGATTTTGGCCATTCTTCAAAGAAAGATGCGAGGAAAAAGGCCAAACCTGTGCGGATTTTGATTACGGGGCTGACTATTATACAGCATCCAAATTAATCTATAAAGGAAACCCATATGGAATTGTTGACCAGTTTGACAGCTGCACTGATCATTACTCCCTCATAGAAGGAGTGTGCAATCACCCGACTGACTACACGCAAAACCAGGAATATCACTGGTGCGAGCACGGCTGCAAGGATGGAGCCTGCAGGAAAGAGGCTAGCGACACTATTGAAGTCTCTCTGAAAAACTCAGGGAAGGGTTTATATTACGGCTATGTATTAATTGATTCGACATTTTACGGGTTTGACATCGATGCAGATCAAAAAAAGATGAGTATATCATATAGATCAGGGCAAGTGGTAGAACTTGCTTTGACTGAAATCGAAAAAGATGATGTCTATACGACGAGATGGGAAATTGAAAACAAAGCATTTGAAATCAAGACATACCTCAAAAGCAAATACTTGGTACTTAGGAAGGCAGATTCAAAGTGCGGAAACGGAGTTTGCGAGGCAAATGAAAGAATCTGCACCATTGTTTGTCCAAGATGCATAAGGGAACCTTGTCCTGATGCTCCATGCACAGAGGAATGTAGATTTTCATGTGAGAAAGATTGCGTTAAAAATCAGACAATTTGCACAAGAGAGTATGCGCCTGTATGTGGAATTGACGGGAGAACCTACACAAACAGCTGCAATGCCAATGCAGCAGGAGTAACCATTAGCTGTCAAGGCGAATGTCCGTGTCAATCTGTCCCAAATACACCAACAAATCCACCTAATACTCCAAATCAGCCAAATCCACCCAATCAGCCATCTCCACCTCCAAGATGCACTGGCTGTGAGATAAATGGTGCCTGCAAGCCTGTCGGCCACATGTGGTGCATAGAGAGCAATGAATTTAGATGCATCGGGGCAAATGATGCCAAAGATTTGGGAGTTACAGATACGTGCTGCAATGGCTGCATATATAATCAAAGATGCTACTCAATAGGTCAGCGCGAGTGTGTAAACAGTGCCTTGTTCGAGTGCAAAGGTGATAACAGCTATGTGCAAATATCCTCGTGCTGCGGATGCTTGTATGAAGGAGCATGCTACTCAAGCGGCGAAGAGAGATGCGTGGGCAACATCAAGTATAGTTGCGCAGGACAGAACAACATTCAACAAGTCGGCTCATGTGGGATTTTGGAAAGAATCTGGAGCTGGCTGACCTAGATAAAATGAGAAATCTGATAACTGCATTGATGCTAATTCTTTTGTCTGGAATATCTTATGCCCAGCAGGAAGATGCGTTTGCAATTGAACTAAAAAAGGATAATGGACTTTCGAGAATCGGATCAATATCAAAAACGACAGCAGAAATTCCAAATTACGGCCTTCTAAGCGCAGCTGACCACAGATATGAAATTATATCTCTTGACGAATCAGTTCTTTATTCATCAAACTTCGCTGTTCCATTGGCTTCTGTCACAACAGAGCAGGGAAGCAGCTTTGTGATTTACGCTCCCTTTTTCGAGGATGCAGCCTCCATCGTCCTTTATGATTCAGGAAATAATGTGATAGATTCGCTGCAGCTTCAGGCAGACTTTGAAAGCCCTTTATCAATTGCATGGATTTATTGGATTGCGCCTATTGCGGCAGGAATATTGTTCCTTGTATTTTTCGAGATAAGCAGGCTGAGGCAGCACAATGATCTTGAGCAATCAAGGCTTGATTATAGAATCATAGGGATTCAAAATTTTATCCTATTGAATTTAAGAAAGGGTTTTAGCAAGGATCAGATAAGAAATGCGTTGTTGAAGAAATATTCCAAAAGCGAGATAGACAAGGCATTTGGCGGAATAAAATAAACCAATTAAAAATCTTCAATGACGAAAACAAAAATTTGTTTTTTATTTGCTTCCATTATATTTATCTTTAGTGTAAATGCTGTTCCAGATTCTGATTTTGACGGAGTTCCTGACGCTGATGACCGCTGCCCTAATTCTGAAACAACTATAGTCGACCAGTTTGGGTGCACATGCAGCCAAAAAAACTGCGCCTCAGACAATAATCCATGCACTGATGACTGTGCTGTTGTCGAGGGGCTTGCCAGCTGTAATGTCATTGATGATTCCAATAGCTGTTCAGGAGGATACTGTAAAAGCGGAAAATGTATTGAGAATCTTCCGACTCTCTCGAACCAACCTTTATCATTAGGCTTCAGATTCGAGCCAAATGGGGGAATTATCATAGCCAACATGGACTTGTGGAGATTCGAGTTGTTCAATGCAAATCAAGGCGATGTTCTATCCGTCAAGGCATACAGAAATGGCATTTTTCAGGGAGATTTTAGCATATGCACGGTCCCTAGGGGAAGCACTGGTTGTGGCGCAAGCGGAACTTTAGACGAGTCAAATTTGGGCAGCTGGACAGGCATGGTTTTCCTCAACGGAAATAATAATATTGGCACCATAAATTTTGCAGTCGAGGCTCTTGCAATCCCAACAAACAGATGCGCCAATATGCTATCCAGCGGTAATCCGCAGGAGAAGCTCGATATTGAATTCATAGGAGATTCCTACTCCAGAATAAACGAGTTTATAAGAGACTCCAACAATTTTATGGACGGCTTATTAAGCTACGAGCCATTTAACTCGCAGAGACATAAAATAAATGTTTATAGGGCTGAGACTCTTCAAAGCCTTGGATGTTACTATAATTGTAGCGGAACCCGGCACTTAATATGCTGCGACTCTTCCAGGATAGAGCAGGCTGCAAGCGCATGCCCCCATGATCAAGTCATTGTCATTGTCAACAACAATAATTACGGCGGCAGCGGCGGTGTTTACTCTATATCCTATAGGGGCGATTATAGGGTAGCTGTGCATGAGTTCGGCCACTCATTCGGCAGGCTGAAGGATGAGTATAGTTATGGCCCATATCCCGGTCATGATCTGTATTATTATTATGATGGGGGAAATTGTGACAGCTCATCTAATTGCCCCTCTTGGAGCGGAATACCCGGCACCATGATCATGGCGCTGTTTTTTGTCATGCTAGCCACGCTGGCATTTGCCTTGAGCCCTGAAAAGATATACTTTTTGAATATGCACTACAACAAGGGGATGATTGGATTGCTGAATATTAGCATAATATTTGGATATTCCTCTCTATCAAACGATAATATGACACAT
>JACPMT010000069.1 GCA_016185815.1 Candidatus Woesearchaeota archaeon
GAGATGCCAGCGTTCCAGACACACCCTTCAATGGAATTATTGACGAAGTCAAAATCTACAAGAGGGCATTGGCAGCAGAAGAAATCCGAACTCATTACTTGCGAGGCAACAGCTTTGGAGCATCAGGAGCAATAACTGCTGACAGGTTTAGGATTGTGAATACATCTTCAAATTTACAGCTGGAATTGAATCAGACAAGTTTTGATGTGAGGAATAATTCCGGACAAAGCGCTTTGTATGTGGACAAAACAAATAGCAGGGTTGGAATCGGGACGACGAGTCCAGGAGCTAAACTGGAAGTCAGTGGAGGCATATTCTCAAATGGTCCTTTTGATCAGCGATTAGGCGGCGATGTTGATGCTTTAAGGATAGAAGGAACAAGGGTTATTGGCAGACCAAATGGTGGAAGCACTTTGACCTTTGGCAATGCGGCTAACGGTTACTGGCAAACACTTACCTTTTATACTGGAGATGGTGCTTCTGCGTCTGAAAAGCTTAGAATTGATACCAATGGAAATATAGGCATCAACACGACTAACCCAGGAGCTTTGCTGCACTTAAATGGCACAAAGCCTGTGCTTAGGATTACGCCATCTGGCACAGGAGGCGATACTTCATCAATTCAGTTTGGCTCGCCAGCAGGAGAATCCTTAAATGCTATTAATTACGACCCAGGCTCTGGAACTTTTGCCTTGAAAGTCAATAACCAAGATGCAATAGTTATTGACAGCGCTGGGGCAGATTCAAACCAGAATATAACCTTTGCACTTGGCTCAGTTGCAAACCCTAAAGAAAAAGTTGTAATACTTGGAACTGGACAGGTCGGAATCAATGTAACAACCCCAACACAAACATTGCACGTTGCCGGAACAGCAAACATCACGGCAAAAAGCACAACATCTTTCCTGATGACTGCAGACGGAAATGTGGTTTTCCATCTGGAATGAAAATGCACATTGAAGTTGATCAAAGCGGGAAGATTGAATTATTGAGTGAAGATACAATTATAGCGTGCTCAAACGATAATCAGTATTCCATTAAAATTCCGAAGAAAATAAAGCAGGATATATACTATAGAGAACTTTGAAAAATTCATTATTTTTACCATTTTCATTCAAAGTTCTCTTAGAGAATTTTGACAAAATTGATATATTTCAAAATTCTCTATAATTACAAAAATAAGATTTCACAACTAAGGTATAAACTATTTTGCATAGGAATTTACTATTGCATAGAGAAATTCTTGACAAAGTCAAAATTGATTACAATAGATGACGAATATCATGGTAAGAACAATTTAGTGAAATCGGTCTTGATTTCTTATATAAGAAAAAAACATGCAGATTTTGATGAAAAGTTGATTGGATTTAATCAAATCACAAAAAAATCTAACGCACACCACGTTGCAATTGAAACTTTTAGAGGAGAGCATAAGCCGAATGACATTTTAACTGAAGAGCATATTTGGAGGCTGCTCAAATGACTAGTGTAAAAGAAAAAAGGATTCAGGAGGCGGGCACACCCGCATTATTATGCTTTAAACCTGAAGAGCGACCAGCAGATTGCCGCATAACATCCGTCATCAATATCAAGCGAGTAAGTAGACCCACCATCCTACTAACCGCCTCCAGGGGCGGGGTTCGTCAGGGTCTGTTCCTCAGCCTGAATAAAGCATGGCTCATATATAAAACTTTCGCTTAGAAAAACTCAAAACAATGCAGGCACCAACACAACAACACCATCAAGCACTCTGCAAGTTTCAGGAACAGCCAAAAGCTCGACATCTTTCTTGATGACAGCTGATGGCAATGTAGTGTTTCATTTGGAATGATTAATAGAAAGATAAATAAATACCAAATAATACTGCAGAGCATAGTTAAAATGCAATCCAAAAAAAATGAAGATATAAGAAGAATCCAGAAGAAGATTATTTCTGTACTAAAAAGGAATAATGTAGTCAGAGCTGGAATATTTGGAAGCTATGCAAGGGGGGAATCAAAAAAGGGGTCTGATATTGACATACTGATTAAAGTAAGGAAGGGGAAAAAATTCAGCCTGTTCGATTTAGTTGGATTGCAGATGGAATTGGAGGAAAAATTAGGCAAAAAAGTGGACTTATTGACATATAATGGAATAAGCCCATATTTAAAAAAATATATTCTGGAAGACGAAATAAAGATAATATGAGCAAACACGAAAGCCTTCCTTATCTGGAGCATATAATAGATGCTATAAAAGATATAGGGTTATTTACCAAGGGGTTAACTAAAAGCCAATTCCTAAAAAATAAATTAAGGCAGAGTGCAGTCATAAGGCAATTGGAAATAATCGGAGAAGCGTCAAAGAACTTACCTAAAAATTTCAGGGAAAAATACACCGAAGTTGAATGGAAAAGAATAGCCGGAACAAGGGACAAGATTATACATCATTATTTTGGGATTGATTTAAATACAGTCTGGGACATAGTAAAAAAGGATCTTCCAGATTTAAAGAGGAAGGTAATTACAATTCTTAAAGAAGACCCAATGAATAAAAAATGATTAATTATTAAGGCAACATTGGCATAAACAAAACCTTTACAATCTTCTACTCTCTCCAAGTCCAGGGAACAGCCAACATCACAGCAAAAAGCGCAACATCATTCCTGATGACAGCTGACGGAAATGTCGTGTTCCACCTTGAGTGAGAAAATGAAACATGGAAATAAGGAAAACTATAGCCGCATCATATATTGTCCACAAAATAGAAACATTTATATAATATGTGGACAATAGTATCTTGTATGGCATACATTGATAAGATTAAGTCAGGGAAAAAGACTTTTTATTACCTGGGCAAGACTATAAGAATCGGAGAAAACAAATGGAAGAAAATAAGGATAAAGCTTGGAGAGCGCCAGCCTTCAAGGGAATTAATTGCTGAAAAATTAAAAGAGCTTAGATTAGAGCAGTATAAAGTCTATAATGGGGATTATATTGATGCCGGCAAGCTGGAAGTTATTGATGATTTCAAGGAAGTTTGCCAAAATCACCTGAAAAAGATACCTAAAACCATCATTGAGAAAGAAGAAACGGATTTTGTTATTCGGTTCACCTATAATTCCAACGCAATAGAGGGCAACCGCCTAACTTTGAGGGATACTTACCTTATAATAAAAGACAAGCAAATTCCGTCTGGAGCGCCGCCTAAGGATTATAATGAGGCAATTAACGGGAGGGAGGCATTTGATTTCCTTAAGAAATACAAGGGAAAAATGATGCTTGAATTTATTGAAAAGTTAAACGGAATTCTTACCAAGAATACTGGCGTAATATATCCCGGAAGAATAAGATTTTTTCCGGTTAAAATTGAAGGGGCTGATTTTACCCCTCCTAACGAAAAAGATGTTCCAAGATTGCTTAAAGAAATGATAAGATTCTACTATGGCAACAAGAATAAGCTCCATCCCTTTGTTATGGCTTGCTTAATCCATGCTAAATTTGTAGAGATCCACCCTTTTGAAGACGGGAATGGAAGAACCGGAAGGGCATTAATGAACTGGGTTTTGATGAAGGCAGATTATCCTAAGTTGTATATCCCGGTGGTAAAAAGGCAGAAATATTATGAAGCAATAGATTTGCATAATGCCAAAAAGTATAAAGAGTATTGCAATAAGCTATTTGAGGTAATGGTTGAGCAGATAAACTTGTCCACAAAAAAGGAATGATAGACTAAAATGTGGACAATAGGAGCTTTCGCTCAAAAATGGCTGAATTCTTAATGACTGCAGTGTTCCATCTGGAGTGATTCTTCTTTCCATACTCAGTTGGTGTTTCTTATATCAGTATATAAAATAGTAACATTTATATATCAGTTGCCTTATTAGACTCCTTATTTAGTACATATATACTCCATATTTAGTCCATATCTATTCCAAAATGCCGGAAGTAAGGTTTTCAACCCCAAATAATCTTGACAAGTTGATTTCTGATACAGCTGAAAGCTTGGGCGTTGACAAGTCAGACTACCTCAGAAGCTTGATTCTAAAGGATTTGAGAAAGCATCACAAGAGGAAAAATGCCTGAAATCAGATTTACAATCCCAAAAAAACTGGATGAGCTGATTGTTGAAGTCAGCCAGAGCCTGGGCGTTGACAAGTCAGACTACATCAGGAGCTTAATACTTGCTGACTTGAGGGAGAAGGGCAAAAAATGAGAAAAAATACACACTCGGGTAATGTCTGCGCTTATTTCAAGCTCCTTATCCTGATTTGCCCTTCTTTAACAATTATGAAATTGCCTTCAGCTTTGCCTAAGATGTCTCTTATCCTTTCGAATCTCTTTACAGGGTCTTTAGGCATCCTTAGAAAAATCACTCCGCTTGTTGGTTTGTTAAGCCTGAAAATAAGTTCACCAAAATCTTTATCCTCAGTAATTAGCACCCGATTATTTTTCTCGGCAAAATCCAATATTTGCTCGTCATTTGCTCTTGGCAAGGCGTCAAAAGAAAAGATAACATCATATCCAGCACGCTTGATTAAAGAAGTCAATTTTCTACCAGTATTCTCATCAACTATGAATCGCATGTTTATCTATCTCAGGCATGATATCCTCTCCCCTAACAATGCTTTCAGCATACATAATCGCGGCTTTAATATCCGCTTTGGTTATATGTGGAAAGTCTTCAAGAATATCGTCAAAAGTCCAGCCTTCAGCAATCCTTCCGAGAATAGCATCAATGGTAACTCTAGTTCCTTTAATTACAGGCTTGCCCACCATCACCCTAGGGTTAACTACAATTCTCTTCATGAAGTCTTTTTCCATAACCGACATTATTCATTCGCCGTATATAAAACTTTCGCACAAAAATGAGAAATAGAAAATTAACATTAATAATTGCACTGATTGTGTTTTCAGTATTATCATCAATAAATGCTTTCGCAGTACAGGATTTCATAATAGAGAACAGAACATCAGCTTTGTTTGTTGTGAACGGAACAACAGGCAATATCTTTATGGCGCCTTCTTTTGGGCTGGTTGGGATTGGGACGGCGACACCTTCTCACAAATTAGATGTTTACGGAAATGTAAGCATTAAAGGAAACTTAAGCGTTGATTCTAATTTAAGTGTTGATGGAAATACTTTATTTGTTGATTCTTTGGCAAATAGGGTCGGGATTGGAACTACAACACCAAATTATCCATTACAAATTCACCTTGCCAGTGGAGCAAGCGGTACAAGTGGCATTCGTTTATCTACTGCTGATGGTTCTGGGGTGTCTGGTGGATTAGTAGCTGAATTTGGCACTGGAGGAGGAACAGCTCTTGATTCAACTATTTTTAACATCAATAATGGCTATTTGAGATTTGGGACGAATAATGCTGAACGTATCAGAATAGACTCAAATGGTTTAGTTGGCATCAACGCAACAGCGGCAGAAACCCTTGACATTATCGGAACTTTAAGAATAAGGTCAGGACAATCAGGAAATGCACAAGGGTTATTTCAAAATGCTGCAGGCAATGTCGGCATCGGGACGACTTCGCCATACAACACTTTGACAGTTGTTGGTAGCATAAGCGCAAATTCAATTAATGCTTCTTCAATAAATACAACTGGAAGCGCTTACTTTGCTACAAGCGGAGTTGGAACAGTTGGTATAAATACAACTTCTCCAGCACAAACATTGACAGTTCAGGGGACTTTAAATGTCACTCCTCCAACTCTTGGAAGTGTTCCAAAAGGATTTTTTGTAGCAAGTAATGGTTATGTCGGGATTGGAACATCAACTCCAGAAAGGCAGCTTGTCATAAACGGAACAGACGGATTTACAGGCCTGAATATAGTTGACGGCAACCTTAATAATATGCTTATGACACATCATAGCACAAGGGACGAATTTGCTTTTGGGCAAGTACAAGATAGGCCTATCAGGATTTTTACAAATAATAATGTTGCTCAGGGAATTCTCATAACAAGCACAGGCGTAGGGATTGGGATGAGTGGTAATACAATGAAGCCTGCTACTGCATTACACATAACAGGAGGCTCCCCAGAAATAAGAATGAATGACTCAACAGGAGGAGGAAGAGTTGGATTAAAGACAAATTCTGTTGCAAACACTGATTTTGACATTCAGCAGAATGGGACTTCAAGGATTTACATTAATCCTAACGGCAACGTCGGCATAGGAACAACATCGCCATACAACACATTAACAGTTGTTGGCTCTGTTGGAGTTTCTGGCTCATTAAACGCTTCCTCAATCAACACAACAGGAAATGCTTATTTTGCTACAAGCTCTGGGAGTGTTGGCATCGGGACGACGGGGCCTCAGAACAAGCTGGAAGTAATAGGAGCAGCGACATTCGCTGGCGGAGTAAATGCCTCTTCATTGAATGTTACCGGGTTTAGCATAACTGATGACAGCTTGGTAACGCTTTCAGATGGCTCAAAGAAAAAAATAAAAGACATAAAGGCAGGAGAGGAAGTATTGACATTAGAAGAAAAGACAGGAAAATTAGTTCCAAGAAAAGTAAATGCCTTGCTTGACCATGGAATTAAGCCGATTTATGAAATGGCAACAGAAGATGGCAGAGCCATAAACACAACAGCTGAGCATCCTTATTTTGTTCGCGGTCTTGGGTATATTCGAAATCTGAATGGAGTTAGTACAAATAGCTTGCCTTTGAATTCCGATGGCTTGACTTTATCAAATAAATCTGACAAGGCATTTGTTACAGTCTTAATGACTGGAGGCACAATCCTTATGAACACAATTCCCTCATGCTCTCCGGGAGGAAACAGCAGTATATTGCCGAAATGCCTGTCAAAAGATAAAATAACTCTTACCTCTGCTTTTGCGATAGCTGATATTTCCCCGTCATCAGAGCCAAGAGGCGCCCGCTTTAAGTCAAACCTGCTTTCCAAGAATTCGTTGACAAGCCTCGGAATGTTTTCATCAGACAGAAGCCTTAATTTATCCGATGGTGACATATCTTTCCTCTTCAAAGATCTTGGAGGCATAGTCCACAGCAGAGAGGATGGATTCTTTAGTGAGTTGCGGGAAGTAGTCCCTGATGATTTCGTCAATAGTGACGCCAGCGCCTATCAAGGAGAGTATCTGCCATACCATAATTCTGGTGCCTTTGAAAGTGAGCATTCCATGACAGATTTCGCTGTCAGCAACAATAAACTCATTAATTTCGGTTCTCATAATATTGATAATGACAATTCAGTATATAAAACTTTTGATGATTCTGATAAATTAGGAAGATGGATAGAGGTAAGATACTTAAAAGAGGGCATGGAAATCGCAGTTCCAGATTACTCAACAAATACAATAAAATGGGAAAAGATTGCATCAATCAAAGCTTTAGAGCCGCAGCACGTCTATGACTTGAACATTGAAGGAACCAGAAACTTTATAGCCAATGACATTGTTGCGCATAACACTTACTTGGCAACTTCGTCTGGTAACAAAGTTGGCATCGGAAAAACAAACCCCGCAACTGAGCTTGATGTTGCTGGCGGAATTAACGCTTCTACTTTAAATATTTCTGGGAATGCTTATTTGGCAACTCAATCAGGCAACGTCGGCATCGGGACGACTTCTCCAAACATAAAGCTAGAAGTTAATGGAACAGGGACAACTTTTAGTACAAATGGAAGCGTTGGCATAGGAACAACAAATTTGATTTCAGGAGATAAAATGACGATTGTAGGGGGAAACTTGTCCCTTGGCTCGAATGCAAGCAATACTAATCAAGTGGTTCGCATTATTGGAGAGCAACAGACAGGAACAAACTGGGCTACCCAATTAAGATTACAAACACGTTCTGATTCTGTCGGTAATCCTTTTACTGATGCAGTTACTTTCTTAGGAAATTCACAAGTTGCTACTTTCCCAGGGGTTATCAGGGTTGATGGAACTGGAAATAGCTATATAACCGGCAATCTTGGCATTAGGACAACATCGCCAACCCACGCTTTGGATATCTATGGAAATGTGTCCATTAAAGGAAACTTAAGTGTGGACAGTAATTTTAGCGTGAAAGGAAGCGATTTGTTTGTTGATGCAACTAATGATAGAGTCGGCATCGGAACAACATCACCGTACAACACATTGACAGTTGTTGGTTCCATAAGCGCCAATTCAATAAATGCAACTTCAATTAATACAACTGGCTCAGCATATTTTGCAACAAGCTCTGGTAGTGTAGGCATAGGAACAACAACACCAACAGACAAGCTTCATGTTGCAGGGGCAGCAAGAATCGCGGTTAATGACACAAACAATGTATCAACAACAAATGTTTTGACATTGGAGCATTTCACACAAACTCCATTGAATTCAACAGGAGGCATTGGTGTTGGATTGTTGTTTAGAGCTATTGACAACGGAAGCAATGTTGATGATGTAGCACTGATCAATGCAACTTTGGTTAATGCATTGAACGGCTCAGAGGCTTCTTCAATCGGGTTTTACACAAGAACAGGTGGAGGGGCATTAACGCCAAGGTTGTTTGTTAATGGAAGCAATGTTGGGATCGGAACAACATCACCAAATCAAAAATTAGTGGTAGTTGGCGGAGTTAACATAACAGGCGGCTTAAATGTCACAGGACTTGGAGTATCCACAGATAATACAAATTATCCGTTGGTGATCCAGAAAACAAGCGGAGAACTGATAACGGACACCACCCTAGTCTATAACCCTGGTGGTGATTCTATGGAGATTGGGTCAGTCAATCCTACAGTAATAACTGCATCCAGTATCAGGTCAAGCAATACAGCTAACTTGATATTAGCTTCTGCTAATATAAATCCTGCAATTACAATTCCTGGTACGGCTGGCAACACCATTAAGGTAGCGACTGGTGTAGATGTTGCTGGCCCATTGAATGCAACTACTATAAACACAACAGGAGGCGCTTATTTTGCAACTAGCTCCGGAAGTGTTGGCATAGGAACAACATCTCCATCAGAAAAATTAACTGTCATAGGCAATGTGAACATAAGCGGCTACTTAAACATCAGCGGTGACTTGGTTGTAAATAAGCAGTTTAATGTAAGCGCATC
>JACPMT010000070.1 GCA_016185815.1 Candidatus Woesearchaeota archaeon
AAAAGTTAATTTATGTGAATTGGGATCAGGTTACTATGTAACACAATTTACAGGCAAATGCGGTAATAACATCTTCCCTTACATGTACGAGTAAAAGCAGAATTGGTGCATCTATACTCACTCGCATAATTAATTGAGCAATACATGCTCGTTCGTAATAAGCAAAGAACATAATCCATTGCTCAATTATTTGTGTTCTTTGCTATAGTTCTTACAAGAAGGCCATTGACACAAGCTGCAAGAGGCTTCACCCGGAAGGGTTGTAAGCTTCTACAAGAATTTTATTAAAAAACTCAACTTTTCGGAACGAAATCCGCCAGAACTTACGTAACTGATGGAGAAACTAACAAGCGATCGCATATGTGTTGCCTAAATTTTCTTATTCCCTTACCTTTATCTTCGCCATTACCTGCTCGTGCATTCTCCTCACAAACTCTACCTTGTCCTCAATTTTCATCAAGTCGCTAAATCCCTGCAATATCAAATTGAATGCAAACGGCGAAGGCAGGCTTGTATGAATCTCCTTTATCAAAATCTTTTTCTGCTCAATTCCCTCAATTACTTTGGCAGCATTCTCTATGTCCATCAAGTCTTCAAGCACCTCTCTTCTCGCTTCCTTAAGTATGCAGAAATTTGGATTGATTCTTTTAACGGCATTCATTAAGATCATAGAGCTTACCTGCTGCCTTCCAACCCTTTTTTGATGGCCCATGTAGCTCCTCAATATCATCATTGCCCTTGAAGCGCAGTGCCTGAACCTTCTCTTCAGAACTTCCGTATGCTCGATTGCCATGTCCATTACCTTCCTCATTTCATTGGACTTGACCAAATTAAATGCCTGCATTACATTAACGCTCTTGTCATAAGCAACATAAAATCCATTGTCATTAATTCCAATTTCAACATCTCTGTGCTGCGTTCTTGCAACTGCAAATGCAACAGCTCTGCTCAAGCAATCATTAACCCTTCTTCCATAAAGGGTGTGGAACACAGCATACTTTCTCCTGCCTTTATTGTCCGAGTAGTGCTCAATTATAATTCTTGAATGCGACGGAATCTCTGCATAATTGAACTGCTCATAAAAATAATCATAAATTGACTCAGCGGCATTTTTGTCGACATACAAATAATCATTAATAAAATCCAGTATTTCTTTTTTCGGCTTATTTGCGCAGAACAGTTCATTCATCAGTTTCCTGAATCTTCCTATGTCAAGCGCAAGGTCAAAGCTCAATGGCAGCATTTCAGAAAACCAGCTTGGGATTGTAGGCGGCCTGTAGACAGAGGCATTTACATAGGCAACCATTCCTTTTGCATGCAGAAATTCGTACTTTTCCCCTCCCAAGACAAATACATCGCCTCTGTGCAGCTTTTCAAGGAATGCCTCGTCAATATGCCCAATCGGCTGCTCTCCTACCTTGACAGTTATATATGACTCTTCCGGAATCGTGCCGATGTTTGTCATGTAAATGACCCTTGACATCTTGCCCTTTCTTCCAAGCTCGCCTGTTTCCTCGTCATGCCATATCTTTGCATAGATGTGCCTGTCCTCCAATGAAATGTATTTTCCGGAAAGGTAATCAATAATTTCGACAAAATCCTTCCATTCAAGCTCGCTGTAGCAATAGCTCTGCTTTATTAAATTAAATAATTCTTTTATTTTCCATTTTTGCTCAAGGCTCATTCCATGTATTTGCTGCGCAAGCACATCCAGGCAGTTTTTTGGAATATGTATCTTGTCAATCTTTTTCTCGATTGCGGATTTTAAAAGAACAGCGCACTCGACCAAATCGTCCCTGTCAAGAACAATGATTCTTGCTTTGACCGTGTCATGTAATTTATGCCCTGATCTTCCTGCTCTCTGCAAGAACCTTGCAACTGACTTTGGAGAGCCAAGGCATATCACCAAGTCAATATACCCAATATCAATTCCCAATTCCAATGATGTGCTGGAGACAATTACTTTCAACTCGCCGTTTCTAAGCCGGTTTTCAATCCTGTGCCTTAATGCCTTTGACAAAGAGCCGTGATGCGCGCCAATATTTTCCGTGTATTTTTTGGGAAACTTTTCTTTCAAATGGTGAACAACCCTTTCTGTTGCGCTTCTTGTATTTGTAAAAATCAATGTTGTCCTGTGGCTCTGGATTAAATCGTCAATTAATGAATACATTGAGTTGTGCATCATTGCATGCTCCATGTCAACCAAGTCAGGCACTGGGCTTAAAACTTTCAAATCCATGTTCTTGAGGAACTGCACATCCACAATCTTGCAGTTTCTTAATTCCCCATTTTCATATCCTACAAGAAATTTTGCAATCTCTTCCAATGGCGCAATTGTGGCGCTTAAGCCAATCCTTGTCATTGAAGGGGAAATCCTGTTCAGCCTTTCAACCGACAAAGACAAATGGGTTCCTCTCTTGTTTTCAGCCAATGCATGTATTTCATCTGCAATAAACCATTCAACGTTTTTTAACAATTCTCTGAATTTTATCGATGTTAAAACTATTGCCAAGCTTTCCGGCGTGGTTATCAAGATATGCGGCGGATGTTTTAACATTTTTGCCCTTTCCGAAGCTGAAGTGTCGCCTGTCCTTACTGCAACCCTTATGTTTAATTTCTTTCCTGCAATTTTTTCCATCTCTTTTAACGGCTCGACCAGGTTTACATGAATGTCGTTGCTTAATGCCTTTAACGGGCTCACATAAACACAATAAATGCGATTTTCAAGAATCCCCTTTTCGCTTGAGTCAATCAGCTCATTTAAAATCGACAAGAAAGCAGTCAAAGTCTTTGTCGCGCCTGTCGGAGCGCTTACAAGAATATTATTCCTTGAATGAATTTCCATCACTCCAAACAGCTGCGGCAGTGAGAATTCTTTGAACCTTGTGAAGAACCATTTATCAACAACAGGATTCAAGATATGCCTGATTTGCTCTGGCTTGTACGGTTTTTCTATATGTTCTATCATTTTATTTCTATATGGAAAATAAATATCTGTACATCAAATGTTACTAAATAATAATGCGAAGAAATTTATTAAGGTTTTGATTTGGGTTTTCAAAAAGATATATTTTTAAACACAATAAAATTCCTTATTTATGCGCTAATCCAATTAGCCAATCTAACACCGCAAGGTGTGAAAGAAACAATTTAATAAAAACAAAATTCAAAAATAACGAGAGCGACTTTTAAATACATAAGTGAAAAAAGTAAAGCGCTTTTGATGTTTATTGTTGTGTATAGGCGAGGTGGTCGGATGCCACCGAGCACTAGAATTTGCCGAAGGCAGATTAAAAAAATTTATTGAAAATAAATTTACCAAAAACAAAAAATGACAACAATGTATGATGTTGACCCGCAGGGGCTGATTTCCGAAACAGCTGAAGAGCTGAAGAAAATCCCTGAAATTAAGGCGCCGTTGTGGGCATCTTTTGCAAAGACCGGCATGCACAAGGAAAGGCCTCCTGCCAATGAGGACTGGTGGTATATGAGGACAGCCTCTGTTTTGAGGACAGTGTACCGCTTCGGCCCTGTGGGAGTTTCCAAGCTAAGGACAAAGTACGGCGGCAAAAAAAACAGGGGCGTAAAGAAAGAGCATTTCTACAAGGGTTCAGGCAATATACTGAGAAAATCGCTGCAGCAGCTTGAAAAGGCAGGCTTTGTAAAATTTGTTGAAAAGGGTGTGCACAAAGGCAGGATTATAACTCCAAAGGGCAGGTCGTTTTTGGACAAGATAGCAACCAATATTCATGGCATCAGGCCAAAGCAGGAAGCTCAAATTGAAATCAAAAAAGAAGCTGCAGAAACAAAACAGGAGCAGAAAGCAGCCAAAAAACCCGAGGACAAAAGCCAGTAAACCAAATGCCTACTCTTGATGAAATTAAAAAAAGGAAGCTTGAGGAACTGATGCAGCTGCAGCAGGAAAAAATGCAGCAGCAGTCCCATGAGCATGCACAGATACAGCAGCAGATTGAGCAGATGGAAAGCATTGCAAAACAATTCATGACAAAGGATGCTTTGGCAAGGTACGGAAACCTGAAAACAGCCCATCAAGAAAAGGCATTGCAGCTGCTGATTATTTTGTTCCAGGCGATACAAAAAGGCCAGGTGCAGGGCAAAATTGACGATTCAACGCTGAAAAAGGTTTTAGAGCAATTGACTCCAAAGAAAAAAGAGATTAAGATTAAGAGGGTTTAAAACAATATTAAACAACATTCACACAAAAATTATTCAAAAAATCGAGAGCGACTTTTAGACGCATATCGTGATAAAAGTAAACCGCTTGTGATTTAATTATTGAATCAATAGGCGAGGCTGAGCGTGTGGCAGAACAGCGAAGCCGAGCACTAGAATTGCAAAGCGGATATAAAATTCAAAGAAAAATACAAATTATAAAATCAAATAAAATGGCGCGATACAAGCATCCCAGCAGGAAGAAAAGGCTGGCAAGATTCAGAAAGCAGACTAGATGGGCGCCGTTCTGGACAGTGCCAAAGATATACGGCAAGACAAGAAGGATACATCCGGGCAGGCACACAAAATTAAAGAGAAGCTGGCGAAGGACAAAGACAAAGGCATAAAGATGGCAAACACCACACCAGCAATAAAGGCATCAACGATAAAATATGATAAACCTTATGATGGCTTGTTTAATGGTTTGGAGGGGTTCAGGTATATAATAATACTGCAAAAAAGGGGAAGAGACATAACAGATGTTATTGTTATGCCCAGCGAAGATTCAAAAATACCGTTCATACCAGAGCGTGTAAAGCCCGAGATTTCAAATTACATATACAGAACTTGGGATTACAAAAAAGAACCGCGATATGTAAGCCCGATGATGAATTAAGATGGCAAAGAAAGAAGAAGCGTCAAAAACAGTTTTGGAAAGGGTTTACAGCATTCCGCTTAGAAGGGAGACTTTGAAGGTGCCGCCTTTCAAAAAGGCAAATAAGGCAGTCAAGACAGTCAAGCAGTTCATCTCAAGGCACATGAAATCTGAAAATGTGGTCAGCCTAAAGTTGAGGAAAAGAAAGCTGCAAAAAAAGAGGAAAAAGAAACAAAAGCGGAAAAGCCCGAGGAGAAACTTGAAAAGGAAGTTGAAGAAATAAAGGAAGAAAAAGCTGAAGAGGCAAAAAAGATAGAGAAGGAAGAGATAAAAGAGCTGCAGAAAGAGCATCATCCGCAGCATGCTCCAAGAATGCCTGCAAAGCCGAAAATGCAGGAATCGCATCCCACTGCGCCGAGAAGTGTTTAGTTTATTGATGCTAATGAATAATTTTTATGATTTTTAATGATAGTTGATATCATTTCTGAGATAAAAGCCTTTGGTATGGGCGCGCAATTCTATGGTATAAAGCACATATATCACTTAACTCTTGGTCTCTAGACAAGCCGCCAGGCACAGAATTAAATGTATTGGAATATTCAGTCGCAAACTACACCGCTTCTTTTGAAAATCCTTTCTTGATTAATTCTCTGCTCAAGTGCATTGCTTGATCTGCAATAGTATTGCCGCTAATCATTTTAAGAAATCAAAAAAAGAATTATCTCTTCTTCTTTTTCTTGGTCTTCTTGATGTCGTCTTCCAAATCCAATTCATCAAGCAATTCCTTGTACCTGTTCCTGATTGTGACTTCTGTGACTCCAGCAACATCAGCAACTTCCCTTTGTGTTCTTTTCTCGCCATGTATCAATGCAGAGACATACAAAGCGGCGGCTGCAATTCCAGTCGGGCCTCTTCCGCTTGTTAATTCTGACTTTTGGGCCTGCTCAAGAATCTCAATGCTTTTGCTTTGGGTTTCTGCGCTGAGCTTTAATGCTGATGCAAACCTTGCAATGTAATCAGCCGGGTTTGATGGCAAAATTGTGATCCCAAGCTCCCTTGTAATGAACCTGTAAGTCCTTCCTACTTCCTTCTTTTCAATTCCAGATGCTTCGCTTAACTCGTCAAGCGTTCTTGGCACATCATGCCTTCTGCAGGCTGCGTACAAAGCGCCTGCAACAACAGATTCCATGCTTCTTCCCCTGACAAGCCCTCTCTGGACAGCCAAAGTGTAGATTCTTGCGCTTTCCTCTTCAACAGATTTTGGCAGCTTTAAATAAGAACTGACTCTTTTCAGCTCTGCCAACGCCAATTTAAGGTTTCTTTCAATAGCTGTTGAAATCCTGTATTGCCATTTCCTTAATCTAAAGAACTTATTTCTGTCCTTGCCGCCAAGCTTGAACAAGTCAGCTTTTTGTCCAACCTCTGTTCCAAGACCCTGGTCGTATTGAGTGTAAGTCATTGGAGCGCCGCTTCTCCTTCTTTTTTCTCCTTCTTCAGAATCAAATTCCCTCCATTCCTGGGAGAAGTCAACCATTTTTTCCTCTATGACAAGGCCGCAGTCCCTGCAAATAATCTCTCCCCTATCCCTGTTCCAGGAAAGGTTTATTCCTCCGCATTCCGGGCATTTTTTGATTAAGTCTGGCATTTTAGTTCGACTGCATAGTTTTAATTATAGCAAAATTTATTAACCCTTTTTACCCCCAAAAAATTCTATTTTGCAAAGCAAAAAGAAACCAAAGAACGCAGCAAAGCGAAGTGAAATTGGTTTCGGTTTTTGAAAGGCTAAAAATAAACAATAATTAAAAATAAATAAAAAAGAAAATCACGAGACCCATGTAACAGCTTCGCTGAAATGGGTGCCCCTCTAAGACTGTAAAATGGCTAAAACAACCAAAACTGTTAAAGATCCTATCCCAAAGGACCTGTTTGACATCCTGGCTTGCCCATTGTGCAAGGCGGATTTGGAGTACACAAAAGACAAAAAATGGCTTTTGTGCTCAAAATGCGGCGAAAAGTACCCGATAAGGGAAGGAATTCCTGTCCTGTTGCCGAAGAAATAGTCAGGCAATCCTCACATACTGCAGCAGCACTTTTCCTTCTAATGTGGCAAGAATGCAATAGGCATTTGCGTCTGCAGGCAGGTTTTGCCTTGCAGCATCTTTAACTAACCTGCCGCTTAATTCAAGAAACAAGGATTTGCCAATAGTGGAATAATATCTTATAGCGTTTCCTGTCTCTTTTTCAGAATAAAAAGGGGGAAATGACTCCCACGCAAGTTCCGTAAGACCTGGGCGCGGGTTTGGCACTATCTTAAGCGGTTTGTGGTACATTTCTTCAGAGAACCGGTGCCCCAGCCTATTGAGTTCCACTTTCTGCTGCGGCTCAAGCACGCGCGCATTTCCATGAGGATATTCGCTTATTGAGAATAATTCTACTTTATTTGTTTCTCCCATAATGCTTGGGATAAAGGCCCATTTTTAAAGCTATGCTGTTTGCATTGGTTGGGATTGACAATCAATAAATTTATATTAAACCAAAAAACTTTTTCTTATTGCCGCGATGGCACAATCTGGCACTGCGCTAGCCTTGAGCTGGAATTCAGGAGAATTCCCCGCAATGCGAAAGCTGGTTCCCGCAAGGGTTTCTCGGTTCAAATTGCAGAACGCGAGCATGCGTCTGTATGCAAGTCCGAGTCGCGGCGTAATTAAATTTATATAGACAATAAATCAAAAGATTTAAATATATGTTACTAAATTGATATATTGAGTTTTTGCCATAATAAAGAGGAGTGATGATGGAAAAAGAGGCAACAAAAAGAAGTTCTAGGATTATTGATAGATTCAACCAAAACTTTAATAACCATAAAGAATTTCTTAAACATTTGGGGGTTAATTTATGACTGATGCACAAATAATTAAAATGCTAACTAAAGGGCAGAATGATTTAAAATGGTTTGACCTACATCTCAATGAATTAATAAATGAATATAATGAAAAATTTATTGCTTTTCAAGAAGATAATGTAATTGAGTTTGATTCGGATTTGAATAAGTTAATGAAAAAATTAGAAAATAAAAATATAGATACTTCCAATTTGATTATAAAATTTGTAAGTAAAATAAAATTTATTCTTTAATTTAGGGTGGTTAGTGTGAACGATAGAATTCCATTACAGATAATAGAAGGAAGACTGGTCCTATTGGCTTTGGTGGAATGCCGGCATCTTAGAGTTAGGAAACAATTGGTAGAATTTGTTATTGATACCGGAAGTCCTGAGTCTTATATCGGTCAAAGGGACTCCACTAAATTACAAATACCTGTAAAAGATAAAAAGAATGAAGGAATTGTGGCATTTGGCGGTTCACAATATAAAAAAATAATATTACCGCCATTTAATTTTTATCTATTAAAACAGGATAAACAGAAGAATGATTATATTTCGTTAAAAGTAAACCTTCGTGCACTAAAAACCTCAAAAATTTCTGAACAAAAAATTCAAGCGGCTGATGCATTGCCTTCTATTTTAGGTTTAAATTTTTTGAGAGAACAAAAATTATCTCTTCATGTTGTATTAACTGAAGATATGGCATATCTACAAATTGAGGATTAAAGTATTATTTAAAAAAATTACCTTATCACAAACACTCTAGCACCTTTAGCCACATCTTTCGCATATTCAAACTCGTGCCCGCTTTCAGAATAGATTGTAAACAGTTTTTCTCCTCTTTTTATTTTGCTGCCAATATGCTTATACATATAAATCCCGGCACCTTTGTCGTGAGGAGCTCCTGCAATCCTTGCGATTCTTGATATGGAAACGTTATCTATGTCAATGACTTTGCCGTTTTTTGCTGACAAAACATCATAAGAATATTTGCCAATCTTAATGTCTTCTGCTGCAACCTCCTTGCCGTTCTGGGCTTTGATAACCTCAACCATCTTTGCATATGCTTTTCCTGAATCCAATATTTCTAATGCTTTTCTGTAGCCGTTTTTGACTCCCACCATGGCAAATATGTTGGCGCACATCATAAGGCATTTTTTTTCCAAATCAATTGGCCTTCTGGGATCTCTTTTGAGCAGCCACAGCACGTCTCTTGCTTCCAGAGCAGGCCCTATGCCGTTGCCAATCGGCTGCCTGCCATCTGTTATCAGCACCTTAACATGCTTTTTCAGCTTTTTTCCGATTTTCTCAAATTCCTTCTTGAGCTTTAAAGCCTCAACCATGTTTTTTACTTTTGAGTCCTTGTTGACAGGAACATCAATCAGGATATGGGTGCTTGAAACAGAATGCTTCTTTGCCATTATTGAGGCAAGCAGCTGGCTTTCAGCGTCTATCTCCAATGGCCTTTCAACCGCTATTATCTTGTCATCAGCAGGTGCAAGGTTTA
>JACPMT010000063.1 GCA_016185815.1 Candidatus Woesearchaeota archaeon
AAAAACTAATCCTTATTTCAAATGTGAAACTAAAGAGCAGTTTTTGAATCTGATGGGATTATTTTAATCAAAAAAACATGCTATAAACATACTCATCTTGGTCAGAATAATAGTGCTGTTTTAGTGTTGTTTCATGCTTAAATCCAAGCTTTTCATAGAACTTGTGCGCTCTTATATTATCAGCGTGTGTAAGTAAATATAATTTTCTTAATTTTGATTTGTTTTTCTTGTAAAATGATTTTGCATCTTTTACAAGAGTATCAAACAATTTCCTTGCAACTCCTTTTCCTCTATATTCCGGCAAAACAGCTATCCTGACCAATTCACATAATTGGTGCTTTGGCAAGCCATGCATCAGCCATGTTACAATCCCAATTATCTTGCTTTTTTCTTCTGCAACAATATAATGGTGTTGTTTTTTAATTTCATTTTTAAAAACTTGAATTCCTTCCTTCAAATCCTTGATGTTGTAGCTTTGGACAAGAACATTGGCAATGCCTTTTGCGTCGCTTGATATTGATTTGCGGATTTTCATTCTTTTCTTGTAGCTGAAAATTTACCTATTGCTCCCACTGCTCTTGTTCCGTCGGAACATATCTGATCAGGACAAGATTCAAATGCACCTTCCATTAAATCTGTTGTGAAAGTAGCAGAAAAATCTATTGGCCCTGAAGAGAATTTTGCAGTTGAGGAACTAATAGTGCCCTTTAAAATTGCTTCAGGGTTTCTGCCTTCACTACCGCATGGAATGTCCTTCAATATATGATTTATCTTTGTTATTGTGGTATGCCATGTGCCCTCTAATTCATTGTTTTTTTGGGCAAAATTGAAATTAATAGCACCTTCATAGCTGCAAGCAGGATTCAAAACATTGTTTTTCCAAGTAGCTGTACCTTCCCAAACTCCAGTAAGATCTCTTGCTGGCGAGATGGCTGTGTCAAGAACCTTGTTTTCTGAAACCTGCTGTGCTGTGCAACTTGCAATTAGAATGATAATGCTAGCAAGAGCAAAGCCAATAAATATTTTTTTCATTTCAAATCCATCTTCTTACTTTTTTCTTGTAATCAAGGTATTTCTTGCCGAAAATGCTTTCAAGTAATTTTTCTTCTCTAGGCACAAAAAAGAAATTCGTTGCCGTGAAAAATATTAGTGGCGATATGAAGGCAAGCAAGTTGCCGATGTAAACAGCAACTCCAGTTAACGCTGTTGCAACCCCAAGATACATCGGGTTTCTTGTGAATGTGTAAGGCCCCGACATAACAACAAAAATCGGCTTTTGCCCCGGCATTATAGGCGTTTTATTTTTCTTGAACAAATAAAAAGATGTAAAGGTCATTGACAATCCTAGGATAAAAATTAAAACTCCGATGTGCCTATAACTTCCAAAAATAAATCTAAACTGCGGAAACCAATAATCAAGCAGCAATGCCAAAGCCAATGCTGAAAAAGCTATATGCGGCGGCTTTATCATCATTTTTATCACCTTTTATTAAAATCTAATTTTTATTCTACAGTTACAGTTTTACTCAAATTGCGCGGTTTATCTACATCATATCCCAATTTATCAGCAATATGGTAAGCAAGCAATTGCAAAGGCACGACTGCCAGAATCGAACTTAAAGTATATAATGTTTTTGGTATAAATATAGTATGCTTAGATTTTTTTGGAATATTGTCATCATTATCTGTTGCAATTGCGATAATTATACCTCCTCTTGCTTTCACTTCTTCAATGTTTCCAAGCACTTTTTTGTAAGTATAAATATCATGCGGGGCGATAACAACCACAGGCATGTTTTTGTCTATCAATGCAATAGGCCCGTGCTTCATCTCAGCTGCAGGATACCCTTCTGCATGAATGTAGCTGACTTCTTTTAGCTTCAATGCCCCTTCAAGAGCAATTGGAAAATTAACGCCTCTGCCTAAATATATTGAATTCAATTTGTGATAATAAAGATCTGCGCATTTCAAAATTTCATAATCTTCATCCAAAACAGACTGCAATTGCAAGGGTATTTTTCTAATGCCTTCTATCATTACTTTAACCTGTTTTTCATTTAATGTTTTTCTTAACTTTGCAAGTAAAATTGTCAGCAAATACAAAACAGCCAATTGTGTTGTGAATGCCTTTGTAGATGCAACCCCAATTTCAGGCCCTGCCCTGGTGTAAATAACCCCGTCAGAAATTCTTGTAATTGACGAGCCCATGACATTGCATATCGATAATGTTTTAACTCCATATTTTTTGGCTTCCTTCAATGCTGCTATTGTGTCAGCCGTTTCTCCTGACTGGGAAATTGCAATAAACAATGTATTATTGTCCAGTAAAGGATGCCTGTACCTGAACTCGGAAGCGTACTCCACTTCAGTAGGAATCTTTGCCAATTCCTCAAGCATGAATTTGCCGACTAGTGCAGCATGCCATGAAGTGCCGCATGCAACCACCACAATCCTGCTTATTTTTCTCAGAAAGTCATTTTTCAAATTAAACTCTTTTTCAAAAACAACGTCGCTGTTTCTTATCCTCTCATTCAAGGTGTCTGCTATCGCCCTTGGCTGCTCATAAATCTCTTTTAGCATGAAGTGCTTGTAGCCTGATTTCTGGGCTGCTTCTGCGCTCCAGTTTATTGCGTGTATTTTTTTATTTTTATTGACGCCATTTAAATCGAAAATCTTTACTTTATCTTTTGTCAAAACCGCAATCTCCTTGTCTTCCAGGTATATTATTTTATTTGTATAGCTCAAGATTGAAGGCACATCAGAAGCTATAAAGTTTTCATTGCCGCCAACGCCGATTATCAACGGGCTTTCATTTCTCGCGGCAAAAAGCTTTTCAGGCGCATCGGCAAATAAAATACCCAATGCATAGCTCCCTTCTATTTTATTTAAAGCTAATTTCACTGCATCCTCAATTCTGCTGTCCTTTAAATTATCTTCAATAAGATGCGCAATAACCTCTGTATCTGTCTGTGAATAGAATTTATGCCCCTGCCTGATTAATTCGTCTTTAAGCTCAGAATAATTTTCTATGATTCCATTGTGAACAACGCTGATTTTGTTTTTGCAGTCAACATGGGGGTGGGCATTTTTTTTGGTTACGCCGCCATGTGTGCTCCACCTGCAATGACCTATGCCGACATTGCCTTGCAATCTTAAGAAATTTACTTTTTTATGCACCTCTTCTAATTTGCCAACACCCTTTTTAATCTTAAAATTCTTGTTGTTAATAAAACACATCCCAACAGAATCATAGCCGCGGTACTCCAAGTTTGACAGCCCGTTGAATAGCTTCTCATTGATTTCTTTGCTTGATACAACTCCCACAATTCCGCACATTTTATTTAAAAAACAGCAAGTACATCCCAAAAGAGGAGAAGGGATGCACTTGGAGTTTAGATGAGATTTCCATAGCTATAGATAACACAGCTTATTTATATACCTTATTAAAAAAACTTTAGGAGTATTATAAAAAAAATTTTAATATGTTGGCTTGGGTTCATGAGCAATTGGGATAGGCGCAAGATAAGGCCCGAAATCAGGATCATCTGCCTGTATATGAAGCCTTCGTATTATGGCATTAGTTTTTGTGTATTTTTGTATGAGATGCGCCGCTGTGAAAGCCAGCCCCGCAATAAAGATAGATGCAGGCACATTATTGCTTGATTTTAACATGGATACTACCCCTGCAGAGCCTGCTGCAAGCAAATCCGCGCCAAGAGTCCTTCTTCTGTCCAAAAGTGAGCCGTCATAGATTTGTGCATGAAGCAGCTTAAGGCGGTCATCAAGCTTCTGCTTTATTCTTGTGTATTCAGGCTCCCCTATAAGTTCGTACTGAAGAGCTTGTTCCAGTGTTGCATAAAAGTTGTCCTCTTTTTGTATAGAGTCGAACAGCAGATGCCCAATGTGATGTCGGCCCGAAAATTCAACAAAGCCGGGAGTATAAAATTTCTCTGGGCTGACAGAAACAGAATACCTCCTCCTGAATCCAAAAGTGTGGGTCTCGACGATCATCCGTATTAAGTTTTGCTCTCTGATTTTGTCACCCCTCACAAAGACTGTAGTCATGCCGTTCACCTTCATTCGCTCAGCCATTCTGCTACCTTCCTTAAGAGTTATTATCTCAAGCCCCATAAGTCAATGAAGAATGCATCTGTATTATAAAACTTACCAAAACCAAAACCCTCTATACACACTAATCTTATAACACCATTACAAAAATATTTATAGTAGTTCTGCTTTCTTGCTGATATGTTCATCATAGACAAGCAGAAGAATGAAGTTTACTCATTGCCAGCCAAGGAGATAAGCGCAGAGCATGCAAATTCCATCAGCTCAGAGTTAGCCCAGAAAATACTGAATCTGCTTGTAAAAGAGCCGATGTACCCAATAGACATAGCAAAGGCTTTGAAAGTGCACGAGCAAAAAGTCTACTATCACATAAGAAACCTTGAGAAAACAGGAATCATAAAAATTGTCAGAAAAGAGACAAAGCAAGGTGCAACAGCAAATTTTTATGCTTTGACAGAGCCTGCTTTTGTAATCAAGTTCAAAAATTTTGAAAGCACAAGCAAAATAGCGCAAATAAGAAACGATTCCGAATTCCTGGAGCCATTCATTAAAGATGGTGTTCTTGATGCTCTGATAATTGTTGGCAGCCCTGACCCGCATGGCCCTGACAAGGCAAGAAGCAGGGACGGCTATTACGGAATGGACCTGGCTTTGTTCCTGGGCACATTCCTCAATTACGTGCCAAAGTTCAATGTAAAGCTTGATACGGAAGTAAGGGACGAAGATTTAGCCAATAATTTAATCCTGATTGGCGGTCCTGTAGTTAACAAAGTTGTAGAAAAAGTAAACCCCAAACTGCCAATCAAATTTGAAGACGGCAATATAAAATCAACAATATCAAATGAAACCTATCCCCAGGATGAATGCGGCCTGATTGTAAAGGCAAAAAGCCCTTTCAGCAGGGACAAATATGTTTTGGTTGTAGCAGGCAAAAGGTTCAGCGGCACAAGGGCAGCAATCATCGCATTTTTGAAGGATTTCAAGAAAATAACAAATGGGAATATACATAACACAGGCATAAAAGCAAAGGTTGTTGAGGGAATTGACTTGGACTCTGACGGGATAATTGACGACATTGAGTTTAGGGAATGAAATGAACAGGTGCGCATGGTGCGGAAGCAGCAAGTTAATGATAGACTATCATGACAAGGAATGGGGCGTGCCTTTGCACAATGATAAAAAATTATTTGAATTTTTAATTCTTGAGGGCGCTCAGGCAGGCCTGACATGGCAAACCATCCTAAACAGAAGGGAAAACTACAGAATGGCATTTGATAATTTTGACCCAGGGAAAATAGCAAGATACACTCAAAAAGACATAAGCATATTGCTTAAAAACGCCGGCATTATAAGGAACAGATTGAAGATTACAGCAGCTATAACAAACGCCCAAAAATTTCTTGCAATTCAAAAGGAATTCATCTCCTTTGACAAATATATCTGGCAGTTTGTCAATCATAAGACAATAAAAAACAAATTCAAATCATTAAATGATGTTCCGGCATCAACAAAAGAGTCAGAATCCATGAGCAAAGAGCTCAAAAAGCAAGGCTTCAAATTTGTAGGGTCAACAATATGCTATGCTTTTATGCAGGCAGTTGGCATGGTTAATGACCATTTTACAGATTGTTTTAGGTACAACGAGGTATAATGGTAAAAAAAGAAATAAGGGTTATTGGAATTGACGACAGCCCCTTTGACAAATTCAATGACAAAAAAATTCTTGTTGTTGGGGTTGTGATGAGAGGCGGCTCTTGGGTTGATGGGATTTTGTCAACAAGAGTTGTAGTTGATGGAGATGATTCAACAAAAAAGATAGCAGAAATGATCAACAAATGCAAATTCAAGCCGCAACTTCAATGCGTATTCCTTGACGGAATCGCAGTTGGCGGATTTAATATCATTGACGTCAAGGAATTAAGCAAAAAGACAAAATTGCCTGTGATAGTCGTTATAAGAAGAAAACCCAACATTAAAAATATCAAAAAAACATTGATTAAAATAAATAAAAAACAAAAAATAAAATTGATTGAAAAAGCTGGAAATGTCATTCAAGTTGATGATATTTTTGTCCAGTTAACAGGCATTGATTTGGAGGAAGCAAAGAAAATTCTTAAGATAGTTTGCACAAGAAGCCTGATACCTGAGCCGATTAGGCTGGCGCATTTGATTGCGCAAGGAGTTATTTTTGGAGAGAGTAGGGGAAGGGCTTAAACATAATAATAATTTCCTTTTTCTTTCTGCTCCCTGTCCAACCTTGAATCCAGTTTATTAACCCTGGGTCTATATGTTTCAGGATCCCTTCTTAATGTTATTTCCAATTCCTTCAAGAACTTGTTCATTCCGTCTTCCATTTCAAACGGGCCTGTGATTATTCCCTCAATTGCCGGCTTTCCTTCAAAGACGATCAACCTGTCGCTTATGTAGTCAATAAACAGCAAATCATGGTCGACAATCAATGCAGAGGAGTTTTTCTGCTCGACAAAATCCCTTATTACTTTTGACAAAACAAGCCTTTGCTCAGAGTCAAGATAAGCGCTTGGCTCGTCAAGCAGGTATAGATCCGCATCCTGCTGCAGGCAATGCGCAATCGCAACCCTTTGCAACTCTCCTCCGGAAAGCTCGCTTAGTTTATTTAATGACAGTTGGTTAATGTTTAACGGGTGTATTATCTGGTTTTCATATTTGCTGAATGCATTTTTCAAAACATCAACAACCAAATCATCTGACACTTCCAAATACTGCGGCTTGTAGCTTACTTTTACCTTGTGGGTTAT
>JACPMT010000064.1:0-28369 GCA_016185815.1 Candidatus Woesearchaeota archaeon
ATCATGTCTTCTGATGCAATAAAATAAGCTTCTGGCGGCTCGCAATGTGTCAATGAAAGAATCTTTTCAGTCTGTCCTGCGTCGAGCTTAAGTTCTTTCAGCTTTTTTTCTGCTTCTTTTTTGTTCAAGACAATAATCTCGTTTAGTATCTTAATTGATAAGTGGGTATCCTTGTTGATTTTGTATAACTCGTCAAAAGCGCTGTTGCTTCCACAATCCAGCATCCTGAGGATTCCCGCAGCCTGCACTTCATTATCTGTCATTAAAAGCTTTCCAACCCAATGCGCAGCTGGGGAAGTCTGAGTTGTGCCGTCAAAAGTCACTGGCCTGTCAGCTATCGCTTTAAAATGGTGCCCAAAGTCCCACCAAGAGGTAATTATTGCATTCTGGCTTGAGTCTTGCTTTATTTTAATCAAGGAATTGTACCACGCATCGTTAACAATTGGTATATCTGATCCTGCAGTGCCGATAGCGCCCCTTATAGGACCGACATACATCAAAAGCAAAAATACAATTAAAATGCCGCTGCCTATTACCTTGTGTATCTTAAGCTCTTTTGTTAGCCATTTGGATAAATAAGAATATGATTTTCCAAGAGCAACCCCAAATGCAACGCTGAATGCAGGAGCTAGCAGCAGTGTAAACCTAACACCTTTAATGCTAGCAAAAATAGTTGAAATCACCCAAAGTGACAATAATATAGAAAGCTTGAAATCGTATGACGAATCCTTTTTGTACACAGAAATGCATATCCTAATAAAAATTGGCAGTATTATCCAAATCATCAAACTCGTGATGGATATTGATTGGTATAGTTTAGGTTTATCGCCGCCAAAACTAATAAACAGGATTCCATAAAAAACAGCAGTTGCAAGAAGATAGATAAAATCAAATTTTTTTACTCCGTCTTTTCTTGATACTGCTAGGACTAACCCCCACAAGCTTATAAAAAAGAGGAATGGGCCGCCTATAGAGTTTATAATGCCGTTGATTGAGCCTTCATTCAATTCCGCAACCGTAGTCAGTACATTAGGCCATAATGAAGCAGCTACAGGTGCTTTAATCGATTGAAATCTAAAGGGACCAAGAAAGCCGCCTTGAAATGTAGGCCATCCTGAAAATAAGATAACAAATACAGCTGTCGAGAAGAAATAAACAAAACCTACAATTACGACATTCCTGATGTCAGTATTTGAAACAAGCAGCCTTATATTTCTTGTTGCGTCTTTAAAATTTACCAAAACCAAATATAAAAATGTCAATGCAATAGTTGAAAGCAGGAAGTCAAAAATATACCACCATCCGCTCCATGCAAAAATAAACAATCCTGTAAAAAAACCGGCAATTGCTGTAATAACCACAATTTTTAGCGCACTTTTAGCTTCTATGGTTGCAACAAATAACCAGGTAATCAGCAAAGGAAAGAAAATAACCCACACATCATTGTCTGGATGCAATGTTCTTGATAAAAAAGCACCATTGATAGCCATCATCATTCCCGCAAAAAATCCGCCAGTGTCGCCTGCGATTCTTCTTGCGATTAAAAAAACAAGCAGCACGCACAGTGCTGAAAAAAGTAAAACAAGATAAAACATAGAATCCATCAGTCTTAAATCAGGAGCAAAAAAATGCAGAAATTTATAAAAATAAGCGTATGCATATGAGGGGAACATGTCGGGAAATACAAACCTTCCGAGCGGGGCTAATTGGTGGTTATCAAATGGCTTGATTTCCTTAAGTGCGTTTTCCTTTAATATGTCTCCGGGATGGCCGTGGTCCACAATATTCTTTGCATACCTGAACCAGTAATAAGGATCAATGTCAGGCATATAATTTTTTCCATTCTCGTCTTGGAAAAATGATTTAAGGTAATTTGATGTCTGTCTTATCTGCTCATCAATTTGTTGTTTATTCTGTGAAATTATTTTTTGTATTTCGGTATCGATTAGTGCATTTTTATTTGCATCAGGCAGATTTGGGTATTGCTGGTCGATAGACGCTTTTATCTGTGATCTTATGCCGTTTATTACACTGTTTGTCGCCCAGTCGTCAGTTATCGGCAGGGTTCCAGCCTGCATCCTTATGTAAATTGAAAGGATTATCGGGACAAGGGCAATAAAAACAGCGCCGTAATTTTTGAAGAAATCAATTGCTTTGCCCCAGTTTATCGCTAGGTCCTCTGCGCCTCCAGTTTCTTTTTCATCCGATTTAAAGAATTTTTTTATCCTGCCAAAGTCAAAGGACATCTCTATATCACCATCCTCTTTTTTATGCTTAGTTCTTTGAATATGCTCTGCTTCCGCTTCTTCTTCCCCACCTTTAAAAAAACTCTTTATTCTGCCAAAATCAATCGTTATTTCATCATCTTTTTTATCCGTCTTTTCCAAAGAAATCTCTGTATTTTCATCTGCCTTCTTGTCTTCTTCCTTTTTATCACTTTTAAAGAATTTTTTTATCCTGCCAAAGTCAATAGATATCTCTTCATCTTCTTTTGGATCCATAAGTCACGACCACCTCTCAAAAGGGAAAGAATGCTTTTTAAAAAGCTTTTGTTATGCAAAAAGTATCAGGCAAAAAGCATTCTTGAAAACAATAAAAACCTCGGCTCTTTCAGCAAGAGGTTTGCAACCAATGGAATAGGAGTGTCCCTGTCATATTTTTTTAAGATTCTTCTTACCTTTTCCTTGCTCATTAAGCCAAGCAGCTTGTCATAATCCCTGTCAGAAAATTTATTTAATAGATTTCTTATCCTGAGGTGCAACAGAAGCTCTTTTCCGGATTGTCTTTTGAATTCCCTGTTGTAGTCCTTATTATTGATGATGCAATCGCACAGCGTTTGCGCTGCCTTGAGCGAAGGAATTATGCCGCCTCCTGTTGTTGCCTTGACCTGGGCAGCAGCATCCCCAATCAAATAGACATTCCCTTTTTGTATGGTCTTTTTTGGGTTGTACAACGGTATCAAGCCTGACTCCCAGCACAAGACATCCTTTTTGCCTGTCCTGTCTTTCAGGAACCTGTAGAAATGCTCTTGGGCATTTTCGAAACAGCCAATGCCAATCCTTGCAATGTTGTCAGATTCAGGGACGCACCACCCGAAAAAATCTGGAAAGTCGCTTCCGAAATAAGTCTCAAATGCCGTTGTGTCCATTGCAAGCCTTGCTTTTGCCTGCATTCCCACATAGTTTATTGAATATGAATTAAGCCCAGCAGCCTTTGCAACAGCAGAGTAAGGGCCGTCAGCTCCTACAATAACATCAGTTTTTATTTTTTTTATTTTATTGTCTTTTTTATCCTTTGCAATAACTGTGTTTTTACCGTCAAGTCCTATAAATTTGTGGTTTAACAAAATATTAACGCCCTCATTTTGTGCCATATCTCCGACAAACCGGTCAAATTTGTCGCGCCACATCACGATTTCATCGACATTGACCTCTATCCTGCTGTTTTTGCTGACCACAATAACCTTGTCAAGCTTCTTTGCTATGACCTCATTTTTGAGCTTGAAGAAATTCTCAATTGAATGGGTGACAATGCCTGTGCACTGGACTGGCGAGCCGATTCTGTTATGCTCTTCTAAGACTGTTGCCTTTTTGCCCTGTTTGGCAAGCAGATAGGCAAGATAGCTTCCGGCAGGACCAGCCCCGACTATGGTTATCATGGCTTTTTTGGTAGATTTGCCCAATTTATATAGGTAATGCCCTACATGCATAAATAAAACCAAAATTGTACCTACTCTCCAATAACGAAAACTTTAAAAAGGGCAATATACTACCAGTAAGCGTTGAAGCATAATGAATAAGAAAATAATTGTTTTTGGGGCATTTTTGCTTTTTGCAGTGTTATTCAGCGGCATTTCTTATGCCAGCTCTGTATTTGGCGATGCCGGAGATGTTTCTATTGACAGGGTCAAGGCTAACAGCAAGGTCCTTGCAGAAAGCAGGACAAATTTTTTAGAGGATGATGACGAGATTGACCTGCAGGTTAGCTTAACCGCAACAGAGGATGTAAGCAATATGCACGTGGAGGCAATTCTGACAGACTTGGATACAGACAACACAGTTGCAGACTCAAGCAGCACCTTTACATTGAAGACAAACGAAAGCACTCTTGTGGCTTTGAACATGAAGCTAATTGACTTATTAAAACGGCAAAAGGATTTCAGGCTTGAAGTGAGGGTTGTTGATGTTGAAGGAGGCATAGAGCAGAAATCATTTGACATAAAGTTTACAGGCGGCGCTGTCAGGGGTGCAAGGGAAGGGCTTGACATATCAATTGACAAAGTCGAGCTTGAGGACTCCACTCTTGCTGAAGACGAGAGTAACTTTGTGATTATTGACAAAGGCAAAAGAGAGCTTGACTTGAAGGTGAGGCTGACATCGCTTGAAAACATAGAAGACGCGCACATAGATGCTGTATTGTCCTTTGAAAACGGGGATGTTGTTGCAGATGCAACAGCCACATTTGACATTAATGACGGTGCAGATTCAGTCAAAGAGCTTGAGCTGCCTTTGATAGGCAGGTTCGAGCAAAACAGCTTTAAGCTTAAGGTTAAGATTGTTGACGCTGAAGGGAACTCAGAAGAAAAATTTTATGGCCTGAAAATAAGCCAGAAGAAATTCCCGTTTGTAATAAGCAGCATATCACTGGCTCCTGACAATGCAGAGGCAGGCAAAAACCTTATTGCAAGATTAAGGTTCAAGAACAGCGGAGTTGTCCCTCTTGAAGGCATCAATGCAAAAGTCAGCATTCCCGAGCTCGGCATTTCATCCACAAAATTTGTTGACCAGCTCAAAAACAGCGGCAGGCTGTCTGAAATAAGGGAAGACTTCATACTCAAAATTCTGGACAGCACGCCAACAGGAACCTACACTTTAAAATCAGAGATATCATCGCAGTTTGGCGGTGATGCAGAAGTCAAGGAGCTGCCGGTTTTTATCCTTGGCAAGGATGAGCAAGGCATTCAGGCAGTCAATGACAGGCTGGTGATCAGCGTTCCAATAGTAAAGCAGGACATTTACAACGACGGCAGCGAGGTTATATACCCGTTTACCCTGACAAATGAGGGCCCGGATTCAAATACCTACACATTATCCCTAGACGGGGCGAACTGGGCTGATTTAAGGCTAAGTGAATCAAGCGCATTTGTCATAAAGCCCAAAGAGTCCAAGACAATCAATGTATATGCTTCCACAAATGCATATGCAAAAGGCGAGCAGGTATTCTTAGTTGCAGTCAAGAATAGTGCTGGCGAGGTTTTGAAGCAGATTTCATTAAAGGGAAATGTCATTCCTGTAAAAAGCCCGTTAATTGCAAAATTAAAGGATGCGCTTGGAACAGTGTTCATAGGCATTGTTATTTTCCTCATTGTAATAGGCTCATTTTTCGGCATTAGGAAATTAATGAGGAGCAGCGGCAGCGAAGAAGCAAGCGAAATTACAGGCATGGAAAGCGAGTCTTATTATTGATTGTGGTTATTCTTTTTTATATTAGTCAAATTTGTCCTAGGGAAACTATTCATGAGCACAGCAAAAAAGGCATTAATGGTTTTTGTTGTATTTTTATGTTTGCTTAGCTTTGTTTATGCGCAGGATTATGATTATTCCTTGTTTTCTGGCAAATTTTATGACGCAAAAGAAGGACTGGAAAAAATTGAGTTTGAACTCAACAATGGAACTTATAATATTTGCGGGCATGAGGATAAGCAGCTGCCTATTTTAGTTGTTAACAAAGGCTCTGTTGGCAACAAGTACAAACTGCAGGCATCTGGAGTTGGCTGGGCCAGCCTGAATGCGCAGGAATTTTCATTGCCCGGAAAACAAAGCGGTGTTGTGCTCTTGGAATTAAAGCCCGGGCAAAATACCATAGGGAACTATAAGATTCAGGTAAATGGGCTGTCTTCCGCCGGAAATGTAAAAAGGGAGCTGCTGCTGGATATAAGCGTTGAAAGATGCCGTTCCTTGAAATTAGAGCTTGGAAAGGAAGAGGATAAGGTTTGCGGCGGGATAAAAAAGCAATACAGCGGAGAAATAACAAATGCCGGGGAACAGGAAATCGATGTTGAATTAAGCTTAAAGGGCCCAAACTGGATAAGCCTAGACAAAGATATTATTTCTGTTGCTGCAAATAACACGCAATACTTCAGGCTGAATGCAGATGTGCCGGCAAATGCAAAAGGCATTTTTGATGCCATTGTAAGTGCCATAATAAAAAATATGACAATCAAGGAAGAAAAAAGACTAAGCATAGAGGTTGTGCCTAAATATGACTGCTATAAAGCAGATGCTTTAGCTGAAGATGCCGTTTCAAAAAGCATTGATAATGCAGTTTTAACCAAAGAAAATAAATTTTTGAACGGACTTAAATCATTTTTTGTTTTTTATAAATTCTATTTAATAAGCGGCATTTTAATATCTTTGCTTTTCATATTTCTGATTGAGTTCCATAAACCATTGCTTAAATTGCTGAAAGGCACAAGCAAGAAAAAATAAGTGGGGGCGCGGCGATTTGAACGCCGATCCGACGGTATAGCCCGTTTTTCTTTCATTGGAATATATCCTCAAAGCTCCAAACGACTGGAGCCGTCTATACTAGCCAGGATGTACGGATTTTTTATAGTCCATTATACTACGCCCCCGTCAGAATCAGAATTAATTAGCGTTATTTAAAGATTGTTGTTTTTCCAATTTCAATAATTTTAAATAATGAAATGTATTCTTTTCTTTTATGCGCATTAAAGAATTGTTAAAGCCAAGCATTTTGAAAATTTCTGTTTTCTTGTTTATTGGAATAGTATATTTGTACCTTGCAAAAGAAAGCATTTGCGCAGCAAGCTTGTTTTTCGCATTTTGCTATAATGCATATGGCTTCCCTTTTTCTTATCTTATAAGCGGAAACATAGATGCTGCTGCAGGGCACATAAAGACATTGTTTCTTGGCGATTATTTCGGCAAGCACGGCAGTGTCCTGCTCAACCCATTTGCGCTTTTTTTAAATCTGGTTGTAATTTATTTACTGTCTTGTTTTATTGAATATCTGCTTATGAATACAAAAATGAGCATCAAAAGCTGATTTTATCACCAATGCCTGTCTTTGTTCTTTTTACAACCCCATTAACCATTTCAACAGCATACATGGCTTTTTTCCTTGATTTATAGAATGTAAAAGGCCTGAAATTCTCCTTTATATCGATGACAATCTTGTTTTTATCGAGGAATAGTACATCTATGGGGTAAAAGACAAAAAGCATGTGCAAAGCAATTATTTTTTCCTTGCTGAATTTGAAAATCAATGCATTACTTTGTTTTGCTGAAAACATCAAACCAATAAATTTTGAAAAAATACCGTCGCAGAGCTTGAAATTTTCATCTATAATCCTGTTTTTCGTTGTATTTCTGACAAACATTTTGAATTTTCAGCTGGTTTTACTGCATATAAAAATATTCTTTCTAAAATATGTGTTATAAAATATACATCCATTAAAATAGCGAAAAGTTTAAATATTATCTCTTTTTTAAAAATCAGCAGGGGGCTTGGCGGTTTGATTTTTAAAATTGCTGGCATATTTTTGAATATGCGCAAAACAAAAACTTTAAATAGATGCTGTAAAACCAAGTACCTTAAGTATTTGCCATAAGATAAAGAGGATAAAGAGGAGTGATGATGAAAAAAGAGGATTATGGGATATCTTTTAATTCTCAAGATGGCAAAGTAAATATAATGCTGTTGTTTTCTATAGTTTTGATTTTTGTATTTATGTTGTGGACTGTAGAAGCTGTAACTATAAGTCAGGTTAGTCCTACAAACTTATCAATAAACGGTTCTAGATACATAAATTTCACATTCACAGCAAATTGGACTGGTAGTGGAGAAGTAGTTACAAATTGCAGTATTTGGACTAATGTCACAAGCACATGGGCAGAATCCCAACAGAACACTTCAACAGTAGGAAATATTGTGAATAATACAGGCGCTGCTGGTTCTCTTAGTTGGATCAATTTTACGTTAAGTGGAGATGGAAATTTTAGTTGGACAGCAGCTTGCCGTAATACTACAGATGCCGCATCAGTTTATAACTTCTCTCAAACAAACAGAACATTACTTGTCGACTCTTTAGCGCCTACATTAATTTTTGACACGCCTAAAGTCGGGATATTGGCTGACTCTACTGATAACATAACATCTTATGCAACAGCTACATTTTACGTTAATGTTTCTGATAATTCTACCAGGAATGTGTGGATGATATTGAACAGTGTGGCTTTTACACACTCAACAATAGCACCTACAGGAGCAAATGAAACTACAAATCGCACTTTGACTTTTAATGGTGTTATATCCACCCCAGATATGAAGCAATATCGCTTCAATATGTCACCCATACTTACCTTTAATAGCACTTTTACGAGTCCAGGACCTCATAGCGTAGTTTTCTGTGCAAATGATTCATTCACAAGAATAACGTGCACTAACCGAAGCGATTTCATCATCAAAGGCATGAACGTAACCCAGATGGAAATCATGTTTAGTACAATGTCGCAACAAACTGGGGCTGGAGATCCTCTTGGACCGGCATTTGGCGGCTTAAATATCACTTTTGGCAATGGCACTGAAATACCAGATGGCACATTTATGAATCCAGTGGATGGTATTACATTCGGTGGCATAACCCATAAGAATTTCACTTTTATACTCAATATCTCTAAGGAAGTTATTGTCCATATTGTTGCAGGAAGGATAGACGAAAGCCAATTTGCAAATGCCAGCAACACGAAAGTCAATAACACTCCAACCAGAGAGATACAGCAGCAAGTAGGCACTGGCTTTAGAGCCCAAATGGCATGGGCGGATATTGCAAGCTTTATACCAAGCGAAGTATCTTATCAATTTGGAATATTGCAATTAGGCGGCACAGGCTACTCAAAAAAAATGTATTGTAATGGCACTACAGTAAATGATCCACAATGCCACTCAATAAGCCAATGTAATTCTAGCGTATTTGGAATATATAATGATACACTTGCTATACCAACAAATAATGCATGCTGGCTTGAGTCTGGAACAATAAATGGTCAAGCCTTAAGCTCAGGATTTACATATATCTTTGCCGATCACTTTTCCGGCGGCTTAGGAGGCTCTGACTTTTCACAAGTGAATGTAACCTTCAATGGAGGCTTGTTTAACATCTTTAATACCACCACTGCTCTGCAAGTAATAAACTTTACTTTGGAAGATATAAATTCAACAGGGCTTAATTTGACTAAAAATAATTCAATTATGGTTAATCTTACATTAGGAACTGGTCAAGTAGCGCATTTCAGCTTCCTTAACAGCACTAATACAAACTTATCATGTTTTACAACTGACACAACAAGTCTTCAAAACACAACTTCTGTAACATGTAATGTTACTTATGCATTCTCAAACGGCACTTATATCATTAATGTTTCAGCTGTAGACACAAGCAATAACAGCAATCCTGTTAATTCAAGCACTAGTTCAATAGTGATAACAATAGATAATATACCTCCTGTTTTTGTTTACTATAACCTTACAACTGTACAGCTTAATACAACACAGCCTGGGGAGACATCTCTCGCTAATGGTACACAACTCGGTCTAGGAGACTTTTTTTCAACAGCTCAGGTAAGAAGAATATTTGCTATTGCAAACTGGACAGACAATTTAACATATCCATTGCAAGGTTCTTTCCAAGCTTATAATGACAGCGCTAATGGCGGTGTTGGGGCATGGGTTGCTATAAACTCATCTCCATCAAGTTATTTAGCACATAAGAATTCAAGCTGGATAAATCTTTCATTTACTATTCCAAGTGGCCACAATATGTTTGAAGGGAGGAACGTAAGTTTCAGGGTTATAGCTAATGATACAGTAGGAAATGTAAATACTTCTGCCCGTGTTAAGAACTTTACTGTTCAAGTTAACGACACTACAAAGCCGACATTGCTAGTTTCAAGTGTTGGTGATGTAGACGCTGCCAATATAACTAACGTAACAGATACAACTCCTACAATAGTGTGGAATGTAACTGAAAATAATCATCTTAGATATGTTGCAGTACAAATTGATACTCTTACTGACCCTAATTGCAATGGTTTCAGAAACTTCACAGCAACTGCAAACGCTAACAGAAATGGTACTCTGACGCTATTGGACACAGGAGGTTGTACGCCTTTGTCAAATGGAACGCACGTTGTCAGGCTAACTTCAGAAGACCAATGGGGCAATTCTGAGTTATACTTGCATAACTTCAGTATACAAAGTGCAAGCATCCCAACCTTGGATTTCACATTCTTATCAAATGGCTTATCTCTAGTAAACAAGTCTAACGTAACCCCATACACTACTATGAACTTTTCATCTTTAGTTCCGGGAATTGGCACACTTAAAAATATCAGCTGGACATCAAGCTGCAATTCAAGCTCGAACATATTCACAAATAATACACTGATAGCGCCATTTAATTATAGCGGATGCAAAGGGACAGCAGCAAATAAGACAGTTACTGTTACAGTGTATGACTTTGCAGGCAATTTCAATTCCTCAGTATTTGGATTTTTAGTCGATGACTTAGCGCCTTCGCTGGCGGTAACCTCCCCAACAAATGGATTTAGGGGCACCAGCAACATTTCAATTAGCCTGTCTGCAAAAGACGACAGCCAGAGAATTGACTACTTTGGATACTATTTGGATAACAAATTCGATATTGTCACATTGAATTTAAGTGGCAATATAGAAGGAGCAGCAACAAATATCACAATATTGAACATCACAAATTTCACTCCAAGCACGCATACTATCATATTCACGGTTAATGATACTTTAGGCAATGCCAAAAACAGCAGCATTATCACATTTACAGCACTTGGCCCGATAAACCTTATTAGTGTAGGCTTTAATTCAACAACAACCAACACAACATTAGCACTTTATAATGTAAATATCTCAAAAGTCAACCTAACCAATGAAAGCGGCGGAACTATAGAAAATATAAGAGATGTAACAGACAAGACCTTAAATTTGTTTATGGCTTTGAATATGACCAATAGGGGGGTTAATGTAACTTTAACCTTTAACGCATCAGCTGTAAACTGGGATAGCTATAACTTTACTGTAAGGCAGAATAACACAGGCACATATACCCATATATTCCATAATTTCACAACAGCAGTATTCGACATGGTATGGTTCAATGAAAGCATACAGGACTTCATACCAAACAACAACAGTTATTACGCATCTGTAAAATACCCAATAAATGCAAGCAGGGATTTAGGCGGAACATTTGAAATATGGTACTTCGCTAATACTCAAGACTTAACTGCAAAAATAAACGTGACAGAGTGCTCAGGTGGATTTAGCCCAGCTCTAAGCGATAGCTCGTTAAGCGAGTCATCACCATGCTGGAATAATACAAATAACCAATCTATAGATATATTCTTGCCTCACTTCAGTGTACTGGCGTTCACAAACAATACAGCTGCGCCAACTGCCAATGTGTCATTCCCAACAGACATACAGACAGTAAGCATGTTTTTGCCAAATATAACTGTTTCAGCAGATGCAGTTACATGCAAATACCAGCTTAACAGCTCAACTCCGACAAATGTAACGATGACAAAAACAGGCACTGTATGCATAGGTCAGACTGAGAGGTTTAATAATTCAAATATTGGGCCTAGCTCTTATAACATAACTTTCTGGGTTATAGATGATGACAGCAACACTAACCAGTATATATGGGGCTTTAATGTTTCAGACACAACACCACCAAACACGCCAAACAGCTCAAGAGTATCTGTCAGTGCATCTACAACTACAGCTACAGTTACAATAAGCGGAATGAATGAGACAGTAAATGCAACTGTACAAATTGCTAATGGCAGTTCAATCTCCCCAGGTATGCAAACAGACTTCAATGAAACACAGGCAGTATCTTTGAGCGGATTAAGTGCTAGCACACAATACCACTTTAATGTAACCGTATGCGACTTTAATGGTAACTGTGCGGTAAATAGCACTGGACTGACCTTCACAACAAGCGCAGCAGCCGCAGCAGCAACCACAACAACAACCACAAGTGCAGGAGCCGCTGGCGGTGGAGCAGCAGCGCCAAGCAATGTAGAGGCATCAGCAGCAAGGCAGTGGGACAGCTTGGAAGCCGGCTCAAGCGGCGTTTTAACAGTAAACAATGAGAAGATAGCTGTAACAGGGGTTATAATAGATGTTAAGAACGCAGTTACAAATCCTTCAATAACAGTTGAAAGCTTAACTTCAAACCCATTATCAGTTGCAGCAGCAGCTAAAGTTTATCAGTACCTTCAATTGAAGAAGGGCAACATCGCTGATTCAGATGCGTCAAAGATTGCAATCAACTTTAGAGTTCCAAAATCATGGCTGACAAGCAATAACGTTGCAGAGTCTGATATAGTATTGTGGAGATACACGAGTGGTAACTGGAATAAACTAGAAACAAAATTAGTAAGCAGTGATGGATCATTTGCTAACTATGAGGCAATAACTCCAGGTTTCAGTACCTTTGCAATAGGCAATAAAGAGGCAGGAACAAGCGCATTTGCCATAATAGACATGATAAGAGACTTTTATGCTGGTACATCAAAGTTAACAGCATTCGATATAATTGACCAAATAAGGTCATTTTATGGTGGTTGAAAATGAAGAAACTAATAATGTTTTTTGTTATTTTTGCTTTAATGGCAGCATCGGTATTAGCAGGCAGTGTTAGCAGGAATATGCCTTCGAGAATACAGCCTGAAGCAACATTGACAGTGACATTATCCGTAAGTGGAGCAACAGCTGGCAAGCTATTTACATTGGAAGATGTTATTCCAGCAGGATTGAAAATTAAAGAATGGACCGTCACAGGATCTCAAGAGTCTAAAGAAGCAATAACCACAAGGGAAAAAGACAATCGCTTTGGCTGGTCTTTTACACCAACTTCTGACAGTGCTGCTGTAGAATACAAAATTGATTTGCCAAATACTGAAACCACGTATTCTTTTGGAAAAATAGTCTGGTTCGACCCAAGCGGTCAGGGCGCAGAATCCGCATCACCAACATTAACCGTAGCAACCATAAGATGCGGCGATGGTGTATGCGAGGGCAGTGAAAACACGGATAATTGTGAACAAGATTGCCCCAAACCGGCAGCACCAGCTCCAGCGCCAGCAGCACAAGAAGCAATGGAGAAAAAGCCAATAAGCAATACAGCAATTGCATGGATTGTTGTTGCTATAATAGTGATTGCAGCAGCAGTTGGCTACTTCATGTGGCAGAAGAAAAAAGCTGAATAAGATTTTCTTTGAATTTTTATAGGTGGAATGGGAACCCAGCTCAGGAAAGTAAGCTTCACTATCTAAAATAGATAGGCGCCGAGGAGGAGCACCAATGAAGGCAACCCTGTCATCAGAATGCCGAGGCGCACTAGGATTTGTCCCGAAGGGACGGATCGAATTAACAAAAAACCATAAAAATAAGCTATTTGTCAAGAGAATAACTTACTCTATCAATCAGATTTAACCAATAAAAAAACAAAAAAAGAAATAATTACTTACTCTACCCTTGTTGTTACCTGGCCTACACTATTGTGTTGTATGCCAGTTGTGCCGTCTACATTGATTGTTGTGTAAGTGATATTTGCCTGTCCGTTGTACTTTGAGCCTGAGTTTGTGCACCCCGTCAATGTCCATTGTGCTGCTGCTCCATTTGCAAGTATTCCCTGGCTTCCCTTGGGAGTGCATCCTGTAGCTTTAACATCGTCAACAGTTATGTCATAGCCCAATGAGTTTTGCACCCTTAAAGTAAGTTCTGTGGCGGTTGCCTTGTGGTCCACGCATGCCAATCCTGCCTGCAAAGTGCATTTTGCCGGAAGGAACTTGTCAGGGCTTAAAACGCCAAAGTATGCTAAAGCTCCTACAGCTACCAGGACAACAAGGATAGCCCAGCCATAAGTCATCAGGAATTCCAATGCAGCTTGTGACTTTTTTGCTTTGTTTATCATCAAATTTCACCTCATTATGTCATTATTCAACCTTTGAGTTTAAATTGCCGTATGCTGTTTTAGTAAGATTGTAATCCTTTTCAGTGTAGCTAATTGCAATGTCGCCTTTAAAGTTCTCTTTCGAGACACCATTGCTGCATGCCCCTCCCCCTATCACAAAAGTTTTCTGGTCTTCATTGAGCAGTGTTTGCGGAGCGGGTATGCCGCTGCAGCTGCCCACAGTTATGCTATCAACTGTTATTGTCTTTCCAAGGCTGTTCAAAATGACAAGAGTCACCTGAGTGGGTTCTACTTTGTGGCTTACGCACGCAAATCCCGCCTGTAAAAAGCACTTTTCCGGCAAAAATTTCTGAGGGCTCAAAACCCCGAAATAAGCAAGGGCTGCAATTGCAGCAAGAACAACAAGGATAGCCCAGCCATAGGTCATCAGGAATTCCATGGCAGCCTGAGCTTTGTTGAATCGAGAAATCCTCATTAACTTCACCTCATTTTTAAAATCATTTTTGTTTTGAATATCAATTGAATAACTAATATTTAAATCTTTTCATATTGCTATTTATGCTGAATAGGCATTACACGCTAAAAAATAGCCCAAGCATTTTTCCTGCAAGTCCTTGCACTAGGATATAAAGAGTTAATGATACAAGCATAAAGATGGGTATGTATTTTATGCCTGATTTTACATTGCCTTTTTTTATTACTGAGACCATCATAGCAGAAAACAAAGAGGTTATCATCAAAGACGCAATCGCAAAAAACCTGAAGTCTGACTGGGATACGCCAGTTCCTGAAAATGTCAGCGGAAGCCCGGCGCCTGCAGCCGCGCTTGACGCGCCTCCCAAAGCAGAACCAAGGTTATGCACAACTTCTATCAAAACCCCGGACATTGCAAATAAAAACGGGGCTGCAATTACAGTTGAAAAAATAATGAATATCACATAAGTTGTGACGTTGGCAGACATTTCCTTGAGCATTGATTTTTGCTCCTGTATGTTTGTTGCTATCTTGTTGAGCAGGTCTCCTATTCTGCCCCCTGCCTCCACTCCTTCATTGAGCATGCTTATCGACCTTTTTAAGATTGCTGAGTCGTACCTTGCTGCAAACCTTTCCAGCGCTGTCTTTAAGTCGGTTCCGCTTATGCTTTCTTTGGCTACCATCTCAATCTCTTTTGCAAGCACGCCAAATCTTGGCCTGATGGCATACCATAAAGCCCTGTCGATTGTCATGCCTGCATTTATGTTTGACGCCGTCAGCTGCAAAAAATCCGGCAGAACCTCCTCTATGTCAACCTTCCTCCTGAAAATCTTTAAGTCAACAGCCAGGTAAAACATAATCCATAAAGCAAATATCAAAATGACAAAGATAAAAATCCAAAGCACAATCATTGACGCGATAACAGTGCCCCATGTAATGCCGTAAGTTACAGAGAAATAATAGACAAGATAGCCTGATATTGCGAGATTTATCAGAACAGCTGTGTTAAAAAAGGTTTTTGACAGTTTTTTGGGATTTATGTCGATATTGGCCCTTTCAAGGTACTCCCTTATCCTTTGCCTTCTCTCCTGCTTGATTATCTTTTTTTCCTGGGATTTTTTAAACTTTTTTTTGAAGAACTCGATTCTGCTTTCTGGCTGGGCTGTTTCAGTCTTTTTTTTAAAAATATTTTTTATGCTGAACATTGTTGAACTCTGGCTCTTGCTTCATACTAAAACTCAATTGCCGGCCTTGAGAACTTCACCATTGCTATGAACATGAATTGCACAAATCCCAGGAAGCCCGCAAGCGAAAGCAGGATTGTGAGGCTAAGCTCGAATTGTATGAAGGAAGAAAGTATTATCAGCATTGTCATCCCCAGCGAAGGCAAAATGACGGCAACTATCATGTAAAACATAGCCAACGGGCTTAGCTTTTTCCCGTATTTGTTCACTTCAGTCATCTGGTCCTTTGTTATCTGGTCCATAACGGAATAAAGCGATTTTGCGACGTCAGAGCCCGTCCTTATCGAGTTTATAATCTGCCACAATACCTTTCTGAAGTCATTTGATGGGATAAACTCAACTGCCTCATTTAAAGCATCTTCCATGCTGGTCCCAAGATCAACCTTGTCAGTTATTTCCTTGAAGTACCTGCCTATAACCTCATAATTTTTTGAGACATTGAGCATTGCATTATAAAGGGGAACTCCTGATTCCAGCTCTATTATAATGAACCTTCCTGCAAAAACAATTTCCTTGCTTATCTCCCTTTCTTTTCTTAATATTTTGATGTCAGGCAGCCTTATCATGTAAAAGAACATTACAAAAAATATTACAGGAACAATAAGGAACAGCGCTCCCTTGAGGACATTCAATTTGGCAAGCACCAGGAACAGCGCAACAACCAGCCCGGTTGTCATGTAAAATGCGGAAACAAATGTTTTTTTGATGAAATCCTCTGGCTTGTCTTCCATACCAGCTTGCTTCAGCTTAGCCTTAAGAGCCGGAAAGAATTTTGAGATCCTTTGGAACAGTGTGTTTAAAGTGCCTGCTTTCATTTTCAGATAATTTTTTTATTTAATTTTGGTAAATTCTTAATTCTTTAATCTGTGCTTCGCACAAACTCTTGTGCTCGGCTCGCTGTCTTGCCATATCGCTCGCCTCGCCTAATATTCAATAAAACATCGAAAACTTTGTTTTCGGCAACATTAAAAGCGGTTCACTTTTAACGTGCATGCATTAAAAAGTCGCTCTCGTTTTTTTGATTTTATTTTTCGTCAATGTTTCATTGCTGATTGAATTATATGCTTTTTAATCACTCAGCAGCTTGTTTTTTCTTACATGCTCCATCAGATTGTCCTTGTTTGTGTAGTATTCTGCCATCACCCTTCCGACAGTGTCTACGGTGTTGATGTTGTGCCTTGCAAGCCACTTCAGCACAGCTTCTTTTTCATTCAAAGACCTGCTTAACTCGCTTCTTGTAAAGCCTGTGAACAATTCTATCGTGCTTAACAGCACCTTTGAGTTTGCAACTTTTTTCAATATGCCCTTTCTTATGTCCAGCTGTATAAGCACGTTTGGCTCTGCATCCTGAGTTATCTCTGCTATCTGGAATGTTTTTCTCACACCTGTTCTTCTGTTCCTGTACTGGACAACTATCATTGATATTGCCGGAAGCAGCGATTTTGGAATCCCAATAGGAGGATTTGTAAGCCTTGTTATTGTTTCGTGAGCGTCATTTGCGTGAACGGTTGCATAAACAGAATGACCTGTGTGGATTGCCTCAAAAAGCACCTCGGCTTCCCTTTTTCTTCTGATTTCGCCTACAATAATCCTGTCAGGCCTCATCCTTAGGGAATTTACAAGCAAGTCAAGCATTGAAACTTCCCCTTTTCCTTCCGGGTTTGGAAGCCTTGTAACCATCGGCACCCAGTGCAGGAATTTCGGCAACTGGATTTCTCTTGTGTCTTCTATGCTTATAATCCTCTGGTTTGGTGGAAAGAAATTTGCAACTACATTGAGCATGGATGTCTTTCCTGTTGCAGTTCCTCCTGAAATCAGTGTTGACAGCTCGTACTGGACTCCAAGCCATATTAATGCAGCTGCTTCTGTTGAAATTGTGCTGTCGTTTATGAAGTCTGTTATAGTCCATGGCTTTGCTGCAAACTTCCTCAATGTGATTGTGTTGCCTTTGACAGAAATAGGCTCAAGTGTTGCATTTACCCTGTCCCCTCCCCTGAGATGGGCATCCATCAGCGGCTCAAGTATTGTCAGCTGCCTTCCTACCCTTCTCCCGATCATCGCGGCATAGTGCCTTGTCTGGTCTTCGCTTGAAAGCATTACATTTGTTTTCAGCCAGCCAAATTTCACATGGTAAACCCACACAGGCTCTTCAGCGTCATTAATTGCTATTTCCTCAAGATTTGTGTCATCCATCAGGATTTCAATGCTTCCAAGCCCAAGGCTTCTTTGTATAAGGTAAGATTTCAGGAAATTTGCCGTTGATTCGTCAGCATCCGGGAAATGCTTGTTGACCAAGGTTGTTATTGCGTCCATAAACCTCTGCTCGATAACCCCTGTGTCTTTTGTTGTGAGAATATCCACCATTCCAAGGCTTACCTGTGCTGTCAGCTCTTCCCTTATCTTTTCAAGGATAAGTTCCGTGTGCTTGCTTATGCTCGAGATTGAGACATCGTATATCGGCACAAATTCACCCTTTTTCTTGTACACCTTGATCGTGATGGGTATGTTATCAGAAATAAAGTTGTATGTTGCAAGAAGCTTTATGTCATCCTTTTTAAGGGGAGCTGGCTCTATTTTTTCCTCTTTCTTTTTGCTTTCTGCGGCAATCGGGGGCAGCCCGGTAATTTTCACTTCTCGCTTTAAATCTTCTTTTTTGAGGGAAGGAATGCGCTCTTTATTTTCCCCACGGCTTTTCAGACTAAATCGTTTCAGCAATATGTGCACCTCTTTTTTTAATCAAACTGTGAATATCAAATGAATTTTATGCTTTGGCAAACGAGCCCAGTTCCTTAAGCTCTTCCTCAAACTGGGTTTTCTTTTTGCTTACTTCGCTGAACTTTTTCTCCAAATCAACCATTTGCCTGCCAACATCGCCGCTTTTTGCAGTTAACTGGAATGACTTGGCTTTTTTTATCAGCTCTATCAGGCTTTTTTCCAGGTCGTCGCGGTCTTTGTTTACCCTGTCAACCAGGTTTACAACAGCCAATTTCTTGTCAAAAAACTCCCTGACTTTTTTTGTTATATTTTTCACGTCTGCAACGCTTTGTTGCTTCTGGGCTATCTTTTTCATGATCTTGTCCTGGATTTCAAGCACTTTTCTTTCCTGCTCCTGGCTTTTCTCTATCAAGGGCCCTATAATGGATTTTTCCTCCTCAACCCTTTGCTTTATCTGGTCTGCAAGCAAGCTCAGCTTTTCTATGTGCAATTCTGAATTTTTTATTGCTGTGTCCTCGTCCAAAACCTTTCTTTCCATCAAGCCTATCATTGCTTTCAGCTCTGCCAGCCTTTTATTCAGTATTTTCTCGCTTTCCTCTATGGATTGGGATTCCGTCCTTTCTTTTGCTAATTCCTCCCTTTCCTTTGTTATGCCGGCAGCTATTTCCTGGTATTTCTTTTGCTCTCTTGAAATCTCCTGCGTCAGCTCCTCTATCTTGAGCTTTGCCTCGTTTTTTTGCTCTTCCAACTGCTTCTGCAGCTCTTCCTTCAGCTGCTGGTACCGCTCGAGCTCTTTCAAGTCCCCTCTTACAGTGTCAAGCTCCATTCCAAGCTCGCTTTTCATCCTGTCAAACTCGTTTTTTACCTTTTTTAAGTCATCTGCCTGTTTTCCAAGAAAGCTCAGGCTTACCTCGGCCTTTCTGACAAACACATCCTTTTTGCTCGTGAATTCCTTTGCCTTCTCCTCAACCTCTTTTCTGGTTAATTTTCTTTCAACAAGAAACGGCTTTGTGAGCTTGTACTCAACGCTTATTATGCCCTCGTCCTCGAGAAAATCAACCCATTCCTGGTTTACAGTCATGCTTACGCCCAGCTCTTTTGCAGCGTCCTGCAATGATATCTTACCCCTTTCCCTGACAAGATTGACTAATTTGTCTACTCCTGTCTCTATAACGCTGCTTGCTATTTCCATCTTTACAGAATTTCTTTAATTATATGTTTAAAAATGTTATGGTTTTGTCCAGAGAATTAGCTAATTTTAAAGAATTTGTTAGAAAAATTAAAAAAAAATAAAAAAAGAAAGAAAAAATTGAATGATCAACCAAATCCTGGACAGCTACTTATAACAGATTCTGGACTTGCAATATTTAGTACAGGTGGTGGTATATGGTCACACGCCTGTGCATTATTAATAGCTTGTGGTGGTGGTGCAGCAAATACTCCACTTACAAACATCAGCATCATCACTGCAACCAAAATCAAGCCAATGATTTTTTTCATTTTAATAGCCCTCCTTCCTTTGTTGATTTGTAATGAAATCGTGTAGCTAATCCTATTTTTAAATCTTTTGTTTTTTATTAATAAACTTATTTTTAATACTGGAAATATGCAAATATCCCTATTTCAGCACCCTTGCGGTATTTTTATGCTCTGGACCTGGTAAGTTTGCCAATGCCCGCTGTCCAGCTTGAACCATTCAGGAGTGCCGTTTACGCCGCAATTGTAAGTGCTTTTGGTTCCAAAGTATATGTAGTCAACTATGCTCCTGTCCTTAAGAGGCAAGCCCTGCTGCTGGAATTCTTCTAAATTAACCAAGCTTTCAATGCCAAAAGTGGAATTGCCTAAGTCGCCCTGCAGCCTCATCAGGAAGCTTGGGCTGTCGTTATGGGCAATATACCATGAATTGTTCATGTGCTTCAAAAGATTTTTAACATCGCCGTTATTAATGACAAATTGCGTTATGTTTGATATTACTATTGCATTGGTTACTCTCCCTTTGCTGTTGACAATATAAAGAGGATCTTCAAATCCAATAATGCTTATTCTTGTTGTCAAATGCCTGTCCCTTATCCAGTAGCTTGTGTTTCTTTTATCCCTTATGTCCAGGCTTAAATCCAGGCCAATGTCAACATTCCACGGGTCAGTCTGGTTTAGTTTGATTTCATTTATTTTGAAATTAAACTTTATGTCGACTTTATCGGCCTCTGCGGAAATTTTGTTGGCCCAGTCTGTAAAAGTCGAGTCTTTCATCAGGCTCAATGGCTGCTGGTTGATTGTTCCGTTAAGAAAGGACTCCTTAAACCTTTCATTTGCATTGTCAATAAATGTCCCGTTATTGGCAACAAACTGGTTAAAGCTCAATAAGGTTCTGAATCCGGCAATATAAGCGCCGTTGCTTATGTCCTTTTCTACATCCTTGATGAAGAAATTTACTGTTTCAATTCTTGTCTGTACAACATCCATCCTGTCCCTCAGCCTGTAGGTGCTGTAGGCGCTGTAAGTCACAATTATGACTATTGTCAGTGCAATTGCCGCTGTTGTGTAAAAAATTGCTTTTTTAGTCATTTAACTTACCTTTAACTCAGATAAAATTTTATGAGTAGTAGGCTCCACCCAGCTTAAATCTATATTCTCATAGCCCTTTGAAATTCTTATTTTTAATTCATTGTTTACTTTTTTCATAATTCTTTCTTTTATTTCAGAAGATTCAGGCAGCTTATTATCCATAGGATTAATTTTTTCCCTATATTTCTTTGCGATTTCAAATGAATTCAAAAATTCTTTATCATAATACCTTCTTATTACATCGTCTCCAACCGCTTTTTCCAGAATTTTGTGCAGAATAGCGTTTGCTATGTTTCCGACAAATAAGTCTATTAGTTTTTTTCTGTTAAGAGCCATTTTTAATCCCCTTTAGTATGCTATCAAATATTTTGTTATACAACAGTCTATAATTCTTTAAGAATGCAGTTTTATTGATTACATTTTGTTTAATATTTATTGTCTCTTCTTTGAATAATTTTTTTATTATAGCGTCTATAATTTCATTGCTTATTTTCTTGTTATTTAAAAAAAGGCGTATTGCAATTAAGTTTCTTGCCATATCATATTTTTGGCTTCCCGTCAAATAATCAAAATTATCTGTAAGTGGTTTGCTTTTCAGCAAATGCAAGTCAAGAACTTTGTAATTGATTTTATTTTTATACCTGAATATACCCCTTTTTTTAGCGACATACCTGCTCAGCATGGCCTGGTAGAGTGGGTCCGTTTCTAAACCTTTAAGCAAAGCGGAATAATCTAAAGGAATAATGTGAAAGTTCAAGCCAAAGCTTTTATTAAGATGCTGTTCTATTTTTACAGAGTCGCTTTTTTTATCGTCTATTAAAATTACGTCGATATCATTGAACTGGAATCCTTTCTCCAGAAAAGAACCAGTTATTATCACATTATCTGCAAAATTTAACTCGCTGAAAATTTTCTGTATAATCATTACCTTTACAGATTCTAGCTCACCGGTGTTGTAATACACAGGCTTTATTTCTTCTTCCTCAAGAGCAGGCTTGATTATTACATGGGTTCCTACATCAAAACCAAAAGGCCTCTCTTTTGGAATGTACACCTGATCCATAAGTGTCCCTTTGCTCACCTTTCCCACTAAAATTACCATATTACGTAATATTACGTAATACTATTTAAACCTTTCTATTCCCACACTCTTATCTCAATTATCGCAGGCCCCCACAGGGAAGGAACTTTGGAGATTGTCAGCGTATTTACATTAAGGCTGTTGGAGTCTATATTCACGTCAAGCTTGCCGTCCTTGTCTATGTCAAGATTGCTGAATAACTGGTAAACAGCATTGTCCAATGCGTCATTCGAGTCATAAATCTTGGTTGAGAAACTGCATATGTCTGCTCCGCTATAAGTTGAAGGCACCTTTATTGTTGACGCTGTCCCGTCCTCAAAGCTGACTGTCCATGAGCAGCCGTCTGACTTGGCAACAACGCTGCTGTAGTCGGCAAATCCGTTCAGCAGCAATGTGTAAATCACCCTGCTGTCGTTTGAGCCGCCTGTTGAAGCTGTCGAATTAATACCCGTGCTTATTGCAATGCTGTTGCTTCCTTCATTTATGTTGCTGACTGGAATGTTTACAGCAAACGGGTCTCCTAAAATTTGGTAATCGTTGCCAAAATCGCTTAACTGGTAAACTGTGTCTCCATTAACAACAAGCTTATCTGTCCATTTGCTTCCAGAATAAGAAGTTACTCTAGCATCTGAAACAGAGGTATTTGGATAAATGGTTAATGTCCCACTCGAGATATTGTTCCCAAACCTTTCAGTCTCAAATCCCAAAGGCACTTTGTTGAATTGAATTTCTGGTGCAGTGTAATTGAATTCTATGTAAGAATTTGAGTAAAGTACAGATTTATTTAGCCCGGTTGCATTCACAATTTGCTCTGAGAAACTTATTGTATTAATCTCGCCTGCTATTGTTCCGTAAATATCCTGCAAATTTGTCGCATTTGTCGCATTAAAGAATTTGCCTCCGCTGCAGTTCATTCTTTTCAATGTTGTTGTATCAGCATCAGAGCCAAATGCAATAGTGTAAACACTTATTTTTTTGTTGCAAGCATCCCAAGCTGATTGAACAGCGTCTGCAATTGCAGTTGTATTTGGTTGTTGCGCGCATACAACATTCGGAGCGCCGTCGCTCATCAGGACAATGTACTTGTTTCTTGAAGAGCTGCTCTGGCTTTCTAACATATTTACGCCCTTGTTTACTCCGCAGCATATGCAGGTGTCAAACCACGTGTCGGTTGTGTTTATGCCATTATTGATATCTGTTTTTGACGATGTTAAATCAAAAGTTCTGACAATCGAGTCAGAAAAAAATACCGGCTTTTGAGAAGATGAGGAACAAGTGTCTTTGTAAACTGCAGAGTAACCTGCGCTATCGCTGCTGCTGCTGAATTCCACAAGCCCTGCCTTATTGCCATTTATGTTTAATAGAGTATCGGCAAAAAGCATTGAAGCATTTTTATACTTATTAACCTTAGGCACGTCATCAGCAGGGCATATCGAATGAAATCTGCAACTGCAATAATTTTGGCTGTTGTTTGCCCAAAATGTTCTGTTTATTTCCACGAAGCCTGTTGGTGCTCCTGCATAAGTATTGTAATACCATTTGTTTCCTGACAACCAGCAGCCTTTGTTAGCGTCATCATCCCACCCGTTTGACGCCCAACTTGTTGTGTCTGAGCACCAGTCCATCGAGCCGCTTACATCACTAACCAAGACAGCATCTGCAGTCCCGCCTAAGCCAGTGGCATTTTTTATGCTAAGCCTTAACGGCATTGTTTGTTGGTTGAACAGGTTATAGTTAAGCATGGAGTTTAATGTAGAATTGCTTATAATGACATTCTTTGCGCCATTGGGGTTTTCCTCATAAACTGTTGTATTGCCAAGCTTCAAAAATATTGTATAAACGCTTGAATAATTTAGAAATACCTGCATATTGTTTAATGCGCCGGGCACGTAAATCGAGGAATACAGGTTAATAACCCCGTCAATGCCAGGAAACAGGTATTTTTCGCTTCCGGGAGTTTGGGTATCATTATATGATGATGTGACATAAGCCACTCTTAAAAATCCTCCGGCAACATAAGGAATTCCAGACGTGAAATTAATTTTTATAATGTTCTCCCCTGGCCTGAAATTGGCAAGATAAGCGTTGCTGATATTCCATTTGTCAGCCAGCATGCTGCCTCCTCCTGAAGAGCCCTTTATGTAGCTTCCTGAGAAAAAGCCATTTATGTAAAGATTGAAGTTTCCGCCAGCGTCAACCTCAAGATAAGAGCTGTTAAAAGAAATAACGTCATTTGGCAGTATTAGTTTTTTTGTTAAGTTGCCGTCTCCTTCATAGCCGCCAAAATAGGCATAGGCATTTGTCCTCTTGCTCTTAATTCCAGAAAGCAATACCCTTGCCGTAAACCCTTCTGTCGGCTTTGCCTTTGAAATGCCGCTTATTATCTTTCTTGAGGAAACAAGAGCCCTTTTTACAGGAAGGTCTTTGGAATATATAATCTCTTCATTTACCAGCACGCTGAACCCGTATGCAGCGGGAAATATGCCTTCTGTCAGGTTTTTTGTAAAGTTCCTTGCCATGTCAATTTTGTCTTCTGCCCAGAAATCGCCGATCTGCTCAAGGATTGTATTGTTTATGTTTGTGATGTCTCCTGATGCAATAAGGCTTTTTACATAGTCATTGCGGACTTCCCCAACTTTCATTGCAGAGAAAATCCTTACTAAATCCTGTGAAGCATAGTTAACATTGACCCCTTGCTGCTGAACAGAGTAAAAATTGGAAACAAGCAGTATAGCCACTATCATAATGCCTGACGCAAGCAGGCTGTCAATCGTGAAAAATATTCCCCTTTTCATCGTTTATTTATTATGCGGTATTCATCAATAACTATCGCAACGGATTACTTTAATATCGCTGGGAATTCAAAAGCCGTTGTAATTTGTTTTTGAATTTTTTAATATATTTAGCATTGTTGCTTTTTATTGAAATTTAATTGCTTGATTTTTCTTTCCAAAACTTTTCATTGCCATGCATAAACAACCATCTTAATAACTTTTGAATTATAATTCAGGTAGCGCTCAGTCTTCACAAGCTTATTTTTGCTTATATCTGTGACATTAATGGGATCGCACGTGCCTTCGACAAAGCTTTTTGCAAGGTCTTCAATTACATTGGTAAAATTGCCGCTAAAAAAGGCAACATCAAAATCGCTGAAAAAATAAATAGTGCCGTTGCCGTAGCTCCATTTTGAAAGCGCATTTCTGCCGTCTTTGTTGAATGTTGCAATTTGTTTAAATCCAGCTGAATTTGAGGTATTCTCAACATAGTAGGCCTGCCTGAATACGATATTATCGCCAACATTTAAGGATAAATAGGTGTCTGTATTATTTACAGTTGAGTTTTTCTCACTTTCTGATTGTCCTGATTTTTTGGAGAAATCTGCTCCTGCAAGATTTTGTCCCTGAGCGCTTATAAGCTGGCCGCTGAACATGGTTAATCCCCCTTTCGAAGAATAATTCTCAACTGCTGTTTTAAAATCGTCAAAATAAGACGGAGAGATGTCAGGATGCTCAAACACAAGAAACCCGTATTTGCTTATATTACTCATCAGACCATCTATATCTTTCACATTATTGCCGTCATCGCCAAAATAAATATCAGCTTCAAAAGTCTCGTTCATAAAATCCTTCAAAAATTTATCAGTCTCGCTAGAGTAATAATAAGCGCTTTTTACATTGTAACTTGGGTTAATGGTCGTGTAGCCAATCCCGCAAACTCCGTTTATGTTCAAGACTTCTCCATTTTCGTTGACAAAAAATACAAAATAATCATAGAATGTGCCAAAATTTGCTTTTGTTTTTGAGTAATTAAGCTGCTTGAAGGATTTTACTTTTGTTGCATTGAGCTTTTGCTCGTCGGCAATTCCTATTCTTATGACTGTTGTACCATCCCAGTTGGCTGGATAGCCGCTTAAAGCCAGTGAAGATGAAACAGCTTTTGCATCCGACAGCATGACATCTAAGTCGCCCTTTTCCTGCTTTTGAAAGTTGTTTGTGTAGCTAAAATAGACTACCAAAGTGAAAGTAAAAAGCAATAAAGCTATTGCAAAGTCCATGTACCATGCTTGTGATTTATTTGATAATTTAATTGATATAAATAACACCCCCTGTTTTGTTTATCACATTAGTACCTTTAGTTACATTCCCAAATGCTTTTGGAATTGCAACAATATACAGGCTGTTTTTAGACTGTACAGTTATTGTACGGTTGTTAAAAGTCGTCAATGAGTAATTAATGCTGTCAAGCTTGTCTGGAATATCAAAAGCCCTCACATAGCCGTCTTCAACAGCAGCGGCTGTCATTAATTCCTGCTGCAGCTTCAGTGCAAGGTCCTTGACAGCCTCATTTTCTTTTTGAATCCTGAACTCATTTAGCTGGTCCAGGGAGGCAAGCTCGAAAGCTATGGCTATCAGGAAAGCCAGCCCCAGGAATATGAAAAATTCAGCACTTATTTGTGCCTTAGAATGCATAATACACCTCTTTTTTAAATCGTTTTAATAGTAAAATTATACTTCAATCCGTCCTTCGGACAAATTCTTGTGCTCGGCGAAAATTTCCTTGCCAATCATTTTCGCCTCGCCTATAAATTCAATAAAATATCAAATGTCGGAAATCAAGGATTTCCGAGCATGATCGAAAATCTCTTTGCGATTTATCGACAAGCGGTTTACTTTTATCACAGTATACATCCAAAAGTCGCTCTCGTGTTTTATTTTTTTAATTGAATTTTTCAGTTTGATGTTACCTGAACATACCCCTCTTCTGCCTTTATTGTTATGATGTGTATGCCTTGCGTTATTGGCAGGCTCCCGCTCATGTTGACAGGAGAAACCTGCACTATGTCTGTTATGCCATTTTTTGTTTTTATCTTAAACACAACCTCCTTGTTTGACAAATTCGTTGAATATATATTATCCGGAAAATTAAGCTTCAGCGTTGTCTGCGAAGGCTTGCCAAGATAATAAACTGATTCCGAGGAATCAGCTATTTTTCTGGCAATCTGCAGTGCCTGGCTTGCTGCCACTGAATCGCCTGAGTCTGAGGTATACGTGTAGTAAATAAGCAAAAGCGGAATTGTCATAAGCGTTGCGAAGCCCATGATAAGCATGTACTCAACACTGACTTGTGATTTCAAGTTCATTTTTTGCTTTTCCTTCTTGGTTTTGCCCTTACAAGCTGCTCTATCTTTCTCCCGTCTTCCTTAAACCCGAATTCTTCGCTTATTTTAAGAACCCTGAAAGAAGCGACAATAAATGCCATATAAGCAAAGACTATGAATATATATTCCGGATAGGTTGACAGCCCTTCAACATCTATGCTGACGCCAAAAAAGCTTCTTGCAGTCTGCCATACTGAAAAAATGACAATAAAAGCGAGGCATATTGCAAAATTATCCATGTACCTTCTTATAGAGCCCTCGCTTAACCTGTTTCTTGCCCTTGAAATCAAAAATAGGGAAGCGATACCAAATACGACTGTTGTAACGCCAACCACAATCAAATGCACCATTAAGATCCACCTCCTCTGTCTATTCTGGCATCTGAAAACTGCGTAAGCTCGTCCAATAAGGCTTCCTCAGTCTCCTTTTCAAGCGTTATTATAATACCCTTTACCTTCCACTCCCTCATCTTTGCAGTCAAGAAATGCACAAATCTTGCCACAGTTGCTAGTTTGTTGAAAATAGCCAATGTATTTAAAGAATCAAAAATAAGGAATTTTTCACTCGGCAAAGCCTTGACTGCCTGGTCCATAGCAACAGACATGTCGCTTAATTTTTCAGCGCTTCCTATGTACAGGCAGTTCCCGACCTTTTTTGCCTCTGTTCTTGAGGCAGCGTCAATGAAAATTATGAGCCTTGTGTCTATGCCGTTGCTTTGAAGAATTCTCTGCATGATGTCATAGGGCTTGTTTAAGGTTACATAAACGCCCGGAATGCCGTCCTCTTTGACAAGAGATTTGACAATGTCAATAGCTGTTTTTTGGTAGCTTTTTGCATCTACAGTCACAAGAATCAAGTAGTCCTTTAAGCTTTTGACCTCTCTTTTGAAAGTCTCTTTGAGTTCCAGCATTTCCACCACTTTTTTAATGGAGAATTCTATCGCTATGAATATAAACTTTTCGAATTAAATGACTAAAACATAAATCTTTTATATTAGTATAGGTAAAAATAAGAAAAAAGGGTGATATTTTGGCAGTCGAGCTTATAAAAACAGGAGTGCCTGGCTTGGATCATGTGCTTAAAGGCGGCTTAAG
>JACPMT010000064.1:28408-37780 GCA_016185815.1 Candidatus Woesearchaeota archaeon
CAGGCAAAACAATACTTGCCTTGCAGTTCATCTACTATGGCGCAAAAGACTATAATGAAAATGGCATCTTCATAACCACAGAGGACAACCTTGACGACTTAAGAAAAAATGCAGCCAACCTCGGGATGGACTTCAAATCAATGGAAAGCAAAGGCAAAATCTTCTTTGTGCAAAAGCCCATAGCAACATTAAAAGGCGGATTGGCTTCTGTAAAGGGCTTGACTGATGCAATAAAAAAGAACAAGGTAAAGAGAGTTGCGCTTGACTCGCTGATATTCTTTGAGTACCTCTATCCGAGATTCAACGGCAACAAGATGGAATACAGAAGGCAGGTTCTTATGTTTATGCAGGAAATGAAAAAAGCAGGTGCCACATTTCTGGCTGTCTCAGAAAGGTCTGTTACAGACTTTGACAGGCTGACCTATGATATGATGGACTTTGTCTTTGAGGGCTTTATCGTGCTTTCAAGGATAAGAAAAGGCTCTTATTTTGAGAGGGTGCTTACAGTTGCAAAGGTAAGGGGGCAAGACCACAGCCTGGACGTCTATCCTGTCGCTATAGGCGATGACGGTTTAAAGATTTTGTTTGACCAGACGCCGTTTTCATTGGTTGAGAAGGAAGAAGCAGGATTTAAGTGAAAAATTTTGTTTTGTAATGAATTTTATTAAGTCTATTTTTTATTAATTTAATTCTTAATTTTCTATGTCCCTTCTTCCCAGCTTTCAATATATTTCTTTTGCTCTTTTGTGAGCTTGTCAATCTCTATGCCCATTGCCTCGAGCTGAAGATCTGCAATGTAGTTGTCAATTTCCTCAGGAAGCTGTATAACCTTTATTGGCAGCTTTCCCTTGTTCTTAACAGCATATTCAACTGCTAGGGCCTGCCCGCAGAAAGATGTTGACATAACTTCGCTTGGGTGCCCTTCTGCAGCGGCAAGGTTAACAAGCCTTCCCTCCCCGCAGACATATATTTTCTTGCCATTAACCTTATATTCATCAAGGAAAGGCCTTACTCTTCTCGGTTTTGCAATTTTTTTAAGCTCGTTGACATTTATTTCAGCATCAAAATGGCCGGAATTGGCTAAGATTGCGCCATCTTTCATTAATTTCATATGTTCCATATCTATAACATTTTTATTGCCTGTCACAGTAATGAATATGTCCCCTGTTTTTGCAGCTTCTTTTATTGGCATTACCCTAAAGCCGTCAAGAGCGGCTTGTAATCCTCTGAAAGAGTCAACTTCCGTAACTATGATATTTGCCCCCATGCCTTTTGCTTTTAGAGATACTCCTTTGCCACAATCCCCATAACCACAGACCACAACATTTTTTCCTGCAAATAGTATGTTTGTCGCCCTTAGGATTCCATCAATAGTTGACTGCCCAGTCCCGAAATAATTATCCAGCAGATGCTTTGTCTTGTTGTCATTCACAGCAATCATTGGATACTTAAGGGCGTTGTCCCTCTCCATGGCTTTCAATCTTATTATGCCTGTTGTTGTTTCCTCGCATCCTGCAATAATTTCTTTTATAAGATGCCCATGTTTTTTATGTATCTCGCTGACCAAGTCGCAACCATCGTCTATTGTAATGTGCGGCTTGAAATTAATCACATTGTTAATATATCTGTAATAATCTTCTTTTGTTTCGCCTTTGTACGCCCACACTTTAATGCCTTCTTTTGCCAATGCAGTAGCAACATCATCCTGTGTGCTTAACGGGTTACAGCCTGTAATTGCAATATCTGCGCCGCCTGCAATTAAGGTTCTTACCAAAACAGCAGTTTCCTTTGTAACATGCAGTGCCATCCCAATCCTTACGCCTTTAAGCGGCTTTTCCTTTTGGAATCTTTGCTTTACTTTCATCAGAGCCTGCATTCTTGATTCCGCTATCTCCAGGTTAAGAAAGCCCTGCTCTGCAAGCTTAATATCCCTTACTTCATAATTAGCGCCTTTATCCATGATTACCACCAATCCAGCGTAGATGGTAGACATTTATATATTTTTTTCCATAAAAATTGGAAAATATCTACTTTTTTTAAAAAATATTGCATAAATATAGAAAAATTTAAATATAAGCTGTAAAATTACTAAGCAGATGGATTTAGACAGGAAGGACGGGAAAATAATAGAAATCCTGAAGCAGGATTCGAGACTGCCCATAAGGGAAATATCAAAAAAAACCGGTATAAGGCCAAGCACAGTCCATCAAAGGATACAAAAGCTTATAGAAGGCAAAGTAATTGAGAAATTTACAATTAAGCTGAATAATAAGGAAATTGGTGAAAATTTTATTGTGTTTATACTTGTCAAGGGCGGCACGTCAGAGTATATCGACAATAAGATTCTGAATAACAATCATGTAAAGGAAATCTTTGGGATAACAGGAGAATACGATTTGCTCATCAAATTAAAATTCAAGAATATAGAGGAATTTCATGAATTTATACTGAATTTCAGAAAAGATAAAAAAGAAATTCAGTCAACATTGACAATGATAGCCACAACAAGTTTGAAGGAAGATGTCTAGAATCAAAATTATCCGTTGTTTAGAATTCCCTTATATCCTGAAACTCTCTGTACCTTCTTTCTATATCGCTCATTTTCAGGTTTTTTAGCCTGTTCAGCCCGAAATCCTCTGCATTATGGCTTGCAACAACGCTTCCATAGACGATTGCTCTCCTGAAATTCTTCTCGCTTAAGTCCTTGGTTTTTGCAAGGTAACCGATAAAAGCCCCGCCAAAGCTGTCCCCGCATCCTGTTGGATCCTTTATGTTTTCCAGGGGATAGCCTGGAGCGCTAAAATGTTTGTTTTTTGTGAACAATAAAGCGCCATGCTCGCCTTTCTTGATTATGACTGCCTTTGGGCCCAATTTTAATACTTGGTTTGCAGCATTGACAAGATTGACAGTGTTAAAAAGCTGCCTTGCCTCGCCGTCGTTAATAAGAAGAACATCAACCTTTTTGATCACATCCATCAAATGCTTTCTCTTGCTGTTTATCCAGAAATTCATGGTGTCAAGAACCGCAAAATCCGGCTTGTCAACCTGCCTTAAGGTCTCAAGCTGCAATTCCGGATCAATGTTCGCTAAAAAAATATACTTTATGCTTTTGTATTCCTGGGGCACATCAACCTTGAAATGCTCCAGGGAATTAAGCTCAGTTTTTCTTGTCTTTGCCTCGTTCATGTCATATTCATAAAAGCCGTCCCAGTGAAAAGTCTTGCCTGTTGTCTTTAAGCCGTTTAGGCCTATCCCTTTTTTTTTCATTAACTCAATGTACTCTTTCGGAAAATCAGTGCCTATGATGGAAATTAATGCAGGCTTTGAAAACAGGCTTGCTGCAAAAGAGGCGTAAGTTGCGCTTCCCCCCAAGGCTCTCTTAACCCTGCCAAACGGCGTTTCTATAGTGTCGAGAGCGACTGTGCCTACGATTAAAATGTTATCCATAGAAAAAGAAATCCGATTTGTTTTTATAGAGAACTTTGAATAATTCGTTATTTTTTTCATTTTCATTCAAAGTTCTCTTAGGGAATTTTGACAAAATTAATATATTTCAAAATTCTCTATAAATTTTTGTATAGTTGCAATTGATGCTTGTTTTGATGCCTATTCTTCATCGCCTTCATCTTCATCTTCATCTTCATCCTCGTCGTCCGCTTTGGCGTAATCCTCGTCGTCCTTTACGTCATCATTGTAGTCTTCATCCTTGTCTTCTTCCCTGTCATTATAGGCGTCAAAATTTTCGTCCTCTTCTTTTGCCATCAATATCACTAGGCATTGTTTAATCTCCAATATAAAAAATTTTCGATTATGCAATTATGCCCACAAGCTGTCAAATTCCTCCAGAAATTCATTTGCGATTTTTTTGTCGTGGATAATCAGCAGATTCTCGTCATTTTTAGTGTCAGCGCTCAATGTTGGGTTAAAGCTTCCGGTCACAACAGTTTCATTGTCAATAATGAATACTTTATGGTGCATCTTGTATTTGTTTGAGTCTTTTTTCGCGTTGATGCCGAATTCCCGCAGCCTCTTAAGTTGCGAGAACCTGCTTGAAGACTGGCTTGAGTCAAAGATTCCCCTGATGTCCAGATTGCCCTTCATGACTAAGGCGTCTGCAATCTCTTCGCTTGTAAAGCTGAAAGCCATGAAATAAACGCTGCTTTCTGCATTTTTAATCAAATCTATAACATGCGATGCGCACTTGTCTTCAGGGCAGAAGTAATTTTCTATTTTTATGTTGTTAACGTACAATAGAGGGTGTTTTACTTTGTTGCCTTCTCCAAATTTTTTATCCCACAACTCATTGAACTCATATTCATAATTTTTTGCTAATGCAGTTGAATAAACAACAACAATATTGTTATTGTTATTGTAATTGTCGTTATCAGTTGGGTTAAAAGAACCGGTTATGACAATTTTGCCATCAATTACACAAAACTTGTTGTGCATCAGCTGCTTGTCATCGTCAAAGCTTAATCCATCGCCTTTTATCTGCCCTTCATAATTTGAGCTGTCCATGACTGTCTTGACTTCTGCAGCTTTGCTTTTCCTTGCAAGAGCAGTTACGACATTCCTTAAATCTATATCGTAAAATGCGCAATAAACAGAGAAATTTGCCAAGTTTATGAAACTTGTAAGCACTTTGCCGCAGTCCTCTCTTGGGCAGAAATATATTTCAGGATTTTTTGCAGTTTCCTGCGGTATTTGTTTTGCTGCCTTTCCAGTTATCTGGGGCACGCAGCCGCCTAAAAAAACAATAAGAACAATGAAAAATAATATCAAAGCCGAATTTGAATAGAAAAGTTTAAATATAAGTTTATTCATTTTAAAGTGATAATACATACAAACCATTTCATAGTGATTATTTATCACTTCTTTAAGTGATAATCTATCACCTCTTTTTTCCCGGCAGGGCTTGCACAAGTTCTGCTCGGGTTTATAATCACTTTCGTTTTTTGATTTTAGCTGCTGTTACGCTCTTTCTTATTATTTTCTTTCTTTTCACTAAAGAGGCAGCAATAACTCCAGCCAGAACACCTGCCAAAAACATGCCTAATAAATTCTTGTCAATGTCTATAATTTTCTTTTTGTCATTGCTTTCCTTGAAATAGATGTCAAGGTTGCCGAGCTCCAGGGCATATTCCGAGTAAAGCAAAGCGGAAAACACGTCGCTGTTTTTTAAGGAATTTGCATACTCATAATAGCTGTACCCCAGAATCGGGAAGATGCCTTTTGCAGCCTCTCTTGCAATGTTGTTTTTTACTATTTCAAGCTTTCTCTCGACAATATTCTTGTATTGCTCGCTGTCAACCCCAAATACACTCAGGATAATGTCAACATCGGCTTTTGCCTTGCTTGCCTGCGACAAGCAAAGTTCGTAGTTTCCTTTCTCAAGCTCTTCAGTTGCCTTGTCAATTTCCTTTTTTATTGTGTCCAAGGTTTCTGGGAAATACAATTCAACATACTGCTTTCTCTCATCAGCCTCGCTTATCTTGTTCTGGCAGGATTTTTTTAGCACATCCTTGTTTAAGTTGAATGTCTTGCCCTTTTTGCCCAGAAAAGTCGCCCATGAATATGCTGAATTGACTCTTTCAGAGGCGTACGCCAAAGTTCTTGCAATCCTTTCTGTATTGTTCGTCCTGTTCAATGTTTCAAGAGATTGTGCTGCATATTCTTCTGCTTCTGCAAGCCTTTCCTTGATTACGATATAAGCCTCTAAATCAGTTATTGTCTTTTTGTCAAGGCTTTCAACATTATCGCGAAAATCAGATATTTCCTTGCTTAATTTTTCAATCTCTTTCACTGCCTCGTCTCTGGAAAGATTTTTTGAGAGCAGCAGCAAAGTGGAGTACTCGACATTTGCCCCGAAGCAATAACTTGCTGACGAGTAAAATGTCTGTTTTTCAAAAGCTTCCTTTCCCTTGCTTGTAAGGTTCTGGGCATTATCTTTCAATGCAGAAACATTGATTGAGTATTTCAATTCCTTTGCCTCTGCCTTTAGCTTGTTGCCCCTGTCGCACAGCTCTTTTGCCAGGGATTTCATTGTGTTTGTGTATTCCTCGCTTATGTCTATGCTCTTGAATCTCTGCTTTAGCTCCCTGCCTGTGAATTCCCTGACAGCCTCGCTTAATGTTGATATTTCAATAATTTCAATGCCCAATTCTCTTGAAAGGTTTTTTAAGTCTGTTGTTGTGTTGCCGACCCTTGCTACTATCTCGCCGGCAGGTATTAAAACCCTTTTTATGCCATTTCTCTTCGCAGCCTCCACTTTTGCCTTTAAGCCGCCTACAGGCCCTATTAAGCCACCGGAATTTATTGTGCCGGTTATGGCATAATCTTCGTTCAATTCAAGGCCCTCGAGCATTGCAACTGTCAGCACAGCAATCGAGGAGCCTGCGCTCGGCCCTGCTATGATTGCCGAATCAGCTGTTATAGTATAGAAAAAATCAATGTCATCGCATTCTTTCTCAATAATATCGCATGCTATAGCCTTTGCAAACCTTGTTGACATTTGAGTGTCTGTTCTTGTCAGAGGAAATGTCTCAAGAAAAACTCTTCCGGTTCCTGGCTTGGTCTCAAGATATAAATCTGCTATGCCGCCTTCATAGCCTTGCTCTGTTTCCTTTACTGCCAATAGCTTCATATGGCCTTGCTTGGCAATAACATTAGGAATCAGCAACAAATTTAATGTTATAAACAAAAAAGTCAACAAAAATAATTTCTTCATATGCAAGGATAACTAGGCAATATTTAAGAATTTTTGGTTTAATAGAATATAGGTTCAATGGGATGTAATCAATATTCCTATTTTAATCTGTTTAGCTTATCCTCTATCCTTTGCTTGTCCCTTGTGTATGACTCCCCTGAAATAAAGCCTGATTTATACGCCCCTTCTAAAGCCTCAAGCTCCTTTTTTAACTTTTGCGCCTTATCTCCTGCTTGCAATTGCTTTGCTTCCTCTTCCTTTGTTTTAGGCGCCTTTTTCTTGACATAGCCAAACTTGTAGGCTGAAAATATGACAGCGCCAGCTATCAAAATTACAGCCCCAATTGATAAAATAACCTTGTAATCTCTGAACTGTATTGGGTACAGCCTTATTGCCTTGGCTGTGACCTCAAACAAGTCAGAGCTTGTCCCTACAGAATCAGCATAAGTGACTTTTGCGAATGCAACATAATTCCCGGGCCTCAAGTCGCTCGGTATTGTCAATGCCCTTGTAAATTTTGACTGGGTTTCAACAGCCAAAGTTTCATGCTCGCTGGCTATCAGGTTTCCCTGCAGGTCTTTTATTGCGTAGTCAACAACGACATCAACTCTTCCAAAGCCCCTTACATTAAATAAGTTGACCTCTAATAACAGCTCTTCTCCGGGAAACACTTTTTTGGATCCAGATAACACTTCAACATCCACGTCAAACAACGGCTCTGCGGAGTCCACTTCAATTATGGTGATAATCTCCTTTTCCGTAGAAGGGCCCTTAAGCGAAATTTTTCCGGGATAAATATCCGGCTTTTCATTTTCCAGTGCCTTGAAAACAAGCTCTATTGTCTTTTCTTCGTCAGGATTCAATGTGTGTGATATCTCATTTGCATCCGGAGAAACTTTGAACTTCTCGATATCGCCTAAGTACGCCTTTACGTCAAATATTGACGTTCCTGTATTCTTGATGCTGAATGCCTCTGTCTTTGTCTGCCCTTGCTTAAGCACAACCTTAAGGGTGGTCTTATTCACGCTGAAATCTGTGGCTATAGGGACAGCTGGCGCTGGGCCGCCTCCCCCTCCCCCCCCTCCTCCGCCACCACCGCCGGATGCCCCTCCGCCGCTTGGACTTGGAGACGGGCTTTCTTCTGCCGGGGCTTCTTCTGCAGAAAAAGTTGTAAAATGAGACACATTAAATATCAAAGTTCCACTTAAGTAAGAGATTTTTTTGCATATAGTTTCTGGACACACTATTCCATCCATTGCAATTCTCGGATTTGAGAAAGCCAAACCTTCCAGCTGCAGAGTTGCAGATATGTTTAAACTAGGAATTGCGCTTGAGTTAACTTCAATCCTGTTGAATGATATGTTTATGTACCTGTCCAAGTCAAAACCCTGGCTTAGATCTATGCCTTGGCTAAAATTAATCTTTCCAGAATTTGTGATTTCAACAATAAAGTTAGTTATGTTTCTAATGTCAAATGAGGATAAATTGCTTGTGGAGCCATTAAAATGCGTAAATGAATTAGTTATAACCCTTCTTCTTGGGCTTGCTCCGACAAAACTTAAGCTATCAGTGCAATTGACGCTCCAGTTATACCCCCCTATAAGCGAGTTGTTTAAGTTGAAAAATATCCTAGTGTCTTTTGCAATCGGGCTGTTTGTCAGATTAACTTCGTTATTGATTATCAGAGAACAATTGCTTATATCGCTTGCGTCGCTTGCATTATAAGCAAATGTGACATTTCCATGTATGTTGCCGGAATTGTTAAATGGAAATATTAAATTGATTATGGGCCCAGAAGTATCCGCTATTTGAATGCCAACGCCAACTTGACTGTGGACAATTGCAAATGTGCAGAGCAGCATTGTCAGGGACAATAAAAGGAATAGCCGCTTTTTTTTCATAAGAAAGTTTAATTGGAGTTTACATTTAATTACTTTTCTATTTTAATTTTATAAGAATTTACGGAATTTTCGCTTTGAACGCTTCCAGGCGCGTTTTTTTCTAAAAACATACAGCAGGAACGCCAGAGCTATAACAGCATATGCCGCGTAGTCATAATCTATATGGAATTTGCTGGGATTTTTTATTACTTTAAGCTTAAAGCTTTTATTTATCTTAGTCAGGAATGGTATGCCTCCTCCTGACGGCCCAGTCAGTTGATGAACTGTGTAGCTCACAACAAACAGATTGTTGTTTTTATCGTATTTTGGCGCAGTGGCATTGAATTCTATTCTTATTGAAGATTGCGGAGGCAAAGTGTACTCTTCTTTGAAATCAAGAGCCTTCATGAATTGATTGTCATAATCTACCTTAACCATCTGCTCATAAGAATCAGGATTTTGCAGCCTAATGCTGTAGATGGCGGAATTTTCTTCTGTCAATGTAAGCGTGTTGTCCTCCAAGTAGTCTGATGCAACTGCCAAGGCTTTTGCACTTAAGCTTGATTCCAAGCTTAACAAAAATAAGATTAAAAATAGAGCTGCCAGCCTCATTTTAAAGCCAAAATTAATTAAAGATATAAAAACTTTACGACAAGTCCACAACAGTCAGGTTCCATGTGTTGTTGTAGGTTTGCGCGCTTAAGCCAGATGCTGGAACATCAATCCAGAATATCAGTGTCTGGTTTCCTTTGGATGTAAACCCGCTTACACCGGCATAAGGCACGC
>JACPMT010000065.1 GCA_016185815.1 Candidatus Woesearchaeota archaeon
AAAGAAGGGCTTGAGTAAAAGCACTACAGAATATGGGAAAAATGCTTCCAATCTGCAATGGACTCATAAAAAAAAAATGCAAATAAATCAAATGAAACGCTAAAAAGGCTCGGAATTGTTGAAAAAAGGGGGAGATATCGTGCAAAAAGAGGGAGTTAAGGCTGTCTTGTTTGACTTGGACGGAGTATTGGTCGATTCTTTTGAGGCATGGTTTCACACTTTTAATGATAGTTTAAAGCATTTTGGTTTAAGGGCATTATCAAAAGCTAAATTTTCAAAACAATGGGGCGGCCCTATTGAAAGGGATATTAAAAAATATTTTATTGGAAGAACAGTAGAAGAGGTTAAGAACACACATAATACAAACTTTATGAAATGGAAAAGCCATGTTGAGCTATTCCCGCAATCAACCAATGTCCTTCAAAAACTAAAAAAACAGAATAGAAAGCTTGGACTTATAACAAATTCTTCAAAACTTATAACATCAATGATATTAAATCACCACGGTCTAAAAAAATATTTCCAGGTTATTATAACAATGGACGATGTAAAAAGAAGAAAGCCTGCTCCTGACATGATATTGAAAGCGTGCAAAATGCTGAAAGTCAAGCCAAAAAACACAATTCTAATTGGCGACACAAAAAATGACATGATTGCTGGGAAAAGAACGGGCTGTGTTACTGTCGGGTATAAGGTTAAAGGGGATTACAAAATAAAAAGTCTCAATTCTATAACAAGGTTTTTAAACCAAAATCAAAATAGAACTTAAAATGAACCTTCAAATACCAAAAGGAACGCGGGATTTCTCGCCTGAAGAGAAAATAGTGCGAGATAAGGTAGTCAGCACTCTAAAGGAAGTCTTTGAGCTTTACGGGTATGCTCCCTTGGATACGCCAATTCTTGAAAGGTTTGATGTCTTATCCTCCAAATATGCAGGAGGGGCTGAGATATTGAAAGAAACATTCAAATTAAAGGACCAGGGCGATAGGGAGCTTGGCTTGAGGTATGACCTGACTGTCCCGTTGTCAAGATATGTTGGCATGAATCCAACTATAAAGATGCCTTTCAAAAGGTACCAAATTGGAGAGGTTTTTCGGGATGGCCCGGTTGCATCAGCGAGGTACAGGCAGTTTTTGCAATGCGATGTCGATGTTGTTGGCTCTTCTTCGATGGCAATTGACGCTGAAATAATTGCATTGATTTATGTTGCTTTTTGCAAGCTTGATTTTGAAATTGTTATCAAAGTTAATAATAGAAAATTGCTGAATGATGTTTTGGATTACTGCGGCATTGAAAAAAACAGGCAGGAAAATGTTATTTTGTCAATAGACAAGTTGGAAAAGCTCGGAATAAATGTTGTTAGAAACGAATTAAAGGAGCAAAAAATTGATGATTCAAAAAGCAATAAAATAATAGATATACTGAACATCAAAGGAAGCAACGAGCAAAAAATCTCACAATTAAAAAAAATATTAAAAAACTCTGAAGGGCTGAATGATATTGAGCAATTACTGGCTTATTTAAGAAACCTGGATTTTGAGGCTGATTTCGATGTTTCTCTGGCGAGAGGATTGGCTTATTACACAGGCACAGTGATTGAGGCATTCCTGAAAAACAGCAGCGTCAAAAGTTCAGTTTGCGCAGGCGGCAGGTATGACAACATGATAGGGGCTTTTTTAGGCAAAGGAAATTATCCTGCAGTTGGCGTTAGTTTTGGAGTTGATAGGGTCTATGACGCATTAATCGAAAAACAAAAAACAAGGCAGAAAACAAATACAAAAGTTTACATCATCCCAATCAAAACATTAAACGAAAGCATGAAAATAGCCCAGCAATTGAGGGATGCAGGCATCAACACAGACATTGATTCAATGGACAAAGGCCCAAGCAAGAACCTTGAGTATGCAAATTCGCTTGGCATTCCATTTGTTGTTTTTGTTGGAAAAAAGGAATTAGGGGAAAATAAGGTTAAGTTGAGGGATATGAAAAGTGGGAAAGAAGAGTTGATGGAAGTTGACGAGGTTGTCAAGAAGTTAAGAGACTAAATGATTGCCTTATTGTCTGCCCCTAAATTTTTGAAGAACTTCTTGCAAACCGTTGCCTGGCGGATAAAATGTTCTTTTAGTGTAGTAGTAATCTGTAAAGCCTTTCCAAAGTCTAATATCAAAAGGATTTGCACCCAAACCAACACATACTGGTTTGATTCTTAACTCCTTTGTTTTCCTTAAAGGTTCTTGTTCATTGCTAATAACCAGGTGGTAAGGTTTGCCAGAAACCAAATTTAACGCTGCATCAAGACTTATTGCTGTATCTAAAGCAGTAATTCCTGCCTTTTGTAATTGGCGCTGATAAATGCCAAGCACTTCAGGATCTTCTCCCGTCTCTATTAATAATACTGATATGTCCCCAATTATCATTCTTCTTGTTATTACTGAATGGTTTATAAAACTTTCTTTAGAACTTAGTATCCAGTTAAAACAATTACTTCCCCTTCATCATCTATTAAAACAGAATGCTCTGCTTGCGTTACTATTCCTTTGTTTACTTCAACCAAGGGCGGAAATTGATGAATCATGCCAAGCTGTGTCAATTCCCTTAATGCAAAGTTCGCTTTTGCCCCGAACTTTCTTGTTAACCATCTTTTGGCAAAAGGCAGACCTTCATAAGTTTCTATCTCCCTTAAAATTTCCCTTGTTATTGGGCTCCTAACAGGCTTTTTATGCTCAAGCATGAAAACTGTTGGCAAGCCGCTTTCGTGCACAACTCCTGAGCCAGTTGTTGCAAACGGCTCAACTGCAAATGCCATTCCTTTTTGCAAAATTGTTTTGTCTCCATTGTCGATGTTTGGAATCGTCGGCTTGTCGTGAATGTTGTACAAATCCAATCCGTGCCCTGACAAGTTTCTTACAGGATTGTAGCCGTAACTCGCAATTGCATCATTTATAACTTTGCCAATTTCCTTTAATTCAGTCCCTACATTTATGATTTTTAGCGCCTCTTCCAATGCTTTTTGCGCAGCCTTGACCAAATCACTATACTTTCCTGACAAATCAATTGTATAGGCATTGTCGCCAATTGCTCCATTTACATGAACCCCTAAATCCAAACTAACAACCTGCTCGTCAAAAATTGCCTTGTCATCCTCTTCAACGCAGAAATGGGCTGCAATCTCGTTGCAGGAAATCTGTACTGGGAAAGCAGGTTTTCCTCCAAGCTCAAAGATTTTTTTCTCAATTGACTCTGTTGTTTCCAAAAAAGAATTGCCTTTCTTAATCAATGATTTGCCATATTCAAGAACTTCGGCAGATATTCTGCCGGCTTTGATGTAGTTTCGTTTGACTTCTTCATCCATAAAGAAAAAGATTAATGAGATTTATTTAAAGGTTTGGTAGTTTAAATTAGTGTTCCAACATTATTTCTTTTCTTTTACTTGCTTTATCCATGGCTTCAGAAATAAGCGTTTTTTCCAGTTCAATTATCTTCTGTGTAACTGGATTTTTAACATTTAAAGTATAAAGCTTTGTTTTTCCAAAACTTCTTGTCGTTTTTACAATTCCATGCTTTTCTATTTCATTCCAGTAATTGAATAAAGAAGCCCTTGAAATTTCTGCGCCTTTTGAGATGTCTGATTTGGTGAAATCCATGCCTTTGTTTTCCAACAGGAAATCAATTATCTTAAATAATGGCATTTCTCCTGTTAGGCTTAATAATAATGATTTTTCTTCCATAAAACCTGTTTAATAGCAGAAGTATATAAATCTTACCTTTCAAAGTCTATTTTGGTGGACTTTTATGTGGACTGATGGGCAGATTAAAGGTAAAATATTGCATAAGCTAACTCGTAAAGGAAAATTTGAGCATAGCCATACAGCAATAGAAAACTTGCCCAAAAGCTTTCCGCCGGAAATAAAAGGCAGAGCTAAAGACATGTCTGAGGAATTGATAAAGGAGGGCATTTTGCATTTGAAGAAAACAAGCTACGGAAAACAAGTTTCAATTAATCTTGATAAAAAAGAAAAAATGATGGAGTATATTGGTGAGTTTTTGAGGATGGAGTAAGTTGGTTGAAAGTTCATTTAACGTACAATTTTAGGCGAACATTTTTTCCTCACAAAATTTTCCCTCGAAACTTGAGGCAACCCACAAGTTTCAGAGCGGATAAATTTTGTAGAGCTGAAAAAATGTTAGGTTGAGTGAGCGATGCCTTTGATGGCTGAG
>JACPMT010000026.1 GCA_016185815.1 Candidatus Woesearchaeota archaeon
AAGCCCTCATTCCAGTTATTAAGAAGCTGAATATCAGAAAGTAACTAACCCACTTAATCCATGGTTTCATGATAAGCTACAATTTGAGAGATTGTATAAAATCTTTTCTATATTTTGGGTGGGTGGTGGGGAGAGTGGAGGTGGGTCGATTGAATATTTTTAGTTTAATGTGTTTTTCGTTATTGGATGTGCAATTTATCAAAAAACATCAAGTTCTTGTCAAATAATCCCACTTAAAGCACGAAAAGATAGTGTTTCATCGTAATAAATCCCTCAAACCCCCTTATCCGTTGGTCTTCGTGACTTTGGTAAAAGTCGATTTTAATATAAAGGCACAAAAAATGTTCGCCTAATGCCCAAAGCAAAGCGAGTTTTTTCGAGGCAACCCACGAAAAAACCTCATCTGGAACGACGAGACTTTTTCCTGAATGAAATTCGGAAAAAGTTTGCTTTGCGAGTATTATACGCCCGAAGGGTTCTAAACTTTCTCTGTGCCCAAAAATGTTTGAGGCGTACTTTTAGAAAAAAAGTTTGTTTAATCTACCGAGATTAGACGAAGCCTCAAAGAATGAAAATCGCTTGGATTGTAAATAATTTATCGTGGCATTAGACGGACTTGTAATTACTTTAGTTTATATTGATTAGCAACATATTCCAAATCCTTAGGATCTATTGCAACTCTTGGATGTTCATGAACTTCAAATGTAAGTTCTTTACCATCTTCACTTAAAACTAAAGTGGCTAAATCAAAACTTGTCAAAAATCCCGGTTGGTTTACAGCTTCTGCACTTAGAACTAACTTCCTTCCATTTCCTTGAAGAGAAACTGATGGACTTAAAAAATCAGGATTTACTTTTGGATGATTTGCATTCTGAAAATCTATATATTGTCCCAACATTGCAACTACTTCAAATACTTTGTTAGGATCTAATTTGTATTGAGCAGCCTTTGATTGATAAGTTACTCTTTCTGCTTGAGCTTGAGTCATTATTATCCACCCATTAAACTGTAAATACAACCTCTATATAAATCTTTCGCTTTTCGCCACAATCAAGTAGTAAATCAAATGCAACAGAAATGGGTGGGTGGTGGGGAGAGTGGTGGCGGGTCTATTTTTTATTTTTTTATTGAGTTCGTTAATGGACATCAAAAAATACATAAGTTAATGCAAATCAATCGTATCCAAGCGATTTTCATGGTGGTTTCTTAGTAAAAATTAATCAAGGCACAGAGAAAGTTCGTATAATACAGATTAGAAGAAGTTTTTTATATAAGTTCTGTCCAGATATTTCTAAAAGAGGCAAAAATGTTTGAAAAATTAGCGACAGAGCTAAAAATAAGAGGGTTTAGCAAGAGGACTGTTGATACTTACCTCTACCACAACAGGAAGTTTGCTGAATTCACTAAAAAAGAGCCAAAAGCTGTTGATGAAGATGATGCGAAAAAATATATAGCTTGTTTGATGACAGAGCTGAAATATAAGCCCAGCAGCGTAAATCTTGCCTTAAGCTCCCTCAAGTTCTTCTACAATGAAATCTTGCAAAATAGAGCCTTTAATGCTGTCAAGGCGCCAAAGCCGGAGAAAAAGCTTCCTACAGTCCTTACAAAAGATGAGGTAAGAAAACTCCTAAATGCAGCTGAAAACCCAAAGCACAGGCTTTTGATTGAGTTCATGTACTCGTCAGGGCTGAGGGTAAGCGAATGCGTCAGCCTGAAAATCGACGATCTTGACTTAAACGAAAAAATCGGCAAGATTAAGCACGGCAAAGGCAACAAGGAAAGGTATATAATTTTATCAGACAGCTTAATTTTGCATTTAAATGAGTACCTAAAAAACAAAAAAGACAGCTCATCGTATATATTTTCAATCAAAAACCATCCAATAACGGCAAGGCAGGCCCAAAAGGTAGTAAAGGAAGCTGCAAAAACAGCCGGCATCAAAAAAAGAGTGTTTTGCCATGCGTTGAGGAGCAGCTTTGCAACCCATTTGCTTGAAGCTGGAACTGACATAAGAGTCATACAAGAACTTCTTGGCCACTCAAATTTGTCAACAACACAAATCTATACAAAGGTTTCAACACAGCAGTTAAAAAAAGTAAAAAGTCCATTGGATAGCTTGTAGCTTAAATCTTTTAATCAATGATAATAAGTTTTAAAAGCCGAATTCCTGCAGGCTTAACTGCAGAATGTTTTCCTTTGCCTGCAAAGTCTTGAATTCCGGATCAAGCTTCAGATAGGGCCTTGAATTAAGGTATCGCTTGATTATTGGGACACCCTTTTCTATGAGCGATGCGACGTAATTGCTTGCAAGCTGCTCTGACATATCAAGTTTTTTTGCTATGTCTTCATAAGTCAAGCTGCCTTTCTCCTCTTCAAGAGTGTAGATGACCAAAAACACTTCTTGCTCTCTCCTGTTTAGCCTTTTGACATCAAAATCCTTGCCTCTTGAGACAAAATTGCCGGAAGCTGATTCAAGATACATCTGGAGCTGGTCAACTCTTTCGCTTAATTTGTCGAGCTTTGCTTCAATCTCGCAAGTGTACTCGTAATTTGCTGCAATCTCGTTAGTGTTTTCGTTAATTGACTGCAGATGCTCCTCAAATTCCTGCCTGATTTTTGTGAATTCCTGCTTTAGTTTTTTGCCTTTTAGCCCTAGACTGCTGCCTCTAAGAAAAAATTTTCCAAAAATGTGATTCACCCCCAAAAATTTGGGTAAAAGGGGGGTTTATATAAATTTCTATTCTCTATTAGTCAGGTTCGCTTTATAACCTTTGAAACATAATGCTTCTCCTTTCCATGCCTTACAACGCCTATATCGTCAGATTCCTCTACCTCTTCCAACAGCCTGTAAAATGAGCTTTTGGAGCAGAAGTTCTGCTCGTCAACAACTATTTCCTTGAGCTGCAATGCAGATATTTTCTCGTATTTCCTGATGTATGAAAGTATAATGCTTTTGACATATTCCTTCGAATTTCTGGTGAGCTTTCTCATTATTTTTTCCTTTATTGACATCCTCTTTTGCTCCAGCATTTCCAGCCTTTTTTCAATGTATGAGATATCCGGATGCATTTCCCTGTGCACAGGCTGAGCAACATTTCTTTCAGCCTGGGCTGCATGCTTGCGTGCCAATTCGTCTATCTTGTAATTCAACTCGCTTATTTTTGACATTATGCCTTCAAATGAGTAATAATCATCGATAATTCTTTTTATGTCCTCTCTTGTCTTCGGCATGTAGGAAAGCTCAAGCTGCAGCCTTTTGATAAGATGCTCCTGCTCCATTTCCTTCCTGTAGAAGTAGTTCATCCACTGGAAAATGTTGGTTGTGTCCCTTTTCACGTTTGCAAATGACTTTTTCAGAATTTCATTCATCTGCTTCAGTCTTTTTTCGGTATCGTCCCTTTTCCAGAACATAATAATGGCTTGCAGTCCAAATTATATAAATCTTTTCATTTCTGGGAATAATTTGGGATTATAATAAGACTAAATTGGGATTAACTATCGTCGATAAATTTATAAAGTTGAGACTATTTTAGGATAGTATTGGGAATAAGACAAGACTGTGGATAAAGTGACAAAGGTGGGTGATACAATGGCTAAAATCTGGTAAAATTAAAATAAAAGATGTGATTTTTAGTTTTGAAGCTGGCAGTGCAGGAAAATTTTTAGCAAGTTAAATAAAAGCAGCAAAATAACCAAATTTGCCTTGGAGTAGGCATTAAGTTAGGGATGGATAGTGTTAAAATGAAGTAATAGGGTAAAATTTATTTTCAATATTGAAAAGATATAAAAAATAAAAGTTTACTCATGGAAAGTGAGAGTTCAAAATGACTAAAAACATGTCAAAATCAAGGCTGGCAATAGCTTTATCGGGCTTGGAAGGCTTCTACAAGCCAAAAGTGAGGCAGGAGCAGTACATTATGGACAGCGAGATAGGCGCTTCTGTGCTTTGGAATGCCTGTCTTTTGGGGGACATAGAAGGAAAAGTGATAGCTGACTTAGGGTGCGGAACAGGAATGCTCGGTATAGGGGCGCTTTTATTGGGCGCCAACATGGCAGTTTTTGTTGATTCTGATGAAAAAGCCTTCGAAACAGCCAAAAACAACGTCTCAAAGGTAAAAAGTGAGGGTTACCGGCTGGGAAAGGCGGAGTTTGCCTGCCAGGATATTATGAAGCTTGAAAGGAAAGCAGAGGTAGTTCTTGAAAACCCGCCTTTTGGAACAAAAATGATTCATGCAGATATTCTTTTCCTTGAAAAGGCATTAAAAACAGCCCCTGTTGTGTACTCTTTCCATAAAAGTGAGACTAAGGCGTTTTTGGAGCGGTTTTCTGCCAAAAACAATGCAGAGATTACCCATATTTGGGACTTTAGATTCCCATTAAAGGCCTCTTTTGCATTCCATCGACGGCGAATCCACAGAATCAATGTCAGTTGCTTTAGGCTTGAGCGAATATAATCAGTTTGTCGACGATAAAATAAAAGCCGTCATCAACAAAAGATTTTTAAATAAGGCTGATGTACCATTGCAAGCGCAATATGGAAATCAAAATTCTCGACGATAAAAAGAACAGGCTGATTGTTGAAGTTAAGGGCGTCGACCACACCTTGTGCAATGCCGTAAAGGCAGAGCTTTGGAACGACAAGCATGTCAAGATTGCAACATACAGCATAAGGCATCCCCAGATAAGCGTGCCCCAGATTATTGTTGAAACTGATGGGGAGGAAAGCCCGAAAAATGCGCTCATCAACGCAGTCCAGCGCCTGCAGAAAAACAACTCAAAATTCAAAAAGGAGTTTGTCAGGGAAGTAAGATAAAAACTTCGTCTAATTCTTGTTTTGTATATGAAAATAATTCAAAAAACAGCCAAAAAGCTTATAAATTCATAGTGCCTAACTCTTCCTATGGCTTTCTTCAGAATCAAGAAAATAAAGGGGAAAGAGTATGCATATATGGTTGAGAGTAAGTGGCATAAAAAAGGCAGCAGGCAAAAAGTCAAGGGATACATTGGGAGGGCCTACAGATTTGATTTGAAGAACAATGTGGATTTTTTAAGGCATTCCAAAATTGAAGACGTTCAAAATTACATTCAAAGCAACGGCAAAAACAGAATAATCAACGACTTGGTGGAATGGGAGCTTTTTAAGTTTGGAATAAGCAAAGAGGAATTCTCGATAGACTTAGGCAATGCAAATATTAAAAAAAATAAAAAGAATGCTGCCCTGCTGATTAATGACGGCTTTATGTGCAGTCTGACTTTGAAGAAGCTGCTTGACTTTAAACCTGAAGGCGACGAGCAAACAGATGGCTACCGCCTGGCAAGGGCGTTTGTTGAAGCAGGCATAAAAGTGCCGCAGGACATATTTGTTGGATTATGTCAAAAACTTTTCAGTTTTTGAGCATGATCGGAAATGCGTAGCATTTACCGACATTTGGAAAGATATATAAAACAACCGAGTGATGTTTTAAACATGGTAAAACTTATAGGCATGCTTTTGATTGCAAACAGCTTGCTTTCATTAATATTTGGCACTTTTATTGACTTGAAATATGGCAGCACCGCTGAAATTACTGGGAATGTAATTTCAAACATATTAACACAGCCTCCTGTTTTAGTTAATTTTTATGATTATTTGTGGGGAGTTGCTTTTTCCTATTCAATGATAAGCTTCGTAATTGGAGTTGTTTTTCTGTTTAGAATATAATCCAAAATATATATAAACCCATAAAACTCTCTTTCCTCATGGCTTCTAAAGTTCCTAGACATATAGCAATAATTCTAGATGGTAACAGAAGGTATGCAAGAAAGCTTGGCTTAAAGCCATGGCTGGGGCATGAATACGGAGTTAAGAAGCTTGAGCAACTGCTTGAATGGTGCAGGGAGCTTGGCGTAAAAGAAGTGACGCTTTACTGCTTCTCAGCAGAAAATTTCAAAAGGGCAAAGACGGAGATTGATTATTTGTTTGGCTTGTTCTGGAGAGAGTTTGAAAAGATGAAGCAAGGAAGGGGCATATTTAAGGATAAGGTAAAGGTAAATGTGATTGGCAGAACCAATATGTTTTCAAAAAAAATGCAAAAAGCCATGCTTGAGGCAATGCAAAAAACAAGAAAAAACAAGGCATTGCTTGTCAATTTTGCAATGGCTTACGGAGGCAGGCAGGAGATAATTGATGCGTTTAAAAGGATATTAAAAAATTTAAAAAAAACAACACCAAACAAAATCAATGAAAAACTAATAACCGATAATCTTTACCTTAAGAGCGAGCCTGACTTGGTGATAAGGCCGGGGGGGGAAATGAGAACATCAAACTTTTTGACTTGGCAGAGTGTATACAGTGAGTTTATTTTCATTAATAAACTATGGCCCGAATTCACCAAAGATGACTTGATTAGCTGCATTGAAGAATTTAACAAAAGAGAAAGAAGGTTTGGAGAGTAAAACCAAAACTATAAATATAAGGATAAACCTAAAATTTATTTCTAAAAAGGTGTGTTTGATGGATTCTTACGAAAAATTCAATGAACAGTTAAAGGCTGCTGCTGATGCTTTCAGGCAGATTGACAAAAAAGAGGTCATAAGGCTGATAAGCCATTTGGATGCTGATGGCATAAGCGCATGCGCCATTATGATAAAGCTGCTCAACAACGACAACAGGAAGTACTCTGTGTCAATAGTGCAACAGCTAAACAAGGATGTGCTGAAGCAATTGGCAGCAGAGCCGTACAACTGCTTTATTTTTACAGATATAGGCTCCGGCGTGCTGAACGACATCAAAGAGCTGCTTAAGGGCAGGATAGTACTAGTTCTGGACCACCACAGCTTTGAAGAAACTGATGATTTAGGCAAGATTGTATTTGTAAATCCGCATACTTGCGGCATTGACGGCGGCAAGGAAATAAGCGGTGCTGGAGTTGTATTCAGGTTTGCATGCACTGTTGATAACAGCATGGAAGAGCTTGCGCATATTGCAGTCATAGGCGCAATAGGGGATCTACAGGAGCAAAACGGGTTCTTAAGGCTAAATGATGAAATTCTGAGAATAGCCGTTAAAAAAAATAAAATACAAGTGAAAAGGGGGCTTCGCATTTTTGGATCGCAGACCAAGCCTTTGCACAAGGCGCTTGAGTACTGCACAGACCCTTACATACCTGGAGTCAGCGGAAGCGAGAGCGGAGCTATCCAATTTCTTTACCAGATTGGCATTGAGCCCAAAAATGACAATGGCTGGAAGAAAATAGTTCATTTGGATGAAGAGGAAATGAAAAAGTTGGTTACAGGCATTATAATGAAAAGATTGAACGAAGCCAATCCAGATGACGTGCTTGGGAATGTGTACATTTTGACCTATGAAGAGGAAGAGAGCCCTACAAGGGATGCAAAAGAGTTTGCCACTTTGCTAAATGCATGCGGAAGATTGGGAAGGGCTTCTCTTGGCATAGGCGCATGCCTTGGCGACAAAAAAATAAAGCAGCAGGCTATAAGAAGCTTAAGCGACTATAAGAAAGAGATTGTCAATGCGTTGAACTGGTACAATGAAAACAAGTTTTCTGATGACATATTCTGGGGCAGTGGTTTTGTTATCATAAATGCAAAGAGCAATGTAATGTCAACCATGATAGGCACTCTTGCTTCCATACTTTCAAAGTCAAACATCATGACTAACAATACTTTTATCCTTTCAATGGCGCAGGCTCTTGACGGCAACACAAAGATTTCATTAAGGACAACAAACAATCTAAATGGAAATCTGGATTTGAAGGACATCATTGAGGAAATAATTAAAGGCATTGGAAACTCTGAAGCAGGAGGGCACCAGAATGCAGCAGGGGCGGTTATTCCAACAGATAAAGAAATGGATTTTATAGAAACTGCAAAGGAAGTTCTTGGGAAGTATGCGATGGAAGAGAAGATTGGATGATTTACAATATCATCCTTATCCCGTCAATCTTGTCAGCGACTTCCTGCCCTGTCTTCGTTAATGTAAGAAGCTTTAACCTTCCTTGCTTTTCAAAATTAATCAAACCTGCCTTCTGCATCTCCTGCAGTATCTTCACAACATGGGAGTAAGTGCAGTCAACTGTCTTTGCTATTGAAGAAGCATAGACCTCATTTTTTGCGTTTTTCAGCTCGACTAGCATCATTGCTGGCTTTTCCCTGAAAAAAACATTGAATATTTCCTTGTTAACCATCAACACAACCCCCATATGTTGAAAATCAGAGATTTTCAAAATGCTCGGAAATGCTATGCATTTACCGACATATCTATTTCAGAATATATTTTGCATTA
>JACPMT010000080.1 GCA_016185815.1 Candidatus Woesearchaeota archaeon
ATAAGTGCTGAAAGCATCTAAGCACGAAACCCGCCTTGAAAAGAGACATCATAGGACACTTGTAAAACACGAGTTTGATAGAAGCGGTGTGTAAGCACGAAGCCTCGGCGACGTGTTCAGCATGCGCTCACTAACAGTCCATACCTAGATTAAGCTAAAGACAAAGCCTATGCATGGTTTTCATATTATTTTGAATTCTTTTAATTTTTATTGTTATAGTGTTAACTCTATTGTTCTGAATCCAGTTCTAAAAGAAATTAATTTAAATAAACACCTGAATCTAGCAAATTGGTGGTAATATGCTCCGAGTGCTATTCGATACAAACATTTATGGGCTGTTGATTAGGGAGAAAGATGCTGATGAGTTAGAAAGAAAGATAAAAGCAGAAAAAGAGTTTGTAGTTTATGATTACAGACCGATAAGACAGGAAATAAGGGAGATACCAAAAATAACCAAATTGAGCAAAAAGGCAAGAATTCAAATTCTGAAGTTATATGACAGCATCACTGGAAAACATTTTCTCAGCAATTCAATAAATATAACCAATTTAGCTAGAAAATACTATGATTGCTACAGGAATTTTGGAGGAATTTATGGGTGGGATACGAGCATAAGAATAGATTTTATGATTGTAGCGTGTGCAAGTACCTGTAAATTGGACATTGTATATTCTGCTGACAATAAAACTCTTTTAAGCAAACAAGCCCTCAAAGCATACAAGCATATAAATATCAAAGAAAATCAGAAATTGCCTACATTCTTCACTTATGAAGAACTGCTTGTGAAATTCAGAAACCTAAATCCTTCAATTTGAAGACTTTCTTTGTGGTAGCCTCAATAAATTTATCTATGTCATTCATAAACTCTGGGTCTTTTTGGGCTTCCTTTATAGCTCGGATTGATTCGGCGCCTTTTAACTTGGTTGATGATTTACTCTTTGTCATTATATACCAATATATGAATGCCAATATATAAAGTTTTTGCTCAGAATGCGCTCACTAACAGTCCATACCTAGATTAAGCTAAAGACAAATGCCTATGCATGGTTTTCATTTTTTATTTTTTCTAGAATATTTTTTAAACTAATTGGAATTCTATTCACTTATGATATCCCTAGGCATAGAATCCACAGCCCACACTTTCGGTTGCGGAATTATTGATGATAAAGGCAAAATTTACGCCAATGTTACGGATGCTTATAAAACAGAATCTGGAGGCATTCATCCAAGCGAGGCAAAGCAGCATCATGAAGAAGTCAAAGACAAAGTTATAGAAGACGCATTAAATCAGGCAAACTTAAAATTAAAAGACATTGATTTGGTTTCTTTTTCCCAAGGACCTGGATTAGCGCCTTGCTTGTTGGTTGGATTAAAAAAGGCAAAAGAATTGGCAAAAAAGATTAACGTTCCGATTGTTGGGGTAAACCACTGCATTGCCCATCTTGAAATCGGAAAATTGATGACAAAGGCAAAAGACCCTGTTTTGCTGTATCCGAGCGGCGCAAACACCCAAGTCATTGCGTATGAAGGCGGAAAATACCGTGTTTTTGGAGAAACTCTTGACATGGGAGTCGGAAATTTCATTGATTCATTTGCAAGGCACATTGGATTGGGTTTTCCCGGAGGCCCAAAGATTGAGAAAATTGCATTAAACGGAAAAAATTATGTTGAAATCCCTTATGTTGTCAAGGGAATGGATGTATCTTTTTCCGGCATTCTTACAAACTTAAAGCAAAAGTATGACTCAAAAAAATATAATACAGAAGACTTGGCATTTTCACTGCAGGAGACTGTCTTTGCAATGCTTGTTGAAGTTTCTGAAAGGGCAATGGCGCACTGCGGAAAAAAAGAACTTGTTTTAGGCGGCGGAGTCGCATGCAACAGAAGGCTGCAGCAGATGTGTAGGATAATGTGCGAGGAGAGAAATGCAAAATTTTTCGTGCAGCCGAATGAGGTTTTGGTTGACAATGGATTGATGATTGCTTGGCTTGGAATTTTGCAAAGAAAACAGGGAACAAAGAATTATGATTCAATTGACATCAAGCCTTATGAAAGGACTGATGATGTGTTAGTTACATGGAAATGATTAGCAATATTTAAATAAGATTAAATTTCCCTTCCCCGCATGGATAAAAAATTTATTGTATTATGCTATATTTTTTTAATTTTTATTTTTGGTTGCCAGAAAGCTGAAATTTCTACAGATAAGGATGTGGGCATTGCTGAAGGAAATATTAAATCTGAAACAGCAGAAAAAATGGCCGCTATGAACGTCATAACTTATGACAGCAATGAAGTCGCTGTTGTTATTGATGAGCTTGCATTTTTGCCGGCATTTATTCATATTAAAAAAGGAACTGCAGTTACTTGGATTAACAGAGATAAGGTGGAGCATACAGTTGCATTCCATAACAAGAAGACTCCAACTGAGGTTACAGAAAGCGATGTTTTGAAACCAAGAAACGAATATTCTTACACATTCAATGAAGAAGGAGTTTTTGATTACATCTGCGGAATACATCCCTTTATGCACGGCGGCATTATTGTTGGGAATCCTCCAGAGCTTGCAGAAATGATGGAGTTTGCAGAAGACACAGAACCCCCAAAAATATTTTCCATAACGCCAAATAAGGTTTCAGTTAATGGAGGTGATAAAGTTATTGTTAAAGGCGAAAATTTTGTTAAAAGCACAACAGTTTTTTTCCATCACCTCTTTGGAGAAGTAAAATTTGCTGATTCAAAAACACTTGAAGCTGTAACCCCAAAACATTACGCATTAAAAATGGATGTTATTGTAACAAACCCTGATGGCGACCACTTCACATTGCCAAATTCCTTTGAATTTTTTGGAGAGGAAGAGCAACAAATTGAAACTATTGAATTCGAATATGAAGAAAAAAGAACACCTCATTTTACTGGCTCTTCTCCAGAACACGGTTCTACAGCAAACAGTCCGTCAACAATATCAATTTCTTTTAATTACCCTATTGTCAAGGGAAGCAATATTCTACTTTATGATTTAGGTGGCAATAAGTTAACAGAAGGTGGCTTGATTGTTACAAGGCTTGGCCTTGAAATAAGCAATGTGCCTAAACTCAATCAAGGAACTTATAAAGTAACTTATCATGCAATATGGCTTGGCGGCTCTGCTCATGATGGAGAGTTTTATTTTAACGTCAAATAACATCGGTTTTCATCTCTTATGAAAGGACTGATGATGTGGCTGTGAACTGGAAATGATCACAGAAACTCTCTAAGAAATTTAATCTCACTTGGGCGTGGTGTACCAACCCTCTCCTGTTTTTCAAAGTAGAGACGCCATTCTTGTATTATTTCACGCATCAAATCTATAAATTCTGGCAATTTCGATTTTAAAATCTGGAAAAATTTTTGATAAGTTGGAACAAACTCCGGATGTTGCATCGGAAAAAGAGGGTGCTGCCGCAAAGTTCCTGCCATTGCGCCTACGCTCTTGCCGATTTTGTTTGCGTTCTGTTTTATGTCCAGACTTAGATGGGGTATTAATTCTCCAATTTGCTGCGGTATTGTTGAGTATTGCGGGCTTGCACTCATCCAGCCATCTTGAAATCCGTTAAGGAACTCATTTTTGATGTTATTCCATTCATTTTCCGGTGTTCCAATTCTTTTCAGATGGCTGTAAAGGATTTGCTCTGCTTTATTCATATCTTGAGAATATTTTGACATAATTCTGAAATTTAACAAGCAATATTTAAATATTTTGAAAAATTCAATCCGCAGCCACAACCTTTTTCTGTAAAATAAAGGTTAAATTTATAAATAATTAAAAATAACTTCTGTATAATGTTAAATGAACTTGTAGCCTATGTAAGAACCCATGCAGATTCTTTGAAAAGAACATTAGCTCCAAATTATGAAAGGAGTATGGGAAGTGGTTTTTATTTCTTGGGGATAGAAAGAGCAGATATTGCACTTACACCTTTTGCAAAAGCAATTAGAGCTGCACAAACACCTCAACAATTATCCTATGCTTTGCTAGGTTATGCCAAATCCGCAGCCTTGGAGGAGAAAAGAGACCCTTATTTGGATGACAGAAGTGGCTTCCCTTCAAGAGAAGAAGTAAAACAAATGTACAGGAGAGCAGTTGAATTGAATCCGACTCCTATAATTTTGAATGAAGCAGCTAAAACCTCACTTATGTTTGATGAGAGGGAAGATTGCGTTAACTTTTTGGAAAAGGCAATAACAGACAAAACAGATTTTGATATTCTTGTTAAAGTTGGCCGATTGGCAGCGGCTTTGGAAAAGCATGATTTAGTTAAAAGAGTAGATGAAGAGCTAAGGAGAAGGAATATTTCTGTCAAAATTTACCCAATATAAAGTTACAGATTGTGAAACAAGAAATTTTACAACTGAAATTCAGTCAGCAGCCACAATCTGCCTCAGAATTCTCTGCTTCCCTGACCAGTCTAATACAACTTTCAGAACATCAATTATTGTCTCGACAGGAATTATGTTTATTTTCTTCATCTTGTCCTTGTCAATGATTATATCCTTCAAATTTGTTTTTGGCACAACTACATTTTTCAGTCCTGCTTCAATTGCAGCCTCAACTTTGGCAGTTACACCGCCAATAGGAAGCACTTCCCCCCTCACAGACAATGAGCCCGTCATTGCAGTGTCCTGCTTTACAGGCACTTTCTTGAATGCGGAAATGACAGATGTTGCAACTGCAATGCTTGCTGAATCGCCCTCAACACCCTCATGGGTTTGCAGGAACTGGACATAAATGTCATAGGTTTCCTTCAAATCCTCCCCGAAATATTTTTTGATGATTGCGCTTACATTTTTTATCGCTTCTTTCGCAATTTCACCCAATTTTCCTGTTGCTATTATCTCGCTTTCCTTTCCTCCAGGAGTAACCTCCGATTCAATAGGCAGAATAATCCCAGAAAATGGGGGAGTGACTCCAATAACAGCCAAGCCATTGACCCTGCCAACCCTTTTGCCGGTTGTGACGATAACTTCATATTCCTTCTTCTGCTCAATGTATTTATCGGCAATCTGCTGCTCAAGCGTCCTTGCAATTTTTTTAGCCCCAACAACATGCGTTTTCATGACAAGCTTTGCCTTTTCTTCCAAAGCCATGTCGCCAGCAGCCCTTATCAAGCCGCCTAATTCCCTTAACCTTAAAGTTAAATGCCCTTTTCGGTTTGCCCTTCTTCTTGCTTCCTCAACAATTGCCTCAACAGCCTCGCTGCTGAAATGGGGTATTTTCTTGTCCTTCACAACTTCCTGCGCGACAAAAACAGCAATTTTGTTTCTATTCTCTTCTGTGTCAGGAATTGTCTCCTTCATGTAAACTTCATAGCCATAGCCGCTTATCCTGCTCCTTAATGCAGGGTGCATGTGCTTTATTGTCTCGTAATTGCCTGCTGCCAGAAGAACAAAATCACATGGCACAGGCTCTGTCCTTACCATCGCTCCGGCTGATCTCTCGCTTTGGCCGGTTATTGCAAACTTTCTTTCCTGCAGTGCAGACAAAAGCTCTTGCTGGGTTGCAGGCTGCAATGTTGCAATCTCGTCGATAAATAAAACCCCCATATGGGATTTGTGGATCATTCCTGCAACAACCCTTTCATGCGCAGGAGTCCCCAAGCCACCACTTTGGAAAGGATCGTGCAATACGTCTCCAAGCAATGCGCCTGCATGAGCGCCAGTTGCGTCGTTAAAAGGAGCCTGCTTTCTCTTGTAATTGTCAACTATTGCCCTTGGTATTTTCACCCTGTTTTCAACCCTTTTGCCAAGGTTAAGGAAAATTGCAAACGCTATCAGGAATACAGTGCCTCCTAAAAAGAATGCTGCAAACATGATGTCGGATTTGTAATAAGACCTCGCCCACCATGGAGCAAACATTGCGATAAGCACTAGGATAAACATAATGATATTTTGGTTCTTGAACATTGTCATGCTCTGCAGCTTTGCCTTTGCAACCAAATCCCTTCCCTGGCCTGCAGGCACTGTCCTTATTAGCGACATATTTTCGTCATTAGGATTAGGAAATGCAATGATGTCAGCAAGCTTTTCCATTGGCAAAAGCTCTGCCAATGCCAAGCCGAGCATTGATTTGCCTGTACCTGGTTCTCCAATTAACAAAACATGCCTTCTTTGCTG
>JACPMT010000007.1 GCA_016185815.1 Candidatus Woesearchaeota archaeon
AGGATAAAAGAATGGTCAAAATCTTTTTTGCCTGAAACCTTTATTCTTTTCCCATTTAAGAAGGCTCCTTTTCCCTTTTCCGCAACTGCTGTTATGCATAAAATCGGGAAATAAAGCATCCCTAATACTACTTCGTTTTTGTATTCCAATGCAATTGACGTGCCAAAAATTGGGATTTCGTGCAGGTAATTATGGGTTCCATCTATAGGATCAATTACCCATTTGTAATCAGATTTGTTGTCTTCAAAAACAGATTCCTCAGAAAGAATGCTGTGGCTTGGAAAATTCTTTTTTATGATTTTAATTATTGCCTTGTTTGCCTCCAAGTCAGCAATAGAGACTAGGCTTTTGTTTGGCTTTACCTTAATTGTTTCTTTTTTGCCATAATAATGCAAAAGAACTTTTGATGCTGCCTTTGCTGCTTGGTGCATTACTCTTTTTTCCTTTTTTAAATTTAGGATATGCATTTTATAATATTTTGACTCTTTTCAAACTCTTTTCTATTCTTCTCAAAACATCCTCATTTTTCGCCTCAAACTCTTTGCCGGTTATCATCTCATAGGCTGTGATGTACCTTTTTGCAGCCTCAATCTTGACTTCATCCGGAATTTGCGGGATTTTGCCTTCACCGATGAAGCCTTTTGCAGCAAGCCACTGCCTTACATATTCCTTGTCAAGCTTTTGCGGCTCCTGCCCTTTTGAAAATAACCTATCATAAGTGCCCTTAATCCAGAATCTTGAAGAATCAGGAGTGTGGATTTCATCAATCAATACCAACTCTCCATCAAGTTCGCCAAACTCGTACTTTGTGTCAACCAAAATCAGGTTGTTTTTTGCAACAAGCTTTGTTCCAAAATCAAACAAAGCTAAAGCTGCCTTTTCCATCTTTCTGTATATTTTTTCGTCAAGCAAGCCTCTTTTGATTATTTCCTCTCCTGAAATTGATTCGTCATGCAAGCCGTGCTCTGCCTTTGTTGATGGGGTAATTATTGGTTTTTTAAATTTCTGATTCTTTTTCAATCCCTCTGGCAATATGTTGCCGCAGAAATTTCTAATGCCTCTTTCATAACTATACCAAGCAGATGTTGTTGTCACGCCAGTTATGTAGCCCCTTACAACCATCTCAACAGGATAAGGCCTGCATTCCTTGACAACCATGACATTAGGATCAGGAACGGATATAATGTGATTTTTAACGATTTTTTTCGTTTTTCCAAACCAGAAGGCAGATGTCTGGTTTAGCACTTGTCCCTTGAATGGAATTGTGCAAAGCACCCTGTCAAAAGCTGAAATCCTGTCTGTTGTTATTATCACCCTTTTTCCATTTAGGGTATAGTTGTCCCTTACCTTGCCTTCATACTTCCTGCCGATTTTGAAGCTGGTTTTATCTAAGGTGCGTTTTAACTGATTCTTTAGAATAGTGTCAGATAACATTTTGAATTGTTATAAGTTTATTGATTTAATTTTCAATCCGTTGCTTTCAGCAACAATAATTTGTGCTCGTCGTCGCTGTTTTGCCACACGCGACTCCTCGCCAATTATTTCATTAAAAATAACAAGCGGTTTACTTTCAACGGCAAAGTCCGTTGATGCTTTGTGGGACATAAAGTCCCACTGCCAAAAGTCGCTCTCGTTATTTTTTGATTATTTTTATTAACCTATTTTTTGAATTTTTGTTTGTTTTATTGATTTTAAGTTTTATATGGGCTATTTATTGCTTTCCAAAACTTTTTTTCCCATTTCCCTTCGATAAGTCAACAGCATTTCCTCGTACTCATTGTCAATATTCATTATTTCAACTGCTGCAACTGCCGCATTAATGCCATTGTTTACTCCAACCCAGAGCCCATGGCTTGTGTGCTTCAGGAAGTTCAAAGCTGCCTCTGCCTTGTCATCCTTCTCCAAAAGCAATGGGCAGTAGATGACAAGCTCGTCTTTTTTTTCAACCGGCTCGTCAAAATACGTAAACTCAATATTTACAGATTTCGGATTTGGCTTATTGTCAAAAATCGGGATTATGCCAAATTTCTTAAAAGTTTCAGCTGCTTTCTTTACAGCATCGCTGTTTTTGTCGCCGATTATTGTCACGCTTTCGTACTTCTTCATCATCTTTGCGCAGTTTTGGGCAGCAACATTTCCCTTGTCAACGCCAACAGCCAGAACAGGAATCCCGGGCGGCATTTGGGCTATTGCAAGCAGAGCATCAAGCCCTTGGTAGTTGCCCCCGCATGGCACTCCAATAACAGGCTTTATAATTTTTGCAGACACGACCCCTGGCAAATGCGCTGCCAATCCGGCCCCTGCAATCACAACAGCATAATCATTCTGCAGCGTTTTATCAACATCGTCAGGCGTCTTATGGGCAGAGCTTATCCTTAAGTCAAAATCTACTTTTTGCTTTTTTAATTCCTTTGCAATTTCATTATAATTTTTTTCATCGGTCTTTGAACCGAAGATGATTAGGGCTTTTTTCATTTTTTCACTTAGATTATTGCATATTCCTGATAATGTTCGTTAACAAGCAGTTCTTTTGCAGCCCTGTCAGCAATTTCCCTTGCTTCTTTTTCATCAGCATCAATCGCCAAGCTCCACAATGTTGCCTTTTCAACTTTTTTAATATTTTTAAACACAAGCCTGTTTTTTAATGTGGACAAAATAGAGCTTCCATCATCATTTATATTCTTTACTAAAATTTTTATTGTTTTGTCTTTTTTTATTGAAAAATTACATGAATGCTTGTTTGCATTGACCAAAATATCAACCTTGCATATCTTGTTTTTTAACTTTTCCATATCTTCTTCAACTAAAAATTTGTAGTAATCGCTTCTTTTGACCTCTTTTATCTTATTGAATCCGATTTTATTCAGTGTCTGCAGCGCAGTTATTGCAGTAGTGTCGGGAACTTTCAGGCTTACTACCATCTCAATTGTATTTGGCATTTTATGGTTTTAAAACAATCTTCCCGAAATTTTTTCTTTCTTCCATATATTTGTGGGCTAGACTTGCATCTTTTAATGAAAATACCTTGTCAATTACTGGCTTGAGTTTTTCTTGTTTAACCAGCTCAAACACTTTCCTGACTTCCTTGTGCGTTGTTCCGGATGTTCCAATCATTGCCAGATTATTCCTGTAAAAGTGCTGCGCATCAATCTCGACATTGTTGCCTGCAGTTGTTCCTAAAGTTATTAGTCTGCCCCCTTTTCTCAGACATTTCAGCGCCTTGGGCAGTATATTGCCGCCAATCTGCTCTACAACAACATCAACACCATTCCCATTCGCCAAATACCTGACTTCTTCATCAAAATTCTGGTTTCTGTAATAATTTACAAGCAAGTCTGCCCCCAATTCTTTTGCCTTGTCGAGCTTTTCGTCATTCCCTGCAGCAGCTATTACTGTCGCGCCGGCAAGTTTTGCTATTTGAAGCGCAGCAGTCCCGACTCCGGAACCAACAGCCATTATCAAGACTGTTTCGCCTAGCTTGATTTTTGCAAGGCTTATAAGCACTCTGTAGGCTGTTCCAAAAGTTATGGGCACAGAGGCTGCTTCTTCATAGCTTATTTTATCGTTCATCGGGTACAGATTTTCCTTGGGAGCTTTGACATATTCTGCATAGCAGCCATTTATTGTGACTCCAAGCTGCTTCGCATTTTTGCATAAGTTGTCATTGCCTTCAAAGCAATATTCGCACTTGCCGCATGTTACCCTTGGATGAACCAAAACCTTATCGCCTTTTTTAAAATCCTTAACATTCTTCCCGATTTCAGCTATATCGCCTGCTGCCTCGCACCCAGGTATAATCGGGTAATTCGCCGGAACGTTGCCTTCCCTTACCCAAATGTCGAGATGGTTAACTGATGCTGCCTTTATTTTGACAAGAGCTTCGTCATCATTTATTTTCGGAGTTTCTACTTCCTCGTACTTTAGCTGGCTTGCGTCTCCTTTGTTGTGTAGGATAATGGCTTTCATTTTTAATGTATCAAAGACTCGAGATACCCCTTCCTGTTATCTTTCATTTCAGTTGCCCGCTTATAATAAGGGCTGATAAACTTAGAAAATAGTGCTTTGTACGGCTCTAGTTTATCCATGAACTCTTGGAATACTTTTTCTAAATCCTCCAACCTGCCTGTATTGCCGATTCTGAGCCAGTATTCTGTGTAAAGAAAGTTTAAATTGCCTATTTCTCTTGCAGTAGGCTCTCTTGCATTGCCCATCTCACAAAACCTCCTCGTCAATATAGTTCTTCATTGATTTGAAAATGTGCATTGCAGGTGCAGGCTCTTCCATTGCTGTCAAATTTCCAGCAAACTTGTTTTTCAAATCCACAATATCCGGCAGTTGCCTTATGAAAGACGCTCTTTCCGGATGGGGCATGATTGCCATCACATTCCCTTTCTTGCTGCAGATTGCAGCAATGTTGTGCATAGCCCCATTCGGGTTTGTTGGAAAGCTTTCTTCTATTTTTCCCTCTTTTGTTGAATATTGGAAAATAATCTGCTTGTTCTTTATTAATTTTTGAATCAATTCATTGTCCTTTGTTGTAAACCTTCCTTCGCCATGTGCAATCGGGATTGGGATTACCTCGTTTTTTTCTGTAAATCCTGTAAATGCGCACCTGTTTTTTTCTTCTGCACTTTTGACATAAACCCATGTTGTATAATAGCCGCTTACAAAAGGGTTTTTGTTTGGCGCCAGCGCCATCTCAACATTGTTTTTGAGTCCAGGTATCATGCCGCATTCAACCAAGGCTTGGGCGCCATTGCAAATGCCCAAAACCAGCTTTCCATTTTCCGCTTCTTTTCTTATAATGTCAAAAACAGGGTCTTTTGCCATTATCACTCCAGCTCTTATCCTGTCTTCATACCCCCAGCCGCCTGGAATAACAAAGCCATCATATTTTTCAATTCCCCTTCTGTCATTCCACCTTACAATCTTTCCTTCCATTCCTGTGGCTAGAACCGCCTTTAGGGATTCCTCTTCGCAATTGTTGCCTGGAAAGTAAATTACTGCTATGTTTGGTTTTCTTGGCATTTTATTCCAGCGCCTCCGCAAATCCTGTTGTCCAAGCCTCTTTCAATTTTAAAATCGGCAAATTAATTATTTGCTTATTTTTTTTAGAGATCATTAGTTTGTTGCCAGTTGTCTTTCCTAATCTTATTAAATTTAATTTATAGAACCTAAACAAATTTGTCAGCCTTTCAATATTTTTATCCTCAACTTCAAATACAAACCCGCTTGTTTCTGAAAACAATGCCTTGTCATTTCTTAAATTTATGAAATCTAAGCTTATTTCTGCGCCGATTTCGCCATCCGCGTCTCCTCCTAAAATCATTTCTGATACTGTTGTCGCTAATCCTCCGTCTGAAATGTCGTGGCATGACAAAAGCAAGCCTGCATTTATTGCGTCTATAACTGCATAAATCATGTTTCTTTCCCTTTCAAAATCAATTATAGGAACAACTGCGCCAAGCTCGTCATTAACATCGTAATAGACTGAGCCGCCTAGCTCGTCTTTTCTGTCACCAACCAAAAACAATGTTGAATTTTCTTTTTTGAACTTCATTGTTATCGCTTTGCTGTAGTCTTTCAAAATGCCAATGCATGCAATAATTGGCGAGGGATCAATTGCTTTTCCAGAGGCGGATTCATTGTAGAAGCTGACATTCCCGGAGATGACAGGCACGGGGTATGTTGTTCCCTTGTAATGCAAATTCCTTGCAGCGTCTGCAATTCCCCTGACACCTTCGTAGAAATCATAAAATGCCTCTGGCTTTTCCGGATTGCCATAGTTCAGGCAGTCAGTCAGTGCGCTTGGAATCGCCCCAACTGCAGCTACATTTCTCATGCTTTCAGCAACAGCGCTTACAGCGCCCCAATAAGGATCAATTTTGCAGTATCTTGGATTGCAGTCTGTCTTTAAGGCAACTCCAAAAGCAGCATTGTCAACTGCTTTCATAACTCCGGCATCTGCATATCCTGTTTCAATTACTGCATTGCCCATGACGCTTGTGTCATAGTGCTTGTATGCCTTTGCCTTACTTGCAATATTTGGATGCTTTAGAACAGAAAGTAAAATCTTGTTGTAATCATCTGGCTCTTTCAGGTTTGGCTCCTTGAAATTTCTTTTTGGCGCTTTTTTTGCCCTGTCGTATTTAATGCCGCTTGTTATGGACTTTATCGGGGCATTGCATACAATCTTTCCACTATGCCTTAAAATGTAATCCTGCTGCTTTGTAACTTTTCCAACTGCAAAAGCGCCTGCTCCAAGCGAAATCTGTGGCAGCTCAAAATCCTCATTGTATATTTTTAATAATGTTTTTGTGAATTCTGGCGGACAAATCCATGCAAACCTTTCCTGCGTTTCAGAGCATGCTATCATGTAAGGCGGAAGATTTTTCATTGAAGCATTTACCTTGTCCAAGTCTATATCAGCCCCGTAATTTCCGTCAGAGCAAAGCTCGGATGTGCTGCACATTATGCCTCCTGCGCCCATGTCCTTGAAGCCAAGTTCAATGCCTTTTTTCCTTGCTTCTTCAAAAACAGCATAAGAGGCCCTTATGATGACATTTTTTAGAAATGGGTCTGGAACCTGAACAGCACCACGATTGCTTTCCCTGTCCTTCTCATCTAAAATCAGTGATGCGAATGCAGCACCTCCAAATCCAGAGTTGTCTGTTGCTTTTCCAACAATAACGATGTCATATCCCTCTGCATTTTTTGGGGCATAGCTGTGAATTATGTCTTTTTCCTTGACAATTCCCAAGCAAACAACATTGACCAAGCAGTTTTCATCAAAAGAGCCATTAAAATAAACATCGCCGCAAATGTTTGGGATGCCGACTGCATCACCATATCCGGCAATTCCGTTGATGACTTCGTTTGCAATGTACTTCACTCTGTTTTTGTTCTTGCCGTTTGGATCGCCAAATCTCAAAGGATCTGCTGTTGCAATCACCTTTGCGCCCATGCATAAAACATCTCTTATAATGCCCCCTACCCCGGTTGCAGCCCCCTCATAAGGAACTACTTGAGATGGATGATTATGGCTTTCATGGCTTACAACAATCCCGTATCTTTCTCCATTTATGTAGCCAAGCTCAACAATTCCAGAATCTTCTACAGGCCCAAGAATGACATTTGGCGCATTCATAGGCAATAAAGCTTTCAGCACGCTTCTGCTGCTTTTGTATGATGAATGCTCGCTCCATTGAGTGTTGAAAATATAAAGCTCTGTTATTGTCGGGTTTCTTCCAATAAGCTCAACAATCTTTCTCGCCTCAAAAACATTTAAAGAAACAGCATTTTTCCTCAGAAACTCTTTCAGAGCATTGTCGGACATGCCCTTTATATCAATTAACTCTACGTCTACACCACCCATTTTCCCACATCAATTTGTATAGTCAATTTATTTAAATAGGTTGTGGTGGATTTTTATACAAGCTGTTAATAGAAAAATTTAAAGCTTTGCATTGCATACCTTTGCTTATGAATAAAATAGGTTATGATGTATATGGTAGAAATGTTGCCACACAGCTTCCTCTCTTTGTTGGAGTAGTTCCTGGAATTGGTAGTGTACAGATATTGACAACAAATCAGCCATCGAAAAAAGGCATATTTTACCTTGAGGATCATTTTGTTATGACTGAGGATGGCAGATGCAGTCCAAGGCATTTTCCAACTTCGCATATAAGTTACGATAATGTTTTTGAAGCAATTAGGGCTAATTATCCTACAGATATGTTACCATCAGATTCAAAATTATATGCTATAGCAAATGGAGAGATTTGGGAAGGAAGAACAAAAAAGCCCGCACATGACTCTTTGGAAAAACTTGTAACTCAGGTTGAGGATAGGCAAGAGAATGCAGCAATTGTAAGTTTCGGGAGGAGGGATTTTGAGGCATTTTCATCAATCACGGAAAGCAGAAATTTTTGGGGTACTGCTGAAAACGCAATTGGAGATTTGCGTTATATTGTCTATATTCATGGTCAGGCATTGCACAGACCACCTAAATATAAAAGAAAAAAATAGTATTAACCAATCTCCCCAACCAAATAGATAGAGCCTGTCACAACAACCAAATCTTTTTTACCAGAAATTTTCTTTGCATAAGTTAGTGCATTTTTTGGATTGAAAATTATTTTTGTCATAATTTTTTTGTTTGTATTTATTTTATCAAAAATGCGTAATAATTTCTGTGGATGAGTTGCCTTTTCATTTTTGGATTTAGTAAAAATTATTGTTGAAATTAACGGATTGATTATTTGAAGCATTAATTCAATATCTTTTGTTTCTTGGATTCCAACAACAAAAACAAGATTTTTAATTTTCCTTTGTTTTTTTATGATATTTAATTCCTTTTTAAGGACTTCAAATCCTGATGGATTATGGGCGCAGTCAACCAGAACTTTTTTGGAAAGAAATTGCAATCTCCCCGTCCATTGCGTCTTTTTAAGCCCATTAATTATTTGGTTTTGGTTTATTTTTATTGGATAAAATTTTTTCAAAATATCTATTGTTGTCAATGCAATATCCTTATTTTCTTGCTGGAATTGTCCATTAAGGTGATAAAATTTAATTTTTGGATATTTTTTTGTTAAATATGACAATGCATTCCTTTCTTCTGCAATTTTTTTTATTGTTTTTAATGCCTTTCCTTTTGCGCCTGTAACAACAGGGACATTATTTTTTATTATTCCTGCTTTCTCAAATGCGATTTTTTCAATTGTATTGCCCAATAAATCTGTATGCTCCATATCAATATTTGTGATAACAGAAACCAAAGGAACAACCACATTTGTTGCGTCTAACCTCCCTCCCAAGCCGACTTCCAGAACAGCAAAATCAACGTTTTTTTCCCTGAAATAAAGAAAGGCCATTGCAGTTGTGATCTCGAAAAAGCTCTGATCTGTTATACAAGGCTTAATTTTTAAAAAATAATCAACAATTTCCCTGTCTGTTATGAAATGCTCATTTACCCTTATCCTTTCGTTGAATTTTTTCAAATGGGGGCTGGTGTACAGCCCAACCTTATAGCCCGCTTCTTTTAGGGCATAAGACAGCATTGCGCAAACGCTGCCCTTTCCATTGGTTCCTGCAACATGGATGCATTTCAATTGCTTTTCTGGATTTCCAATTTTATTGAGAAGACTTTTGACATTTTCAAGCCCAAGCTTTATTTTAGAGCTTTCCAGGCTGTACAGGTAATTCAAAATTTTTTTATAGTCCACGCCAATCACGTCATTTCTGCCTGAAAAATTTCAGTGCAGATTTATTCAGGAGGTATGCAGTGATGCACAGCAAAACTGTCCAGATTATTAAATATGCTACATCATTTAAATTAAAAATATCTTCTTTTAACGGGCATAGATGAAAGATGCAGTTGATGTTTTTTGAAGCAGGCGCCATATAGAATGTTAACGCATTCAACAGAATTATGTGAGCGCTGGATATCAAATAAGAGTTTTTATGCACGCCTATTTTGTATGCGCCGTAGAGAGCAATCGGTATAACCAATAAATGGTCCAGTTCCATGTAAAAATTTATTGACTTTAAGCCAAAGTCCATGAACATGTACTCTGTGACATTGCCAAAAATCCCCTTTCCCAAAAAAATATGGCTTATAAAATCCATTACCCATGGGATTTCTGCTGCGCTTGAGATGAGCATTGCGCCCATAAACAGCCGGTTCATCGAGATAATGGCCAGCCCCAGCAATAATGTTATGGCATTGCTGAACCACAGCAAATTGTAAAATGGCTCGAACAATACTGTAAAAATGAAATCAGCAGCGCCTATAGCAACCAGGATAAAACCAACAATAAGCAATCTTTTCCTGTCCTTTTGGCTCATGCGCAAAGCTTAGCTTGGCGGCTTTAAATCTTTTTCTTTTTGGGAATGCTCCCTGATGAAGCAATAAATATAAATAATAAAACATAGATTAGATGTAAAAATCAAGCAAAATGCATTTCACAAAAAAAGAGCACGAAAAATTCAATAAAAAAATATACGATTCATTTATCCTAGGCGGCGACATCGGGGGCACAAATACAAATTTGGGAATTTTTGGCGTTAAAAACGGATTTACAGCTTTGCTTCTTTCATTTCATTTCAAAAGCAAGGAGCTGAAAGGCTTGCATCATGCAATAAATGAAATATTAAGCTATATGCAAAAAAATTACAGAATAAAAATTGCAAAGGCCTGCATTGCAGGAGCTGGAGTTGTTTCGTCAAAAAGAAACAGCATCAGAATAACAAAACTGGGATGGAGCATAAGCAATAAGCAGCTTTCCAAAAGCACAGGCTTGAAAAAAATTCTCTTTATCAATGACTTTGAGGCAGTCGGCTATGGGATAAACATGCTCAAGAAAACCGATGTCGCTGTTGTTAAAAAATCCCGGAAAATCCCAAAAGCCCCAATTGTCGTCATAGGCGCAGGAACAGGGCTTGGCAAAACAACCTTGGCTTATGACGGGCATTGCAAATCATACACGCCCCTTCCGTCAGAGGCAGGGCATTGCGATTTCCCTGCTCAAAGCAAGCTGGAGATTGAGGTTGTTGATTTCATCAAAAAACACAGAAAAATAAAACAGAATGTCAGCTACGAGCAGGTTGTGTCAGGCATTGGACTAGAAAACATCTATTTGTTTTTGAGAAGAAAAGGGAAGATAAAGCCAACAAAATACACAAAAGAAGCTGACAATGCGAAAAACAAGCCACAAGTTATCTCAAAGTACAGGAAGATTGATGAAACGTGCAGGAAAACATTCGCGATTTTTAAAAATGCTTATGCGAAATTTGCAGCCAACTGCGCCCTTGACGCGCTGCCTTATGCAGGCATTTACATTGCAGGAGGAATAGCGCCCAAAAACAAGGATATTTTTGGCGCTGGCTTTGCCAAGACATTTGAAAAGTGCCATGAGCGCTCTGACGTATTGAAGAAAATACCGATTTATTTGGTTCTTAATTATAATGTTGGACTTCTTGGCTCAGGATTTGCAGGAGCTAGGTTTTTGTAGGAATGTGCAAAGCCAATAAAACCAAAAGCTTTATATAGACCAGATATATACCAATTTTAGCGAATTTTAATAAAATTTTGGAGGGTGATTTTAGAATGGCACAGCAAGTACAGCCGATATTCATTTTGCCGGAAGGCACGCAGAGAAGCGTAGGAAGAGACGCTCAAAGGACAAACATAATGGCTGCGAAGATAGTTGCAGAGACTGTAAGGACTACTCTCGGCCCAAAGGGAATGGACAAAATGATTGTTGATTCTTTGGGAGATGTTACTGTTACCAATGACGGCGTTACAATTCTTGAAGAAATGCAGATAGAGCACCCTTCTGCAAAGATGATTGTTGAAGTTGCCAAAACACAGGAAGACGAGGTTGGAGACGGGACAACAACTGCAGTTGTTCTTGCTGGGGAATTATTGAAGAATGCAGAAAAATTATTGGATCAGGATGTCCATCCTGCGGTCATAGCAAGAGGATACAGGTTAGCAGCAGAAAAAGCCCTGGAAGTTCTTAATGATATGGCTGAAAAAATCACGCCAAAAGACGAGCATGTCCTGAAGCAGATCGCAATGACTGCAATGACAGGCAAGGGCGCGGAATATGCAAAGGAAAAATTGAGCGATTTAAGCGTGAAAGCTGTCAAAATGGTCGCTGAAGAAGACAGCACAGTCGACTTGGACAATGTAAAAATAGAGAAGAGAACCGGCGGATCTGTTGAGGATTCTGAACTGATAAAAGGAATTGTGATTGACAAGGAAAAGGTCCATGCAGGCATGCCAAGAGTTGTGAAGAATGCAAAGATTGCCCTTGTTGACAAGGAGATTGAAATAAAGAAAACAGAGATTGACGCAAACATTGAGATTACGTCGCCGGATCAATTGCAGGCATTTTTGGACCAGGAAGAAAAAATGCTTAGGGACATGGTTGAGACAATTGCAAAAACAGGCGCAAATGTCCTGATATGCCAGAAGGGGATTGACGATGTTGCGCAGCATTTCCTGAGCAAAAAAGGAATTTATGCTGTCAGGAGAGTTTCCGATTCTGACATGAAGAAGATTGCAAAAGCAACAAATGGGAATGTTGTGAGCAACCTTCATGACTTGAGCAAGGAAGACTTGGGTTTTGCAGGCCAAGTTGAAGAGAGGAAAATTGGAGACGAGGAATTCACTTACATAATGGACTGCAAAAACCCGAAGGCAGTCACAATCTTGGTCAGGGGCGGCACAGAGCATGTGACAAATGAAATTGAGAGGGCGTTGACAGACGCAGTTGGCGATGTGGCAGCTGCCCTGAAAAACTGCAGGGTTGTTGCAGGAGCAGGCGCCCCAGAAGTTGAGCTGGCAATGGCTTTAAGAAAGTATGCGGAGTCATTAAGCGGAAGAGAGCAATTGGCTGTGCAGTCATTTGCTGATTCAATGGAAATAATTCCAAGAACCTTGATTGAGAATGCAGGCTTGGACCCGATTGACATAATGACAGAGCTTAAGTCTGCCCATTCAAAGAAGCAGAAATGGGCTGGCGTTGATGTGTTCACCGGCAAGATTACTGATTCCTGGAAGAAGGGTGTCATTGAGCCGTTGAAGATAAAGACGCAGGCAGTAAGCTCGGCAGCAGAGGTTGCAGTGATGATTTTAAGGATTGACGACGTGATTGCAGCTTCAGGCTCAAAGGGCTCAGGCCCAAAAATGCCGCCTGGAATGGGCGGAGAGGACGTTGAGTATTAATTTGATTTTTTTTATTCTAAAAATCTAACAAACGGATTACTTTCTTAACCAATACTTATAAAAGTCGTTCTAGGTTTTTTATTCAAGTTGTTTTTAATGTTAAGATTAGTAAATGTTCTCGTGCTTCTTGCCTTGGACAATATGGCAATGCAATAAATAATTTTAACTTTTAAAAAATCAAAACCTATTCCCTGAACTTGTAAATATAAGAATTCTTTCCCTGCCCCTGCTTAGTCGGGTACTTGAAGCTTACAGAAGAGCTGTCCCTCAATTTTTTCAAACATGTTGTTACAGAGCCAAGCGATGAGCTTAGCCTGTTGGCTATGTCCTTTGATGTAAACCACTTGCTTCTGTTCCTTTTAAGAAAAGTGTAAACTTCCTGCTGCCCCATTTTATTGATTGTATATTCATCTATTATTTAAGCCTTTTTCATTGAAAACATGTACCACTGGACACTGGACATGCTTGTGTGATGTTTATAAAGGAGTTCTGCTTCTACTCAATATACTGGATTGAGCGACCATTAAATGCACGGCCGTGACATTTATTATTAGAAAT
>JACPMT010000066.1 GCA_016185815.1 Candidatus Woesearchaeota archaeon
AAGTCCCACCAGCCAAGGTCTACCGCAAGATAAGCCAAACCCAGCACCAGAAAAGTAGCTCCTCCCATTTTCATGCATTTACTGCATCCCATCATAGTGCATCACCATCAGCTATCCTTTAAACTGGTGTTTAAATAGTTTGTGGTTTTGAAAGGCAATTTAAGAAATCTATTCTATCATTTCTATTTCAATATTAAGTCCTTCAGGCAACGCGAATTTTCAATTCGCTGACCATTCAGGATTGATGCAATGTTTTAGAATTACTCAATCATCTCAATTTCTATATTCAATCCTTCAGGAATAGGAACTCTCATCACAAGCCTTAAAGCCCTTTCATCAAGGCCAAGGTCAATCAGCCTTTTGTGGACTCTCATCTCGTATCTTTCCCAGGTTGCTGTGCCTTCGCCATCAGGAGATTTTCTTGTCGTGACCTTAAGCCTTTTTGTCGGCAATGGTATCGGGCCCCTCATGTCAACCCCGGTTTTTTCAGCTATGTCCTTAATGTAGCTGCACACTTCGTCAATCTTAGCAATGTCAATGCTTGCTAGTTTTATTCTTGCTTTTTGCATGCTAAAAAACCTCTGGTTTTTGGCACCCCAAAAATCGCTTTACGATTTTTTTGGTTTTCGGAAATGGGTACTCAACAACTTAGTGCCTCATGGTAATTGTCAGTTTACCGTGATCCTTGAAACAAGGATTGGGTTGATTTATTTATTTTTTCACTAAGTCAATGCACATGCCTGCTGCGACTGTAACGCCTGAATCACGGACAGCAAACCTTGCCATCTGCGGTATTTCGCTTTGCTTTTCTATGCATAGCGGCTGTATGGGCTTGATCTTAACTATAGCTGCATCGCCGTTCTTTATAAAATCGGGCTTTTCTTCCTTTGTTGCGCCTGTTGCCGGATCAAGCTTTTTTACTATCTCTGTTATTTGGCACGCAACCTGCGCTGTGTGAACGTGGAATACTGGTGTGTAGCCAACTGTAATCACAGTCGGATGATTCAATACAATAATCTGGGCTGTGAATTCTGTTGCAACTGTCGGCACATTGTTTACATGCCCAAGAACATCCCCTCTTGCAATGTCTTTCTTTTCAATGCCCCTGACGTTGAAACCAATGTTGTCGCCTGGCTCTGCCTCCTGCAGCTGCTCATGGTGCATTTCTATGGTCTTTACTTCGCCAGTCACTCCTTTGCCTTCTAACAACCTTGCCAACCGGAACAACTCCAATTCCCGTGATGTTGTAAACATCCTGTATTGGCAGCCTTAAAGGCAATTGAGTCGGCTTTTGAGGCTCTTTGAACATGTCAAGCGTTTCAAGCAATGTGTGTCCCTTGTACCACGGCATGTTGTCTGTTTTCTTAGCCACATTATCGCCCGGGAAAGCAGCGCCTGCGACAAAATGAACTTCCTCAATCTTATAGCCAACAAGCTTTAGCTGCTTTGAAACCTCTTCCTTGACTTCATTGAACCTTTTCTCCTCGTATTTCGCCATGTCCATCTTATTGACATAAACAATCATCTGGTTTACTCCCAGAGTTCTTGCCAGGAAAATGTGCTCTTTTGTCTGTGCCTGCACGCCATCGCCTGGATTTGCAGAGACAACCAGAATTCCAGCATCAGCCTGGGCAGCTCCCGTAATCATGTTTTTAATAAAGTCCTTGTGGCCAGGGGCATCAATTATTGTGAAATAGTATTTTTGCGTTTCAAACCTCTTGTGGCTCAAGTCAATTGTGACTCCCCTCTCTCTTTCCTCTTTCAGGTTGTCCATTACGAATGCAAACTCGAATCCGACTTTTCCAAGCTCTTTTGCAGTCTCCCTAAGCTTTCTCATGGTCTGCTCATCAATAGCGCCAGTGTCGTAAAGCAGCCTGCCTACTGTGGTTGATTTTCCGTGGTCCACGTGACCGATAAAAACAATGTTCATGTGCGGTTTTCCTTTAGCCATTTTATCAATAAACCTCCTCTGTTAAGTTATAATTTTTAGCCTCTTTGGAAATCCTAGATTATTTAAAAAGGTTGCGGTTTTTTATAGGTAAAAATAAGATATTTAAATGCAGGTAAAATACAGCTTTTATGTTCGACCATTTTGCAAAGGAAAAATCCGATTTTCTGGGAAAAAGGGACAAGAGCAAAAAAGGGCGCATAGACAAAGATGTTGCGGGTATTGTTAATACCATCAATTCCAAAAAGGATTATTATACAACAAGCAGCTGCGCTGGAAGGATTGTTTTGCTGGAGATGAAGTCCAAAAGAAAGGATGAATGCAGCTGGATTTTTGCAAAGCATGGTGAAGTTAATTCCAGTGAAATAGAAAACTCATTAAAAAGATACAATACAAAAAATAAAAAGAACAAAAAAATAAAAAATCAAATCTGGTTCAGGCAGCAGCCTGTTATTTTGCATGTTGCATGCAGGAATCTTGATGCTGCAAAAAAACTGCTTGATGCAGCAAGAAAAATATTCAAGCATTCCGGAATTATAAGTGTCTCTGACAGAAAAATAGTGGTTGAAATTATTGGAAATGAAAGAATTGAGGCAATAATTGCCGACAAGGATTTTGCTATGGATGAAAATTCCATCAAGAAACTAATAAAATATGCGAATGAGAATTTTGAGGAGAACAAAAGGAAGAGTGA
>JACPMT010000067.1 GCA_016185815.1 Candidatus Woesearchaeota archaeon
CAGGATAATTTACGGCGGCTCAATGAAGCCCGAGAACGCAAAGGAGCTGCTTTCAATGCCTGACATTGACGGCGGCTTGGTTGGCAATGCCTCACTGGATGCCAAGAGCTTTGCTGAGATTGTGAAGAGCGTGAAATAAATTTTTTAGTTTAATTCTCTTATTTTATTGAATTTTTTGTTAATGATTTTTTAATATTTATTTGTTTTATTTTGTACTGGAATTTTATGGCACATCAACATACAGCTTCTGAATGTTTGAATAGGACTTGCCGTCCGCAGCCTGTATTTTTACGTCAAAAATATAGGTGCCCGATACAATATCTGCGGGGATCTGAACGCCGATGCCTAGGTTTTTTTCCTCGTTTTTCTCTATAAAAACGCTCCTTGACTTGGGGTTCCAGGCAAGATTGTCAGTCTGTATCTCTGCCTTGCTTTTTGTATAGCCTGAAGGCACGGGCCTTGCAACAGTTATATCAAAGCTTTGGGATTCAAGTATGTTTACGATTTTCACGCCGAAAACGTCAAATTTTGTTCTTTTGATTGTCTTGCGGTCAACGCCAACACATACCCTGTCAGAGCTATCACAAACCAGATTTGCTATCCTTTCATCAAGCTCGCTTGTTGTAATTTCCTGCAGTTCAGTTGCCTGGGAAGAAAGCTTTGAGATGAACCTTACACCAAAGCCAAATATAGTTATAGAGATTATGAGTATGACAATAAAGTTAAGCGATAACTCCACTGCCTTTTTGCCAAGCATTTTAGCCGCTTCTAAAAAAGAAAACTGGCTTTACAGGAGCTGTAAATGTTTCCCTTTTTGTTTCATTATTGTATATGCTTGTCCCGTTGGCTGTTTTGCCGCTTGGCACCTGCCTCACATAAGTGTAGTCAATGCTGTACCTCAATGAGCCCTGCTCTTCAAGCTCCTGCGGCCTGTAACTCAGCGTCAACGGCACATCAAGCGTTGAGTGGTCGCCTATTCCATTAAGTATGCCGTCCAGGTCTTTCTCGGCAATCAGCAGCTCTGCCCGTGCATATCCGCCGCCGCTGTAAAGCAGCTTTATTTTCGTCAGCCTCACAGGCAGCATAACATCCTTGCCAATATCGTCCAATGTTACCTTGAATTCAAAACTGTCGCTGGCAGGGTCGAAAGGCTTGTTGTACTTTATGACAGAGCTTGCCTTTAAAAAACCGGGATTCATTTGATCTAGGAAATTCAGCGGAGCAATCCTGCTTTCGTCCACTCCCAAGACGCATTGCTCATCGGCATTGCAGGAATAGCTAACATAAGTTGCATCTTCTGTTCTTGAGCCTATTGCTATCCTGCCTTTTCCCTCGCATTTTCCATAATCAGCTGGGCAGGTGCACTGGTTGCCCGGCTTTCCGTTTTCTATGCTTTCATTAATCCGGTTGCCGCAGCAGTTTCTTTGCAGGGCATAGGTGCATTTTTTGTCTTCGCATTTTGAGAGAAAGCATGTCCTCGGGCTGCAATCGGCGCTTGTCTTGCACTCCGGCTTTGCGCAGCTGATTATTACTATTAAAGCGGCTGCAAGGATTATAAGCAATAGAATATGGCTTTTGTTTGGTTTAGTCATTCTCTTTTACTTATTTCTTTATTAAACTTATATAAATATGTTGTGGAAATGTTTAAATAAACCAAAATTAATAAACAAAAACTGAGGTGATAGCAATGTTGTGCAACTGCAACTATGACAAGACCAAGCTTCTTTACAAGATTATGAAGATTGCCGCATTTATCGAGAAGCACGCGATTAAGGACGCGGAAAGGGACAGCCATCCTCTTTGCGCGGAAGAGTACAGGGAACTGAAGCAGGACATGGAAAGGCACATTGAAAAATTAAGGCTTGCTGTTGAAGGCTTATCGAGGGAGGGAAAATTCGGGTAAAGAGTTTTAAAATTGAATAAATAGCTCAATAAAAATTCAAATAAAAACGAGAGCGACTTTTGAATGTATTCGCGTTGAAAGTGAACCGCTTTTTCTTCACTAATGATAGTTTTTGGCAATGTATTGGCGAGGCAAAATTAGTGGCAGAAAAATTTTGCCGAGCACAAGAATATGCCGAAGGCGGATTGAAAATTGAGTAAGTATCAAGTTGCATATCCCCTTTCAGAAAACCTTTTAAATTGCCTTAAAATATCCCAGTTCTTATTGGGCCCATATCCCATCTGTTACTTTTAAATTTCTAATATTTTGTTTTCATTCATAGTTTTTAAATCACATTATACTTGTTTCAACTATCAAATTATGATTTATATTTTCTGAAATATATATTCAATAAGCAATGGACACTGGACATGTTCACATGAAATATTTAAACAAAAATCATTTACATAGTTTCAACTTTAAAAATACATCGATTTAAAATGCATTCGACAAAATTAGACTTAAGCAATTTCAAAATAGATGAAGATTTGGCTGAATTTTATGGTATCCTTGTAGGCGATGGCTGTATATCGAGGTTTAAGCATCAAGGTAAAATGCATCACGCAATTAGGATAGAGGTATGTGGACGTTCTTTGAGTTAAATGTACAAAAATGTCCAAAAAATTCGCACATTAAAAAGCTAAATAACAACTTTTTTCGTATAAAAGAGTTAATTTCTTCATTTTTTCTTTCAATCAGGTTATTTAACCACTTTTTACCAATTTAAAGCCCGAATAATGCTTAATTTCCTTATATCAAGTTTTTTCTGGAAGAGTGTTTATTGATTCAAATGTACAAAAATAACGAAGGAGTACAATAAAAAGTAAAGGTTACTTTGTACAAGTAACTGTTACCTAAATAAAGTAACGGTGTAGATTATATACAACTTCGTTACCACCCTCGCTTCAGGGGGGGGTGGTAATATGAATATAAGTCTTGCGGAAAAGGTAAGATATCCTTTCTTGCCAAATCAAATCAAAAGAGAATTGCTGGAAGAGTTTTTTACAATTACAAAAGAAG
>JACPMT010000073.1 GCA_016185815.1 Candidatus Woesearchaeota archaeon
ACAAATTACTCAGAAAATCTCTTGAAACGTTTACTTCAGCATAAGAGTGCCTGCCAAGCAGTGCCACTAACCCCAAAGATGAAGTTCTTGCTAAAAATGCCCTTCTGTCCATAATTAATGGTAAGCCATGTTTTTATTTAAATGTTTCCGGCTTCAAAAAACTTTATAAATAAGCCAGAAATCTGTTTTTGAGAGGTTTCTATGGTAAAAAGAGTGTTAAAGGAATTCAAGGTAGAGTATCTGCAGGTATTGGATGAGAACGGCAACTGCGACGAATCCTTGATGCCAAAGCTTTCCAATGAGGAAATAAAAAAAATATACGAGATGCTTGTTCTTGTGAGGGTTTTTGACCAGAAAGCGTTTAACATGCAGAGGCAGGGCAGATTAGGAACTTACATACAATTCAAAGGGCAGGAAGCTTGCCAGGTTGGAAGCGCTATTGCCTTGGAAGACAAGGATTTTGTGTTTCCAATGTACAGGAACAGCGGCTTGCTGATAGCAAGAAAGCATCCCATTGTTCAAGTTCTGCAATACTGGGGAGGAGATGAAAGGGGCTTGAGGAGCCCTGAAAACGTGAATAATTTCCCGATTGCAATTCCAGTTGGCACTCAAGTGCCACATGCTGTTGGAGCTGGCTGGGCTACAAAGCTGAAAGGCATAAAGCAGGTTTCTGCTGTTTATTTTGGCGATGGAGCCACTTCAAAAGGCGACTTTCATGAAGCGATGAATTTTGCAGGGGTATTTAACGTGCCTGTTGTCTTTATATGTGAAAACAACCAGTTTGCAATTTCAGTTCCGAGAAAAAAACAAACACATTCAGAGACCATTGCGCAAAAGGCAATTGCATACGGGTTTGAGGGAATCCAGGTTGACGGCATGGATGTTTTCGCTGTTTGCAAGGCAATGAAAGACGCTGTTGAAAAGGCAAGAAACGGCAAAGGGCCGACTTTGATAGAATGCTTCACATACAGGATGTGCGACCATTCCACATCAGATGATGCTTCAAAATACAGGACAAAGGAAGAATTGGAGGAATGGGCTAAAAAAGATCCCATAGAAAGGCTTGAGAAATACATGCGTAAAAAAAACCTGCTTGATGATGCTTACAAGGAAAATATTTTGAGCAAATCAAAAGACATTGTTGAGAAAGCAGTCACGGAGTTTGAAAAGATGCCTGCTCCTGATCCAAAGGATATTTTCAGGTATGTTTTTGCTGAAATGACGCAGCAGCAGAAAGAGGAGATGAAGGAATTGTTTGGGAATTGAAAATGTTACATTAAACTGATAAACATTAAATAAAATCAAAAACGAGAGCGACCTTTGAATTGAAAGTGATTAAGGTAACCCGCTTGTGAATGCATAGGCGAGGCAAAATAGTCAGTTGTGAGCGAGTTCGCAACAAGCTCACTCGCATGTCACTGGCAGAACAATTTTGCCGAGCGCTAAATGTGGTGCGAAGCACGGATTAAAAATAAAAAATTTGAATTAAAAAGTAATCAAATAAGATGGTAGTCGCAACAATTGTCCAGGCAGTAACAATGGGATTAAGGCAGGAATTAGCCAGAGACAACAATGTTGTTGTCCTTGGGGAAGATGTTGGCATTAATGGCGGTGTGTTTCGTGCAACTGACGGCTTGCAGAAAGAGTTTGGGCCTGAAAGGGTTATTGACACGCCATTGGCAGAGCTTGGCATTGTAGGAGTTTCAATCGGCATGGCTGTGAATGGATTGAAGCCAGTTGCTGAAATCCAGTTCAGCGGGTTTTTGTATGCTGCATTTGACCAATTATTGTCCCATGCCGGCAGGATAAGAATGCGAAGCAGAGGAAGGTATACATGCCCAATTGTTGTAAGAACACCTTATGGCGGCGGGATAAAGGCATTGGAGCTACATTGCGAAAGCGGAGAAGCCTTATTTTCCCACATCCCGGGATTGAAAATGGTTATCCCTTCAAACCCTTACGATACAAAAGGTTTATTGGCAGCTGCAATCCAGGATCCTGACCCTGTTATTTTTTATGAGCCGATGAGGATTTACAGAGCTATAAAGCAGGACATTCCTGAAAAGGAGTATTTTGTTCCTATAGGCAAGGCAAATGTTGTTCAGGAAGGTGATGACTTGACATTAATTGCATGGGGCGCAATGGTAAAGACTTGCCAAGATGCAATTGAAAAACTAAACAATAAATATTCTATTGAGCTGATTGACTTGAGGACAATAAACCCTTATGATGCAGAAACAATTATTAACTCTGTCAGGAAAACCGGAAGATGCGTGATTGCACATGAAGCAATAAGGACAAGCGGCTTTGCAGCAGAACTGATTGCAGCAATAAATGAGAAGGCATTATTAAGCTTAGAGGCCCCTGTTGCAAGAGTCACATCCCCTGACGTTCCTTTCCCAATGGCAAAGCTGGAGAGCTACTTTTTGCCTGATGTCAACAGGATTTTGAAAGGGATAGAAAAGGTTATGATATTTTAAATAAGATTTATGTTAAAGTCGGTAAGCACATTAAAAATTAAAAAACATCGCTTCCCAGCATCTGCATGCAATAATGGGAACCCAGCTCAGGAATGTGTGCCTTATAGTTTTAAATGAGTAGGCGAGGCGGTCGGATGCCGCCGAGCACTAAATTTGCGAAGCATATTGAAAGGATATTATAATAATAAAAAATTTACAACAAAATGCCATACGAATTCAAGTTTCCGGATGTCGGAGAGGGAATCCATGAAGGGGAGATTGTAAAATGGTTTGTCAAAGAAGGCGACAAGGTTCATGCCGACCAGCCGCTTGGCGAAATCGAGACAGACAAGGCGATTGTTGAAATGCCTTCCCCCAAGTCCGGCAAAATCCTGAAGCTGCATGTGCCTGCAGGAGGCATCATTCATGTCGGCGAGACAATGGTGACAATTCTTGAGGAGCATGAAACAGATGCGGATGCGAAAAAGCATTTTGAATCAAAGGAAAAAAGTGATGTTCCTTACACAGGCTCTGTTGTAGGATTTGTTGAGGAAGCAAAAACTGTATCGCCGATTTATGGGAGCAAAGCGTCTGCCACACTTTCGGGCGGCAGTGGGGGAAGCGGGATGGGCGGTACTATTCAAGCAACCCCTGCAGTCAGAAACTTGGCAAAGCAGCTTAATGTTGACTTAAACAAAATAAAAGGAACAGGCTCTGACGGGAGAATCACGATTGAGGATGTCCAAAAAGCATCTGGCGGGGTTAAAAAAGAAGAAGCACCATCTGGAATAAAAATCACAAGAAAATACGACTTCTTTGGGTATGTTGACAGGGTTCCATTGCATGGCATCAAAAAAATAGTGGCTAATAAAATGGCAGAGTCAATTTTTACAGCAGTGCAGCTGACAAACATGCACGAAGCTGATGTTACAGAGCTTGCTGCGTTAAGGGAAAAAGAAAAGAAGGAATATGAAAAAGAAGGAATCAAGCTGACATTTTTGCCTTACATCGTGAAGGCAGTTGCACTCTGCCTGAAAGAGCATCCTTATCTTAATGCTTCCCTTGAAGGGGATGATATTGTCCTGAAAAAATACTACAACATCGGAGTTGCAGTTGACACAGAAGATGGCTTGCTTGTCCCTGTTGTAAAGGGCGCTGACGCAAAAGACATCAAGACAATAGCAAAAGACATTGACAAACTGGTTAATGACGCAAGAAGCAGAAAAATCAACCTGATGGACCTGAAAGGAAGCACATTTTCTGTCTCTAACCTAGGCTCTGTGGGAGTTGAATTTTTTACTCCAATCATTAATTACCCTGAAAGCGCAATTCTTGGCATTGGAAGAATAATTGAAAAGCCTGTTGTCAAAAATGGCAAAGTTGAAATAAGAAAAATGCTGCCCTTGTCATTGACTTACGACCACAGGATTGTGGATGGCGCTCAGGCTGCAAGGTTCATGATGGATTTGATGGAAAGGCTGCAGCTGTGCGAGTTTTAATTGCCCCTAAGCTCTAATTTTTTAACATAATTGCCATTTGCTCTGTTAAATCCGTTCCTCTGCGCAGTCACATCATATAATAAAAAACCTTGATGCGGCATCAGGTAGACTTTATCTTTTACAATAAACTCACTTTTCTTAATTTTTTCCATAATCTGTTCTTGAGCTTTTAAATCCAATGTTTTTGCAGCAGAAAATGTCAGTCCTTCAGGATACACACCAGCTTCTTTTAGATAGTCAAATGTCCATTTTGCCCACTTAAGGTTGTCCACAGATACGATTTCTATTTCTGGGATTCCGTATCGTTCGGCCCATTGAACTGCGTATTGAACTAGTGCCCTTTCCCATCTAAATGGTTTAAGTGCATTGACATTCCCTTTAACACCTTGGATTTGTTTAACAAAGATTCTTTTATCAGCAGGTTCAAATCCTAAAGACGCTATTAAATTCCCTTCGTATGTCAAACAAAAGTTAAATGTTGCATCAAAATATCGGTCATTACCTCTAAATCTTATCCCTTCGTGAGTTCTTGATGCCATATCAAATCCCAGTTTATATTTACCAAGTTCTTCTTCCAAGTTGTCATTTTTAATTTGATGGTCTCTTTTTAAAAATTTTTTTAAGTGTGTTATTCCAAAATCAGGGATTTCCTTGTCTCTCTGAAAAGATTCTAATTCTGATGCTAAATCTTGTGATGGAAATCCTAGAATTTTTCTAGCTTGTTCTTGGAAATACCCATAATCAAATTTTGGAGTTCCGTTATTTATAGGGACATCTAACCTTGTTGATGATGTACCTAAAATACCTTCTAAAGTGTCATTAGTATCCTTTAACATATTAATAAACAATGTTGGTTTAGTATTTAAAGTTTTCCGTTATTTACTACTACTAAATAATAAATTATATCAGAATTTTTAACTTCCTCTCTCAATATAACAAGCCCCTTTGTTCTTAACTAAAGTTCCAATCGGGAGCACTATTGTGCTGTATTTTGTTTTTGCCAAGTCGTTTGCGCGCATCAGTTCGAATTTTGAAAGCTGTTCTGTCTTGAAGTCTTTGTTTGCAGTGAAATTATTTTTTAATGCATTGTAGACTTTTTCTTGGATTATTTTTTTATGCTGCAAAATAGATGTGACTTTTTCATTGACAATATCCTTAGTTATATTTAACACCTTGGGCATCACCTCAAAATCAATATCATAAATCAAGGTGCCGTGCTGCAAATAAATCCCTTTGTCCATTGCCTTTGCCGCATTGCCCGAGATTTTTTTGCCGTCAACAACAATGTCATTCTTGTTTTCTAAACTTGCATTTATCCCCAAATCGCTTAAAGCATTAATGATCCAGGAGCAAATCTCTTTGTAGGCGTTTTCTATGCTGTAATTAAAAACCCTTATCGGCGCTATAACACTGTATGTAAAGTCAGCTTTGTCATGAAAAACAGCCCTTCCCCCGGTCATTCTCCTTACAACGCCAATATTGTGCTTTTTGCACGCATCCAGGTTGATCTCCTTTGGATTCTGGTAAGCCCCTATGGAGATAGAGCTTGGCTGCCATTTGTAAAACCTTATGGTTGGCAATTCCCTTTCATTAGCCACGCTCTCATAAATAGCATGGTCTATTGCCATGTTCATGGCTGCATTATGGGTTTCCTGCTCTATAAGGCGCCAGTTCATAGAAGTAACTTTTGCATTTTGATATATAAAATTTTGCTATTTAGAAAGTAGA
>JACPMT010000074.1 GCA_016185815.1 Candidatus Woesearchaeota archaeon
TCAGAAACGGCTTTGCGTGCTTGAATTCCCACCTTACAACAGAGTTCCACTGGTTAAGCAGCAACGGCAGGTCCCTCCACTAGCGTATCCATTTTGCATAGCTTTAGTACATTATTGTATCTGAAGTGGGCCTTATGGCTAATCTTTCATTTAATTCCGTATCACCCGCTTTTGTAACCCATGCGACCTCAGGGTTAAAGCCTTCAACGTGCTCTGCTTCTTTTTTCAGCAGGCTTTCCGGTATGAACATCGGAAAATAGCAGTTTTTGTGCCCTGACCTTTTTATTTTATCGTCAAAAATCCTCTGGATTTTTTCCCAGATGGAATAGGAATTTGGCTTGAATACGATGCAGCCAGATACTAAAGAATAATCAATCAAGTCTGCTTTTAGAACTACTTGGTTGTACCATTCGTTAAAGTCCTCTGATTTTTTTACTGTGATTCCCAACTGCTCTTCTTTTTGCTCCATAATAATTCAACACTTTTAGTTTATATTTAAAGATTTTGATATGGGGCTGCGGAGATTTTCGAAAATATTATTCGAACTCCGGTCACGAGGCCCCGAACCCCGGATACTGCCAGCTATACTACAGCCCCAGCAAACAAGGTTTTCAAGCTGTTATTTAAAGATTTTTGAGAAAAGCCCTTTTTATTGCAAGATAACCTCCTACAATAAGCAAAACTTCAACAAAAACAATAAAAAATCCTAAACTGGTAGTTTGGCTTAATTTAACTGTTTGGCCGGTTACGGGAGAAGCTCCTTATGGCTGAATACTATCTTTTATTTTTTTTATTGTTTTGCCTATGTAGCCCAGTGGTTTGATGACATTAACAAGTTTTTTCTCCTCTGCAGAGCATTGCTGCAATTCATCAGGCACATTTGTTAGAAAGGCGCATTGGTTTGCATCAAAACATTTTCTATTTTTAAAGCCATCAATACAAGCTGACCATTCATCGCATTGCCAGTCAGAAGTGCATGTTATTCCGCTGCCTCCGCCACCGCCACCACTGCCTCCTCCAGAACTGCTTGCTGATGCTAAAGGGCTGCTTCCTTCTGGTGCTGGCTTTGCATAATCAATTTGCACGATTCCAGAATGCTTCAATCCCTGGATTTTATATTTGTTCAGCGTTGAATTATAAGTGCAGACATAGGAATTTTGCAGAGTGCCGTCGCATTCAACCTTAGATTCATTATTTGAGCTGCAATCGCCGCTTATTTCGTTTATTGACGAAATTTCCCCATCTTTAATGCATATTCCATTAACTGCTGCATTCAGTCTATCCATGTACAGTGTTTTTGTTGCTCCTGCCGGCATTTTCAGCCCCCTGACCAGCAGCGAGCCTGTTGAATTTCCGCTCTGCTTGTTTATTGTGATATTCGCAAGGCTTAACTTGCGCAAAGAAAAGTCAAAGTCAAATTCGGCAATTGTCAGATCATTGTCCTTGAACTTTACCCTTGCAGTTTTATTAAAGGCTTTAGACAGGTTATTCAAGTTATCAATATATACTCTGAGGCTTATGGTGGAAGTGTTTACAGAATCTTCATTCCCTATTATTTTGTCAATGTCGTCCTCAATGCCGTCATTGTCCAAATCATTTTCCATGGCAGGCTTATTATCAAGCCTGATAATAATTTTTTGGGCATTGTTGCTTTCATCCGACTCTTCAACAAGATTCTGCTGGTCTGCAACTGCATTTATCTCAAAATCTGACATGCCGGTGAAATTCAGCTTATAAACTATTTTTGAGTCTTTGTCCAAAATGCCAGTTTTGTTGCTTCTTGAAAATGTTCTATTGTCAAAAATATCCATGAGCACATTGAAGGCGTGCTTTTTACCAATATTGCTGAATGTGACATTTATTGTTATGTTTCCTGCTGCATCTGACGCAGTTATGTTCACAGTCAAATCAGGCAAGTCAGGATTTTCAAAATCATTAAAGTTGTAGTTTTTCGTCGTGTATGCGTCATTTAATGAGTCTGCCAGCGCTCCGTTATCGTACAGCTCGATGCTTTTTATTACAAACGGGCCATTAATCTTTTTTTCATTAATATTTGTGCCATTGAATCTTACTGGAATTTGATGATTTCCTGCATCAAGCGAAACGGATGTATTTTTTATTTCAACAAGCGCGCCAAACAAATCATACAGTGCAAGAGTCAAAACGTAGCTTCCTGCGCTAAAGGCGATGGCATCAACATTGATTTTAAGAGAGTCAAATTTGCCATTGTCATTTAAGTCAATTCCCTCGTCAGCAAAGCTGGAAATATAAGAGCTTGCCGCAAAGTCCCTGAAGTCATAAAAGCCTGTTGTAAAGCCTGTCTTGTATGTTTTGCGGCCTATTTTTATTGACGGTATTGAGAAATTTCCCGTATAATGCGTTCTTTTTATTGTTTCATTATCAAAATCAAATACGGGATTGTTTGTGCCTGACTTGAATGTTCTGCTGCCTTTTGAAAAGATTGAATGGTTTGCGTAATTCAAAAATACAGTTGTAATGTGCGTTTCATCTTTCGGTGAATTGACAGTAACATTTAGCCTTAGCTTTTTGTCAATTAAAGTATCGTGAATATCCAGTATTCTGAAGCCTTCCTCGTAATTGGAATAGATTTGCGTCAAAATATTGTCTTTCCTGAATTTCTGCCTTCTGCTTGAATTGTATACTTTGATGGAATAATTAAACTGCTCCTGCGACAGCAAAAGCGAGCTGAAAGTTATGTTGACTTTGTTGGGCCCTGCAGCAAGCGTTTTGTTGGTTTCATTAGTCAGAATCCCATTTTTATCAAACAGATTAATGACAAAAACAAAGGTTCCTGCAGTATTAAAGGTGCTTAATTCAAAAACAAGCGTGTCATTAACACCATTTCCGTTTTTGTCGGCCATGAAGTCTGTGTAATCAGTCACGTTCATCTGTGTTGTTATGGCGGAAAAATCGTATTTTGCAACAAGCTCCTTGATTGTTATGCCATAAGCTACTGGAATCAGCACTAGAAAAGCTAAAAATGCATACCCCAACTTCATTGCAGGCGATATTAAGCCATATTATAAAAGATTTTCCTATGGATGTTAAATCCACCAACACTTTTATATATCAAAAACCCTTCTCATGCAGTATGGCAGAAAAGGTGCAGTTTTTTCCTTTGGATGCAGCATACAAGGTAGTTGACGGAAAAGCGGTCATAAACCTATACGGAAGAACATCTGATGGCAGGCAGATCTTAATCCTTGACAGCAGCTTTGAGCCATATTTTTATGTTATTCCGAAAGACGGCATTGACATAAGCGAAAAGCTTGAAAAAATAAGGGTAGAGAATGCTGATGAAATTTCTTTTGTGACAAAAACAGAGGCTGTAATCAAAAAATTCCTTGGAAAGGAGGTTTTTGCTATAAAGGTTTATACAAATTTGCCAAGCAGCGTGCCTGTAATCAAGGATGTGATAAAAGAATGGGAAACTATTGAGTCGGCGCATGAATATGACATACCTTTTGTCAGGAGGTATTTGATAGACAAGAACATAACTCCGTTAACCCTGCACCAGGCAACCGGCGAATCTGCAAACCAGAAATCAAGGGTTGCTGTTTTCCATGCAGACCGGATAGAGCAGATCAGCAGCGATACTTTGCATAATCCGAGGGTTTTGGCGTTCGACATAGAAACATACAGCCCGCTTGACCTTGCTATTGATGCCGAGAAAAATCCCGTAATAATGCTTTCCTTCTGCGGGGAAAATTTTAAAAAGGTTTTTGTATGGAAAAGATTCAAAACCGATATAGACTACATAGAGTTCGTTGGCAGCGAATCTGAATTAATTGAGAAATTCAAGGAAACAATTGACAGCTACAAACCTGATATTCTGACAGGCTACTTCTCCGACGGGTTTGATCTGCCGTATATAAAAACAAGGGCCGACAAGTACAAGATCAAGCTGGACATTGGGCTGGACTATTCTGAATTAAAAGTCAAGACTGCAAGAGAAACAACAGTGGCAATAAACGGCATAACACATCTTGACATATTCAAATTCATAAAGAAGGTTATAGGGGGCACATTGGAAACATACTCTTACGA
>JACPMT010000075.1 GCA_016185815.1 Candidatus Woesearchaeota archaeon
GAACTTGGGTTCAGGCAAAAGTGGTGTTGTTATAGGACCTCAGCTTAATCCAGACGGAAGAACAACAAAGCTTGTTGAATGGACTACGATAAGCGAAACTCCTGCTCCAAAAAGCACAGGCAACCCAACTCAGGATGCAATTGCAGCAGTTGTTCCAACTGGCACTCCGTTTTATGTTTTAGAAGGTCCTGGTGCTGAGAAAATTAAAGGTTCTAGCTTTGATGATCCTTTAACAAGCCAGAAAGTATGGGCTTCCTTGCTTGGCTCTAGGCGCTTTGGAACTGCAAATGCCATTCAATTGACTCCAGATGAAGAGCAGAGATGGCAAAGGCTTACCTCAGTTTTTACATGCGACTTTTGCTGCGGCGGCCCAAACAGCGTGACAACAATCAACAGATGCGGCTGCGCCCATTCTTATGCATGGCAAGGCATGGCAAAATTCTTCATAAGGTATTACCCAGATTATACTGATGAGCAAATACTTGGAGAGATGACAAAATGGAAAGGGCTTTGGTATCCGCAAGGAATGATACAGGACTATTTGGTTTACACAGGGCAGCAACCTGCTACAATTTTAACCCATGGTGGCTCAATTGGAATAAGGCAGCAGTTCCTGCAGCAAGCTCCTAATGCGCAACATCAAACTCAAGCATCAGCAACCCCATTAGATGAATTGCCTTCAATGGTAGGTGGATGTTAAATTTTTTAAAATAGTAATAATAGTTAATGCATTGTGTAAGAAACTAAATAATCAAAATAAACATTAAATTCACACTAAAATGAAAATTAGAAAATCTCAATGAATAAAATAACTCATTAAATAAAATTAACAAAAACAAATCAAAATCAACAAACAATAATCCAAATCTTTATAAAACAATAAATAACACTAAGGAGGTAAAAATGAACAGGAATGTAATTATTGTGATTGTGCTTGTTGTTTTGGTTTTGCTGACAGCGGTGCAGGCAATCCAGCTGGGCAGCTTAAAAGCAAGCATAAGCACAGGCAAGGTTAGTGTTGGAAGCGCTCCTGCAAGCTCAGGAAACAACCTTCCATCAAACTTAAATGACTTGCCTTCAATGGTAGGCGGATGCTAGTATTTTAACGGGTGGTAAACAATGAAACTAAAAACAGCTTTATTGGTAGTGTTAGTTGTTAGTGTTTTTTTGGTTGGCTGCGGCTCAAAAAGCCAGTATAGCGGCTATACAACATACAACCAGCCGCAAGGGCAGCAGCAAGGGCAGTATGTTGGAGGTGGCTGCGGTGTTGCCCCAAGCGCAGATTATGAAGACACGCCAGTAGAAGCTTTGAACTCAAAAGACTCTGCATTGTAGGTGCATGTGAGCGAATGAAGTGAACTCACTCGCGTTCAACTAAAATGGAGCTTACAAAAAGGGAAAGGCGCAGACTTAGACTTGAAAAACTAAGACAGGGAAGCCATGAAGCTCAAAAAGAGCATGAGCAAAGAGCTGAGCAGCAAAAGCAATTTCAGCAGCAACCCAAGCCAAGCAAGTCAAAATATTATATCATTGCGTCAGTAATTGGCGCCATAATACTGGCAGTGTCTGCCTACTCAGTATATTCAATCAACAAGCCAGGACCATACGACAATTTCGCAAAATGCCTAAGCGAAAAAGGCGCTGTCATGTATGGCGCAATGGGCTGGTGCAAATATACCCAAGGGCAAAAGGCAATGTTTGGAAAATCATTCAAGTACATTAACTATCATGAATTCAATGAGTTGCCTGGCATAAGCAAAACCCCGACATGGGTTATTAATGGCGCATGGTATGAGAATGTCCAGTCTTTTGAAAAATTGGCAGCTTTGACGGAGTGCAGGGTATAAAACCAAAATGGATCCGGAAAAAAAAGGAGTCAAGCATATTGTTTCCAAAAAGCTCGATATCGAGAATATTTTCATTGGGGTGACGATGATTCTTGGGATTATTTTGGTAATAAACATTTTTTTGACATTTAATTTAAACAAGGATTTGAGGAAAAGTGCAGAAGCGGCGATGGAAAAACTAAAGCCTGCAAAAATCGAGCTTGCTGTCATTAAAAATTCTAAATGCAGCGATTGTTTTGACATATCAACCATAATAAACCATGTTAAAAATGCTAATGTTAATATCACAAAAGAAACAATGTATGAATTTGATTCAAAAGATGGCAGGGCACTAGTAAGCAAATACAATATTGAAAAAGTGCCTACTGTTGTTTTAACAGGCGAAATTGACAAGTTTAATATTCAAGGCTTGGAAAAGAAAGAAAATGCATTGCTGCTGACAAAGCTTGAGCCCCCTTACACAAATGCCCTGACAGGAAAGATAGAGGGAAGAGTCGCTCTATACCATTTAAAAGATGCATCCTGCGAAAAATGCAATAGCTTGAGTATCTTAACAAACCAAATCAAAGCAGCAGGAGTTAAGATTTACGATGAAAAAATTATCGCGCTGAACAGCGCTGAAGGAAAAGAATTAATTAAAAAATACAGCATTGGCTTTGTTCCGGCAATAATCCTGTCAAAGGATGCTGCTGCTTACAGCATAATGCAGCAGGCATGGCCCCAGATTGGAAGCAAGGAAAGCGATGGCTCTTATGTTTTGAGGTCTGCTAGTCCGCCATTTATTAATTTAACAACCGGCAAGACAAGGGGAATTGTAAACATAGTTTATCTGACAGATAAAAGCTGTACAGAATGCTACAATGTAAGCCTGCACAAAGAGATTCTTGCAAACCCCCAGAGTTTTGCGGTAAAGCTTGAAAAGGAGGAAACATACGACATTAGCGACGCAGAAGGAAAGGAATTTATTGCAAAATACAACATAACACAAGCTCCTGCTGTAATTTTGTCTGACGAGCTCAGCGCTTATCCGTCAAGCCAGACATTAACGGAATTTTTTTCTGTCGAGAAGGATGGCTCGTATGTTTTCAGAAAAGCCTCGGTTTTGGGAAATTACAGGGACTTGACAGCAAATCAGGTTGTTCAAGCTCAGCAAAGCCAAGAACAATAAACAAGTAACAATGACAAAAAAAGACTTATTTTTTTCTGTTTTGATTTTGGTCTTAATAGTTTTATTTATATGGCAGTGGCTTTCAAAGGGAGCATTAACAAGCCAAATAAATCAATTGCAAAAGCAAAATAATCAAATGCAATCATTGACAGGCATAGGGCAATTAAATTCTGCTCATTTGCACGCGGATGTCAAGGTTTATATTGATGGACAGGCAATAGACTTCTCCCAAAGAAAATATCAGCTTCAGAACAGCTTCATACATTTTGAGGAAGGCATTGGAGATGTCATACATACGCATGCAGCCGGATTGACAGTTGGCCATATGCTTAAATCCCTAGGCATTGACTTCAGCAATAACTGCATAATTGTTGAAAAGCAAAATTATTGCAATGACGATAACAAGAAATTGAAGTTTTACGTCAATAGACAGCAAAACAACGAGTTTGACAACTATATTATAAAAAATTTGGACAAATACCTGATTTCTTACGGCGATGAAAGCGAAGCAGAGCTACAAAAGCAGCTGGATTCTGTAACAAATCTTGCAGCAAGATACAGCTTGCAGAGATAGTTTTTTGATTTTTTTAAATTTTATTGAAAATTTATCTATTATTGTACGTGCCCTATTGTCAAGGCAAACAGTAAAAAATTAATTAACTAAAGTAAAGCTTTAACAAAAACATTATAAAAAATTTCAATCCGCCTTCGGCAAACTTTTGTGC
>JACPMT010000072.1 GCA_016185815.1 Candidatus Woesearchaeota archaeon
CAGGAGGGGATTAGTGTAGTGGGTTGATAATATTATTATTTAAAATCTTTTAGTTATTTGATTTCTTTAACAAAAGTTTTCATAAAATCTTCAAATGTACGATAGCCTTCAACTTTAATTCCATACGAAGAGTATAAATATGCTTCTTGTCCAAAGTGTCTCGTAGTATTCCGAATCTTTGTAAGAACATCCATATCAAGCCTACTCCTTTTGCTTATGTTTAGAATAACTGGACCTCGTGCTTGCCTATAGGCAACAGCAAATTGTTCGTAAACTTCAATGTCCATTTGAGACTTGCTTAAGTCTAATGCAATTGTATCCCTTAACCTGTCATCAAGCTCCAATAGGGTTTGATATTCTGTAACTGTTACACTTTGCTTCTTACCTGTGACATAGTAACCCACTGTATTTTCTCCGCTCACTTTTAATGCTTTGGAAAGGATTACTGCTAGCAAAATACCATCAAAACCTCTTGATTTGAGTCCTTCAATAGGCTTAAAATATTCTTTTCGTTGTACAAACAAATAACCTGGTTCTACCCTAGTTTGTCCATATTTTCTTTTTGCAATTTGTAAAACCTTGGCAAGTGCAAATAGCTTTCTATTAACATGCATTGGCAGTACTAAACCTTTTCTTGTTTGCAGCCTTACATCCAAAAAATCATATAGATAACTGTAGGCTGATGCTAGGCTAGGAAATCCATAAGCTTCGGATACTTTCCTGACTAAGCTATCCAACTGCTCAGCCCTTCCAAATCCGTTTAAAGCTTGATTAACTGCAATTCTGTCCGTTTTATATTCGCGACCTATAAATTTCTCTAAGGCTCGTGCGACAAAAACAGGAAGTGGCTCTGAAACCGAATCACGACTCTTACTTAATATTACATAGGCAACATCTACTCTATCAGGCATACGCCTTCTAGCATTGTCCAACATTCTCGACATTTCTTGTGCTATTCTTAGTGCTGTGTTTGTTGGAACAGATGGCAACTCACCATGCAACAAACGCTCTATATAATCAAACGAAATAGGCATGTCGTTTGTGCTTACCTGATTTCTTATGTGTTTTGCCATTGCAGGATAAGATTTAAATTGGTAATGGTCAAATAATTCTGCGACTATTGGTCTTACGCCCTTTATTATGTCATGAGTTTCTCTACGATTGATCGGCAGAATGTTTTTATCATGTATGTGGTGTTCTTTAATTTGTTGTTCAAGCTCAAGTACGGCTTCTTCTATTGTTTTCCTAATTCTTTTTCTTTTACCAGTTAGCGATTCGTACACAGTATATACAGAAACAGCATCTCCTAATTGTGCAGTTAATGCTCTCACAGATTTGTACAGGTAGTCATCTCTCGGGAAAAAATCTTTTATGTTACCGAAAGCCTGCATAGCTTTTGCAGGGTCTACGAAACCTAAAAGTTCTTCTAACGGCACAGCTTCAAATTTTACCATTTTCCTTAAAACGATAAAAGAACCTCTTTTACCCATTGTTATTGTATTTGATTTAAAAAACTTTCATAAATCTAAAATCCCAAAACCGAAACCTTTAAAAAGGGCATAATATCGTATTCTCAATAATGTTTGGGGGTAATATATGGCATACGCTAGTAATCAGAGAAGCCTAGAAACCGTTAAGAGAGAAGACTTGGTTAGAATGTGCTCTGAATGCGGCAGCAAGGACATAGAGTATGCCAACGAGGAGTTCTACTGCAAGAAGTGCGGTTTGGTGCTGGATTAAACAAATGGTGCTCGGTGGTATATATCACTGCATACATAGTGCGTCAACATTCTGTTGGACAATTAGACAGCAGAAGAAGTGTGTACTATGTTAAAATGGTTAAGGGCAGGAAAAGAGAAATAAGAAAAATTGATGAGCCCGGAACTGTAGAAAGTTTAATTTACGACTTAATTTGGCATGAACCGATTTGGGAAGTTAAATTCCTTGATAGGGATAAGGCAAAAGAAAAAACAGAGCTGGAGTTAATAATTAGCCATTTAAAAGGGCATCTCCTAAGACGGGAAGGTATTCCATATAAACTTAATGATGATCCAAAAAAATTTGAAGTGCACAGTTTATAGAACTGACTTTTATTTTTCAACAAAACTTAAATACTAATTCTAAAATCAGCCAGCCACGAGGGGTGGAATGTGAAGTTTTATTTGTTTGCGGTGATCTTTATTTTATTAAGCCTGAATGTCAGCTCCTATTGGCAGACCTACCAGAATGACTTGAGGAATACAGGCATTGCAAACGGAACAGGATATTTTCCCATTCAAACATCAAATTTCAGCGACAATTCTTTAGGAATGGATTTTCAGCCGCTTGTCGGGGATTTGGAGGCAAACGGCAAAAATGAAATTGCGGTTTTTTCCAACAACTCACTAATAATCTTTAATCCTCAATTAAGCATACTGGGCCAGGCAAAAGTAGGCTCAATCCTTGGCCAGCCCGCATTGTTTAATTTTGACAATGATGGTTTTATTGAAGTTGTATTTAATTCAAGGCAAAACTCAACTGATTATTTCTTTGCTTACCAATTCAATAATTCAAATTTGCAGCAGGAGTTCAACATAACACTGGCAAATGAGGCAAATTTCAGCGGCATAAAGTGCTTCAGCAGCAGCGGCAATTTCTGCGTATTTAAAGACAAACTAAATTACATAAATGTAGTTAACATGGCATCTAAAACAAATGATGCCTACAATACTTCTATTTATGAGGAAAGAAGGCATACAGTTCCAGCTATTGGCGATATTGACAATGACGGCAATCCAGAGGCAGTTTTTTGGTTTAATGCAGACAATAATTCTGGCTACGGATTTCTGGTTTTTGATTTGGGCAGCAGAATCTTGGAAACAAATTTTAATCATAGCGGAATTGTGGATAACATATTCTCCCCCCTCATACTTGGGCCATCGCTGTTCCACCACCTGTTTACATTAAAAGGCCAGCCTGTTTTGGTTGACTTGAACAATGACAATAAGCTTGAGATTGCAGCAAGCGTTTTTTATGATGAGTCAAGGAATGATGATGGCACCGACAGGTTTACTGAGCTGTTTGTGTACAGTTATAATGGCACAAGATTATTTTCAAAATGTGAGAGGAATGTAATTAACAACATTTGCGATGATGGCTTAGCAGGGCCAGGAGGCAAAGGTATGTGGGAAGGCACAAATCCGTTTGTTCTGGATTACGACAAAAACGGCATAGACGATATCTGTTTTGTAAAAGACGTTAAGAATAAGGTAGGATTTATTGTCTTTTCCCATATGGCGTTGAGCTGCTATAATCACAGCGGAGGCAAGCTTGCGGAAGTGAAGCTTGAAAATGCTGGAGACACAATGAGAGGCACCACAGTTATAGCAGACATGAACAATGACGGCGAGAAAGAGATTATTGTGGACAACAAGATTTATATGATTAATGGAACAATGCTTTTTAGCCTTAATTTGCCAGCTACTGCAAGCCCAATAGCTGTTGATATCGACGGAAATAAAGGGCTTGATTTAATATGGACATTTGGCAACCAGACAAAGGTGTTTTTGGACAGCAATAACTATTCAGTTGATTTAAGCGTAAACAGCGCAGATATCAGTTTTACAAAAATAGGCGAAAATCAAGTTAATGTTTCGGTTGTGATAAAGAATTTTGGGCAGGTTGATGCCAATAATGTCAAAATTGCAGTTTATAATGCAGAAACATTGGAAAATAAGACATCAGCATTAAGCATAAAAGGAAATGGGAATGCCGTTTTTAGCGCCTTAGTGAGCCTAAAAGAAGGCGAAAAAATTGCCGTCAGCGCTGATTTTGAGAATGAAATAGAAGAGAGCGATGAAAACAATAATTTTGCCATAAGGGAGTTTGCTGGCTTACCATATGTTTTTGTAAGAACGGACTTATTTGAGCCGTCAAACACTGCATCGGAATTTAAAAATTATATTAAGAACAAATTAACTTCAGGCTACTATACTGACAACGAGAATTCCGCTGATATTAAAGTTTACATTGGCAAGAACAATCCAAGAAACCAAGATAACAACATAAAAACATTGGAAGATTTTGAGTTTGGATATGATTATGGGAATATTGTTTATAATGACAAAATTGGAGCATTGCCCTACAATGGGCTAGTCGGAGCATTTAAGGACAGCAACGGAAAAATAATTGTTATGGTTGTTGGCAATGAGATTGAAGGCGATATTATTGGAGTCAAGGAGTTCATTAAAAATCGGGCAACACTGCTAATCACCAAAGACAAAGAATCAATTTTTATTGATGATGAAAATGCAGATGCTGTAAAGGTTTATGATTATTTGCATTTAGGAGGGAACATGGAACATTATGGCATAAACAATGATGAATTCAAAAAAATCGTCAAAAACTCCCTTAATGATGAGATGTTCACAGTTGAGGATAAGAGCGTTGCTGCAAATAATGGGGTAAGCCTAAGGCTGAGAAACTTAAAGCCAGGCGCAAGCAATGCTTATCTTGAATATCTGAGTTCCAATGGGGTGCCTGTTGAGATTCCTGTTGTGCTTGCCCATGGCCTGTTCAGCAATTTAACCACTTGGGAAGTTTTAGGAGCTGAAATCTCCAACACTGGAAGGGACACATGGCTTATTGAGATAACAGGAGGGCCATCTCAAGACTGCGATGACTGCATTGACTATACGTTTTATAATTTGACAGATATATTTGTTCCTGCACTTTTGAACGGCGTTTTGGATTTTACCGGCAAAGACAAAATTCAATATGTCGGATTCAGCAATGGATGTCGTGCAGCATTGGATAGTCTTGAACGAAGTAAATTTGACTCAAATAAGGTTGAGACGTTTGTGGCTGTAGGGTGTCCGGGGGCGTTTGAAGGTTTTGATATTGGTGCTAGTGGGATAAAATTGATAGATGATAAGATTAATAGAAATATAGAAAACAGAAAACATATAGGTATTACCGAAATGCTTGTTATCGGTCTATTAGGACTTAATTCCGTCTCATTAAATGAAGAAAAAATATCAACCAATCTATGGAGACAATATAATACATGGATAAACTCAAGCAACGACCAACAACCTGGAAATATTAATTTAATAAACTTTATTATAATTCACGGAAATGCTGGGGTGACTAGTGACGGGATAGTTTCGCTCACAGATGAAAAAAGCATTTATAATAATGTAAATATAAGTACTTCTAAATCACGATTTAACATTTTTGCGACACATATTGATTTAGACAATAGACCTGCAACAAAGAGTCTAATTAAAAAATCGGTAAATAAGGAAAAGCTGAACTTTTTAGAAAGAAATATATATCTAAAAGAAACGAATAGTACAAATGGCTAAAATCAACCAAAAATATAAGCCCCTAATTTTCGGGTTAGTGTTAGTTCTGGCAGTAGGTTTAATAGAATTAGCTTTATTTTACTCATGCAAGAACAGTTTGTTATGCGTTGTCCTATTATCAATACCTTTATTGCCTGGAGTGTTATTAAAGCTTGAAGGATATACATC
>JACPMT010000071.1 GCA_016185815.1 Candidatus Woesearchaeota archaeon
AAAGGCGCCCAGGAAAAAAATGAAAAGGAAGAGCAGACAGCAGCTAGAGAGATAAAAGAAGAGACAGGCATTGAAGACATAGAGTTTTTTGATGGTTTTAGGGAAGCTATCAAATATTTCTACAAAAAGAGCGATGAAACTGTTTACAAGGAAGTTGTTTTCTTTCTTGCAGAGTCGGCAACAGAAGAAGTAAAGCTTTCATTCGAGCACATTGGATACGCATGGCTGAGTTACGAGCATGCCTTCAAAAAGCTGACTTTCAACAATGCAAAAGAGCTATTAAGAAAAGCCGATCAATTCATCTACAAAACCCCAAATATTTAAATACCTAAAAATAAAAATCTCTTTCTATGAAAAATCTTGAAGTAGCAGAGCTTCTGAACGAGATTGCAGACTACCTTGAGTTTGCCAATGAGCCGTTTAAGATAAGGGCATATAGAAAAGCTGCCTTGGTTATTGAAGGGCTTTCAGAAGACATTGAGCAGGTCTGGAAGGAGAGCAGGCTGATGGAATTGCCCGGGGTTGGCGAAGGCATTGCAAAAAAGATAGATGATTTCCTGAAAAATGGCAAATCAAAGTACCTTCAAGAGCTAAAAAAGGCAACTCCTGTTGATATGGAAAGCCTTGGCAAGATTGAAGGCATAGGCCCAAAGACGATACTGAAGCTCTACAAAGAACTAAAAGTAAAAACAGTGGCTGATTTAGAGAAGGCAGCAAAAAAAGGCAAAATACAGAAAATCAGCGGCTTGGGTCCTACAGTTGAGCAAAACATCCTGAAAAGCATAGAGTTTGCAAGAAAAACAAGCGAAAGGGTGCCTCTTGGATTTGCATTAAGCAGCGCAGAAGAGGTTGTAAGAATGCTGAAAACCCTGAAAGAGGTGCAAAAAGTCAGCATTGCAGGCTCAACAAGAAGAATGAAGGAGACAATTGGCGACATTGACATCCTTGCAACATCAAAAGCTCCTGAAAAAGTTATTGAATTTTTCACAAAAATGCCGAATGTGGCTGATGTGCTTGCAAAAGGGCCCACAAAATCGTCCGTAAGGCTGAAGGAAGGCATTCAGGTTGACATAAGAGTGCTTGATGACAATATCTTTGGGGCTGCATTGCTGTATTTCACAGGCAACAAGGAGCACAATATCCTATTAAGGAGAATTGCAATTGAAAAAGGGCTTAAATTAAGCGAGTATGGTTTGTTTGACAATAAGACAAACAGGATAGTTGCTGGCAGAACAGAAGAGGATGTTTACAAAAAGCTAGGAATGGGTTACATCGAGCCGGAAATGAGGGAAGATGAAGGCGAAATAGAATTGGCGCAGCACAATATGCTGCCAAAGCTTATCGGTTACAATGACATAAAAGGAGACTTGCAGATGCACACAAGATGGAGCGACGGCAGCAACACAATTGAGGAGATGGCTTTGGCAGCAAAAAAGCTTGGCTATGAATACATTTGCATAACAGACCACACAGGCAGGCTTGCAATCGCAAATGCCCTCGACGAAAAAAGAATTTTGGAGCAGAGAAAGGATATTGACAAAATAAACAAAAAAATAAGAGGCATAAAGATATTGCAGGGTGTTGAGGTAAATATAAAAGATGATGGAACTTTGGACATGCCTGGCAAAGTTTTGAAGCAGCTTGACATTGTTGTTGCGTCAATACATTCCGGCTTCAAAAACCCAAAGGAAAAAATAACAAAAAGGATGCTAAAGGCAATGGAAAACGAAAATGTTGACATCATTGCGCATCCAACCGGAAGACTGATAACCAAAAGGGAATCTTATGATATTGACTTGGACAGAATTTTTGAGGCTGCCAAAAAAACAAACACGATTATGGAGATAAACGCCTATCCTGAAAGGATGGACTTAAGGGATGCTCACGTAAGGGCTGCTGTAAAGGCAGGAGTCAAATTAGCAATCAGCACAGACGCACATAATGCAGACCAGCTTCATTTCATGAAATTGGGCATTGGAACTGCAAGGCGGGGATGGGCAACAAAGAATGATATTATAAATACGAGAAGCCTGAAGGAGATGTTAAAGTCATTAAAAAAATAAAATCACTAAAAACTCAAAGATAACAAAATCACAAACCCGCAATCTTTTTATATAAGTTGTAAATCATTCCCGCTAATAAAATAAAAGGGTTGTTAAATGATTAATGTTGCAATCAACGGCTTTGGCAGGATTGGCAGGTTAGTTCTTAGGGCAGGCATAAAGGACAAAAGCATAAACTGGGCTTGCGTCAATGACATTACAGATGCAAAAACATTGGCGCATCTTTTCAAGTTTGATTCTGTGCATGGAAAATACAATGGTACAGTTGAGCACACAGATGATTCTTTAATTATTGACGGCAAGAAAATAAAAGTGTTGTCAGTTCTTGACCCTCAAAAGCTGCCTTGGAAAGACATGAAGATTGATGTTGTTGTCGAAAGCACAGGAAAATTTACAGACAGGGAAGGCGCGCAGCAGCATTTGGATGCAGGCGCGAAAAAAGTCCTGATAAGCGCCCCTGCAAAAAACCCCGACATGACAATTGTCATGGGAGTCAATGAAAAGATGTACGACAAGAATAAGCACCACATTGTTTCAAATGCCTCATGCACAACAAATTGCCTGGCTCCTGTGGTAAAAATCCTTCATGACAATTTTGGAGTTAAAAGGGGGTTCATGACAACAATTCATGCTTACACAGCAGACCAAAGGCTGGTTGATGCTCCTCACAAGGACTTAAGGAGAGCAAGAAGCGCGGCTGTTTCAATAATTCCAACAACAACCGGCGCTGCAAAGACAGTTGCGGAGGTAATTCCCGAGCTTAAGGGAAAACTAGACGGACTATCATTCAGAGTGCCTGTTCCTACCGGCTCTGTGACAGATTTTGTCTGCGAGCTGGAAAAAAATGCAACAAAAGAGGAGATAAATAATGCCTTCAAAAACGCGTCAGGCAAGCTGAAAGGCATTTTGGAATATTCAATTGAGCCATTAGTTTCTGCCGACATTATAACAGACCCAAATTCCTCAATATTTGATTCTGATTTAACAAATGTTATTGGGGGCAATTTTGTAAAAGTCATCGCATGGTACGACAACGAGTGGGGCTTCAGCGAGAGAATGGTTGATGTGATTAAGCTGATTGGAAGATAGATTCTACTCTTTTTTAATATTCGCTTCTATAACCTTCACAACAGCATTAAATATCTCTTTTGGCCTTTTTGAGGCATCAATGTCAAAAAGCAGTTTTTTCTTCTTGTAATAGTCAATCAAGGTTGAAGTTTCCTGCCGGTAAACTTGTATCCTTTTCCTTACAGTTTCAGGCTCGTCGTCCTTTCTTTGAGCCAAGGAAGAGCCGCAATTGTCGCAAATGTCCTTTTTCTTTGGCTTCATTGTGGCAAGATTGAATACAGCGCCGCACTTGCTGCAGTTCCTTCTTGCGCTCAATCTCTCAATTATCGTTTCTTCAGAAGCAGCCAAATTCAGCACCAAGCTTATGCTTTTTTTTAATTTCCACAATGCATTTTCAAGAAATTCCGCCTGGTCAGTTGTCCTTGGATAGCCGTCAAATATGAAGCCGTTCCTGCAGTTTTCCTGCTTCAACGCCTTTTCAACCACTTTGTTTACAACCATGTCAGGCACCAGCAGCCCTTTCTCTACATACTGTATAAGCTCGCTGTTGCCGCTCTTTATCTCGCTCCTGAAGATGTCGCCTGTTGAGATATGGGGAATTTTGTATTTATTTGAAAGCATGTCCGACAAAGTCCCCTTGCCCACGCCCGGCGGCCCGAATATCACCAGCTGCATTTTAACCCAGATAGCCTAAATCCTCTTTTATATCCGCTTCTTCTGTTTTCCACGAAGCTCTCATTTTCTTCACAAATACCATCAATTCCTGCTTAAGAGCTTTCCAGTCGTTAAATAAGCTGCTTATGAAATCAGCTTCTTCCTTTTCATTATGCCCCAGGGAAACCTCGATTGACTGCCTGTTGAAATTCATCAGCTTAGTGTACAGCCCGTACATCTGCTTTTTTTCATCATCATCCAAATACCTTGTCTCGTGCATTGCATACAGGTTTGACGTATCTGGCTGCAGCACCTCTTCCAGCATTGTCGAATAAAAATCAAGCTTTTCCTCCATCTTCCTGATTATAGCCCTGAGCAGGAAGCTTGTTTCCTCCAGGTCGCTTATCTCAAACTCAAAGTCGATTTCTTTGAAGTCAGGCAGCCTGTGCTTTTTCCTTAGTTCAATGTACTGTTTTTCTATTTCTTTGTTTGGCATTTTATCAATTTATTATGATAAGCCTCCGAAGGGAATTGCACCCTCGACCTGCGGATTGCTTTGTTTTTGCGTACAAGTCCGCCGCAATATGCAGTCATGTTTAATATGATAGCTACTATGCTACGGAGGCATGAGGTTTCCAGAATCGATATTCAATTTAAATATATTGTGGTTAATGGCTAAAAATAAAACAAACTTTATAAACATTTGATTTTTTAATTTGATTAATGATATATGAAAAGCTTGCATGGCTCGGAATTGATTTCATTCCCACTGCAATAAGTTATGTATTGTCCTTTGCAGCCCTTTTTGTAGGCTCAATCACTGACCTGAAGACAAGGGAAGTGCCTGACTGGCTTAATTATGGGTTAGTAATCTCGGGAATTGGGTTGAATTTATTGTTTTCAATAATTTATTCAACCCCATCCTTTATAATAAACAGCATCATAGGATTGGCGATATTCTTCGGCATAGCATACATCATGTTTTATGCAGGGCAATGGGGAGGCGGCGATTCAAAAATGCTAATGGGGCTTGGAGCCATGATAGGCATCGATATAAGCTCTTTAAAATCCCAATTTTTATTTGGGTTTTTCATCAATGCATTGTTTATAGGGGCAATCTACGGCTTGTTTTGGAGCTTTTGGCTGGCTTTCAAGAACAAGCAAAAATTTTCCAAGGAATTCAACAAAATATTGCTACATAAAAATGCTGCCATGGCAAAGAGAATAATCTTACTAATTTTGGCTGTGCTGTTGATTTTTTTGTTTGCAGCCAAATTGTATTATATCAAAATACTGGCATTGTCTTTGACTTTTGTCACACTGGCAACTTTTTACCTGTGGATTTTTGTCAAGGCAATTGAAAAATCCTCTATGTACAAATCAGTCGAGCCGACAAAGCTCACAGAAGGCGACTGGATTGTCAAAGACATTTATGTCAAGGGCAAATACATAACAGGGCCAAAAGATTTAGGGATAAGCAAAAGCCAAATCAAGAAATTAATTGAGTTTTACAAAAAAAGAAAAGTCAAAAAAATTTTAATAAAAGAAGGCATTCCGTTTGTGCCGAGCTTTTTGGCTGCTTTTGTGATTACTTTGGTGTTTGGGAATTTTTTAGTTTTATTTCTTTAATCCATAAGCTTCTAGCAGCATTCTGTTAACAGCTTCTTCTGGCGGGATATTTCTTGCTACAGCGCCACCTATTAATTTACCACTTCTGGAACTATTTAAAAATTGATATAGCATCATCTCACCATTAGGTCCTAATAGAGCTAGAATCTGAGCAACAATTCTATCACCAATTCTTTTTGTGGCTACTCCGAGTTTGTAACCTAAACCACCAATATCATAAACAATATATGTTCTTTTTTTAGGTCCTAATTGACTTCTTAGTTGATCTTGCTCTTCTGAAAAAGCCTTAGAAGTAGAACCTACAACACTTAATCCACTATGACCTAATCTTTGCTCCTCGTCAATAATATACCCATTTAAGTCATAACCCATATAAGCATATCTTTATACAACTTCTTTATAAACCTTTTTATGGCAGCCTTCTCAACTGCCTGCTGAAATATTCCTCCTCCTCGTCAGAAAGCATCTTCGGCTTTGGCGCGTATATCCTAGGCTTTTTCTCCTCTTTTTCAAAATAGCCTATGTTTTTTGTCTGCTCTTTCAGCTTGAGTTCAACTGTCGACATCTCCTCCTCGCTAAGCTGCTTTGGCTGCCATTGCAGGTTAATGCCGTCATTCTCTTTCCTTGGAATGACATTAATGGTGAAATGCGCAACTGTCTGGCCTGCAGGAATGCCGTTTGCAACAAAAATATTTGTGCCCTGCGCGCCAAGAGACTCAAATATTGCGCTTGATATTTTGTTGGAAACCTGGAATAACCTGCCTACCTCAATGTCTGGAACCTGCTCGATTATTGGATAGTGGTTTTTTGGCATTATAAAGCAGTGCCCGGGGTTTGCTCCATTGACGTCAAGCACAGCCATTACTACATCATCCTCGTAAACTTTCTTGGAAGGAATCTTGTTCCCAACGATCTGGCAAACTAGGCATGTTTCCCTTGCTGCCATTATTTCACTCCAAGCAGTTTTGATATGTCATCCAGGTCAATGTCTTTGGATTCTGACTCTTTCTTTTTTGGCTCTTGCATTTTTAAAGACGGTATCGAGCTTTTTTCCTCTTTTTCAGCAGTTCCCCCCAATGCAGCAATCAGTTTGTTGCCAACTGCCTCTACCTCATTCTGCTCCATGGCTTTCTGCGGCAGGGTAAAATTAATGCCGTCATTTTCCTTTCTTGGTATTATATGCGCCATGAAGTGCTGCGCCCTTTGTCCGGCTGCAATTCCATTCGCCACTATTACATTAGTGCCCTGCGCATCAATGCTTCTCAGCATGGAATTGGAAAGCGCTTTGGAAACCATGAATACATAAGAGACCTCATCATCTGGAATTTGAGGCATGATTGAGTAATGCTCTTTTGTCAGAAGAAGGACATGCCCGGGGTTTGCCGGGTTTATATCCAGAAGCGCAATTACCTTTTCATCTTCGTAAACCTTCCTTGACTGAACCTTGCCGGCAATTATCTGGCAGAATATGCACTGCTTTTTCTGGAATTCCTTAAGCTCCTCAGGGCTCATGTTTTTTATTTTTTCCTGCAGCGCTTTTAACTGCTCCGGGCTTATTTGCTCTGCCATGGATTAGCTAAAATACCGCTTAATTATAAATATTGTTGTTTTTATTTTTTAACTACTTTTATATAGTAAAAAACCGAAAGATTTATAAAGGGATAAATATAGATAGGATTGAAGTTGAATGTATAATGCAAAAGCAGTTCCATCTACAAGAAAAGCAGACACACTAGGTAGAAGGGACTTTATAAAAGGAGTTGCAGCCTTTGCTGGACTGGAACTAATTGCTTTAACTTATAAGGATGGGCATGCTCAAGATAACAATCAACAATCAAAAATTCTGCCCTTTAATTTTATTGGGGAATGGGAAGGTACTTACTCCAGTGGTCCAGAAATTGTGAAAATTCAACAAGATACAGAAAATAGTACAAAGAATAGAAATTATTTTACAGGATTTAAAACACAAGGAAATACTAATGTTGGAAAAGATGAATCTACTTTAGAAATTGAAACAAGAAACAATGGTAAATCAGTTTATTGTCGGCTTAAACATTCTGCTGAAGGTTGGGTACAAGGTACTTTTAGAATCATAGATGGAGATTCTTTTCAATGCCAAACAAGATTAGGTACTATTACTTACACAAGAAAAAAGTCATAAAACATTTTATATTCTAATTTGAAAATATTTTATTTGAATGTCTAATAACCACCTCCACCACCATTGCCTGAACTTGGCGGAGGAGTATAGAAACATTGATTATCAATGCACTCAAAGTTTACACCACAAGACGGATTGTTATAAGCGCAGCCGCTTTTCAAAACACAGTTTCCATTGTTGCATTCGTAATCTGCAAGGCATTGATCCTGTTGCGAATAAGTCCATGGCGTTGCATAACAGCTTCCAGCAGAGCAGCCTTTGCTGTAGCATGTCCTTGACCTTGTTCTTGTTAAAGAATCCTTACAGGTCCAGCTTCCAAAATCCGTGCAGTCGTTAAAGTTACCAGAGCCGCAGTCAGTGGTTTGGCTCCATTCAAAGCAGCCATCGTTATTATAATCATTGCAAACTTGGTAGCCTGAGCCATAGCATTGTGTTGAGTCAGGAGAGCATTCGTCTGTGCAGCTTGGCGTAGGCGCAGTGCAAAACAAATTCAGTATCGTGCAGCACTGCCCATTTTTGCATTTTGTTCTGATAGGATTTTCCCTGCAGTCATAATAAAGCGGGCCCTGCTTGCTGCAGCTGTCAAACCAGTATATTTTGTCTTTCTCTTGACATTTTCTTTCTGCATTTGGAGTGCATGATTTTTCACATTCTACATCTTTGCAGATTTCATCAGGTGCACAAGCCTTATCAAGTTCTTCCTGGTTGCTGCAGCTGTCAAGCCAATACACAGCATTTCCAACACACTCTTTTCTCTCATGCTTTTTGCAGAATTGGGTTACCTCAACATTAAAGCTGGCACTATCGCTAAATTCAAAGTCATCAACCTGCACAGTCACTCTTGAAGCACCTTCTTTGTCTTGCTTTACCTCGCAATCCACATGCTTTTCATTGCTGATGCTGCAATCAACCAAGTCTGAATTTGTCTGGTCTGTTAGGGTATAAACAAGATTTTTTAGGTTAGTCTCTTTGTCATTGGCGTAATTCCACAAATTGCTGATAACATTCTTTTTCAGCCCAATGCCTGAAACAAAGACATCCGGCAAGCCGTCTATTGTTGGCGCCGTATTAAGAGCTGTGATTTCAGGCTTTTGCACTTCTTCTTGCTCTTCCTCAACAAACTGCGCCACTCCAAGACCCTGTATTGTCTGTTTGCATTCATCGCTAAGCTCTTTGCTTAATTTGTAAGAAATCTTTTTTTCTTCGCCTAAAGCGCTAAAATACCACATTATCAGTGGATCTCCTTTTATTTCCACATCGCCCTCGATATTTTCTGCGAGATAATTATTTAAGTCCTCAATGCAGCTTTTTGGTATAAACTCATAAAATTTAAATTCCTTTATCTCTGCGCCTTTTTTAGGCCTTATCACAATCTCTACGCTAGTTATACCATCGCAAAAAGTGAATTTCCTGAACATTTCAACATTCTGCCTTGTCAACCTTATTCTTTTTGTCTCTTTTCTTAAATCGTCTGGGCAATTTCTGCATCCAAACTCAATTGCTTCCTTTATTATTCTCTCTGATTCTTCCTCGCTTATGTTTATCGGTATAAAAGTGCATTCAGGCTGCTCGCATGACGCTGCTATTTTTGCGGATTTTCCGGCGCCTTCCAGAAAAAATGATATTTTGTCGAATTTTGGCAGGAAGCATATATGGTAAGGATACGCCATTTCAAGATTGCCTGCATAGAATGAGCGCCTGACATTCCCGTCCTTGACTAAAAATACGTTGCTGTCGCCCTTGCTTTTAAGCGTGTCTTTTATAATTGGAATGTCTTTGAAATCTTCAGGATTTATGTCTTTGTTGATGTCAAAAAAATATATCTTGTCAACTTTGCACGGTACATCATGGCTTTGCAGCTCTTTCGCCCCATAACGCAGGCTTTTGTCTAAATTGCGCAGCTCAAGCTCGAACTCCGCAATTTCCGTCTTGCACGCCCTGTCTTTCACAACATTGACCATCTTGTACCCCGCAATCAGTATGGCAATAGAGACCACCCCGACTATGGCATACTTGAACACCTCCTCCACAATCTGGGCTCTTTTTCTTCCCCTCATTCTCTTTTCAGCGCTTTTTATTTTTTTAATCGCAATGACCAACTTCTCGTCAATCGGCTCGGACCATTTCCTTTTGTGGTACTCCATCACTATCTCGTATAAAAACATTAGGTAGCCGCCAATATAAAAGAATGTTGAAAGCGTCAGGAATATTGCAAGCGCTATCCCTATTAAAAAATGAGGCGACAATATATAGACTAAGGACGGGATGTAGAAATCCAGCAGGCTTGCAAAGAAATAAAAGAGGTACACTGCGTAAAATGTCAGCCCGCCTATCACTGAAAAGGCATACAGCTCCTTTTTGATTTTCTGGTTCGAGGCTAAAATATAGACGGCAAGCCCGAACAGCAAGGCTATTAAAGAAACTGAAACAACAACAGTTGGTTTATCGGGGAATAAACTGTCCAGCATCGAGCCGCTTTCAAGCAAGGATACCGCCCTTACGTCAACGCCGCTTATTGATTTGTCCTCCCCGATTACAGCCCCTTTGACTGAAAGGCTTGATATCGGCTCTATCAGATAGCCAGGCATCAGCATGTAAGCTGCAGCCGAAGCGTAAATGAAGAACAGGAATATCCTGCTGAAATGCATTTTTTTTTGTGAAAACAAACTGATCCATACAATCACCGGTATAATCAAGAATATTGCGAGCGACAGGGCATTCAGCAAATAAACGATAAGCAACGGCATTGCAACAAAGCCCGGCACGTTTTTTATATCCTCCAAAAACAATTTTAAAAATGGCGTATGCTCATGCCTTAAAAGCTCAAGGTAGAAATTTTCCTTTAAGAAGATCAGCGAATAAGCGAAAACTCCCAAATCCGACAGGGCGTGCAGCATCAAAAGACCCGATATTGCCAGAGGCAGCGTTTTTTTGTAGTGGAAAAGCGACACAAACCTCCTGTACCAGGTTGCGCTGAAATAGCCGATTTTAAACACAAAATTTCTTTTATTGAATTTTTTATGGTGCTTTGCTATGCTGTAAATGTAAAAAATAATGCCTGTGGCAACCACAGGGTCGTCTATTACGAATTCAAGCCATTCCAGGATTATATTGTATACAAAATAATAGAATCCCAACAATAAAATAAAAACCGATAAAAACTTTATTAACCCGCTTTTAACCTGCTTTTGGTAAATTGCATATAAAAAGCTTGGATGCGAAATTTCTATTTTTTTTGTTATATAAATGCTGATTGCAAAAATACCCAAAATACCAATATAAAATGTTACTAGATTAGTTAAAGGTAAATTCTTTGAAAAAAATATATAAAAATAATCAACAAATTTTATTACAGCGAACTTAAATGCGTCCAATTCCGTGTAGC
>JACPMT010000076.1 GCA_016185815.1 Candidatus Woesearchaeota archaeon
CAGGGGCAACCTTGGAAGGTACTCAAAGCCTGCAATAAGCAAGTTCAAGATGACAGGCAAGAAGTCCACAAAAAAAACCGATTTAAGGTACGAGTGCAAAGTCTGCAAGAAGATGCATGTGCAAAGGCAGGGCTTCAGGGCAAAGAAGATAGAGTTCAAGTGATTTAAGAATATTTTTTCTTTATCTAAATCAAAAACGACGAGAGCGACCTCTTGCAAAATAAGTTAAAGAGGTAACCCGCTTTTGATTGTTTATTGAATATCTCAAAAATTGAAAATTTTTGATGACGATCGAAAATGCGAAGCATTTATCAACGAAAAGGCGAGGCTTTTGTCATTGGCAGAAAGACAAAAGCCGAGCACTAATGTTGCAAAGCAGATTGAAAATATTAAGTATTAACCACATCTATAAAGAAGGTAGCTTCCTTCTATTTTGTCATGAAACTGGCTTAAGAAGTCGCAATTTTTATTCAAAAAGTCTTTTAACTCGCTGAAATAGGAAATGCCCTGCTTGCTTCTTATTACAAACAGAACATCCTTTCCTTTTAAATTATTTAATTCTTTATTCAAATCCTTAATTCCAGAAATAAAAACTTCGTTGTTTGTATCAACAAAATCAAGCGCTATTTTCTTGTTTGTCAGCAGAGCCAGCAATGGGACAATTGAATCATCACCAAAAAGCATAGTGTCTTTGTTTGAAGCTGAATTTATAAAATCAATTAAGTCGTTACCCCTTTCAAATCCTGCAAATCCTATTTTTTGCAAAAATAATATATTTGCTGCAAGATCCCAGATAAAAATTAATGATAAAATTGTGATAATAATTATTTTCCATTTTTTAATTAGGTTGAGCTGACCGAAAAGTCTTATGATGCCGTACCCGCCAATTATGGCTAAAAACGGGAATATTATAATAAAATAAAAGCCAAACAATCTTTTCAGAAACAACAAGAATATTAAATAAATGACTGAAACAATTGCAAGGATATTAATCGGCTTTTTGTCTTTTATAAAAATAAATGACAGTGCAGATAAAAACAAAACCCAGTTCAGCTTTATAATGTCGGAATACTCCCTAAAATTTTCCCTGCTGCCAAGGCTTTTCAGCAAATGGTACTTGTAGACTTGCTCTGTATAATCGCTTCCTGCTACTGCGGTAAAAGTGAGATTAACCAGCAAGAAAACAGCTAAAAAGCTCGACGACAATTTCAGAAAATTCTTTTTATTTGATATTAAAGCTGAAGCAAAAATAATACATATGGGTATCAGGCTTAACAATCTTGTTACTCCAGCAATACCAAAAAACGTTCCAGACAGGATATAACTGTCCTTGCTCCATAAAAAATACAATCCAGTCACTAAAAACATCATTGCAGCATCTATGCCAAATGAAAAGACAGAGTTGAACATTGTGCTGTAGCTGAATAAAAACAATAAAGAAGATATGATTGCTTCGTTGCTGCCAAATTTTTCCTTTGCCATTTTAAAAATAAAAAATGCCGATACTAATGTTGAAATCAAGGGCACTAATTTTAAAGCAATTATATTGAATCCAAATGCCTTATAGATTAAAGCAATCAAATAAATATGCAGCGGAGGATGGGCATAGAAAAAATCCCTGTAGGGAAGTTTTCCCTCGTTGACCAGCTTTCCCATGTAATAATATACATTCTCATCTCCAGGTTGGAGAGTCATCAAGCCTTTTAGCGCAATAAGAATGAATATAGCCCCAAAAACAAAGAATAATACATAAGCTAATTTATTTTTACTAGTTAACATACCATTTGTTTTTATTTGATAATATATAATCTTTATTATTCTCAAGGGGAAAGGTATATAAATGGACAAAAATTACTTTAAGCCTGTTAAAGGAGTTGAAAATTATGAAAAGAAAGGAACCCACAAGCAAGTTCATAAAGATAAGATGCCCGAAGTGCAAGAACGAGCAGATAACATTTGGAAAAACGGCGACAAAGGTCGACTGTCTTGTCTGCGGCAGGGTACTTGCAGAGCCCACCGGCGGCAAAAGCAGGGTAAAGGCAAGGATTTTGGAAGTTTTGGAATAAGTCAAAATGCTTTTTAAAAAACAGGGTTTTCCAGAAGAAAGTGAACTGGTTCTTTGCACGGTAACAAGCGTGCAGTTCCATTCCGTGTTTGTTGATATAGACGAGTACGGCAGAAGCGGAATGATACATATTTCTGAGGTTTCCCCCGGAAGAATAAGGAATATAAGGGATTTTGTAAAGGAGGGAAAGAAGGTTGTATGCAAGGTCCTGAGAATAAACAGGGAAAAGGGGTATATCGACCTGTCTTTGAGGAGGGTTAATGAGTCAGAGAAAAGGAGAAAAATTGACGATGTCAAAAAAGAGCAGAATGCGGAAAAGATAGTGGAGATCGCAGCCGGAAAAATAGGAATAAAGACAGAGCAGCTGTACGGGGAAATTTCAGAAAAAGTAATGAAAAATTACAGCTCGCTCCATGAATTTTTTGAAGATGCGTCAAAGGACGAAAAGTTGCTGGAAAGCCTGGGCATAGATAAGAATCATCTGAAGATTATTGGCGAAACAATAAAGCAAAGGATAAAGCCGGTGGAAGTTGAGATTATAGGAAAGCTTAAAATAACAACATTTGCCCCTGATGGAATAGGCATCATAAAAGAATCATTAAAGAATGCTGAAGAGGCTGCCAAGGGCGAAATCAGCATAAATTACCTTGGCTCGGGGCTTTACAGGTTCATGGTCAGGGCTCCTGACTACAAAAAAGCTGAGAAACTCATGAAAAATGCAACTGAAAGCGCAATAAGTTATGTAACAAAGCAGGCGGGGGCAGCGGAATTCAGCCGCGAGTCAGCATAATGTTTACATGATAAACTTCCAATGACAAAGCGCATCTTCAAGTGCAATAACTGCAATAAATATACGATGAAGGAAACCTGCGATTGCGGCAATAAGACATTGTTTTCAAGACCTGTGAAATATACCCCAAATGACAAGTTCAGTTCTTACAAGAGAAAGGCAAAGATTGCCATATACGCCAGCAGAGGGCTGCTATGAGGGATAGCTACTGGAAAATCATGCAGTTCGGGAAAATCCCAAAGCTGAACAAGCCGGTTTTCATAGAGGGCCTGCCTGGAATAGGAAATGTCGGGAAAGTTGCCATTGATTTTCTTATCGACGAGCTTAAGGCAAAAAAGCTGTACGAGATAACGTCATACACTTTTCCGCATTCTGTATTTGTAAATGAGGACAACTTGGTTGAGCTGCCGGTTGTGGAGGTGTTTTACAAGCAGTTCAACAACAAGAGGGATCTTTTGCTGCTTGGCGGCGATGTGCAACCGATAGACGAGATAAGCTCTTACGAGTTCTCGGAAAAAATTCTCGATATAGTGCAGAAATTCAACGGAAAGGAGATTATTACTTTAGGGGGGATTGGGATGGCAGACATTCCAAAAAAGCCAAAGGTTTACTGCACAGGAAACACTAAAAAAATTTTGGACAGGTACAAAAGCGAATTGGTCAGCAACAAGCTTTACGGCATTGTCGGGCCCATTATCGGAGTTTCCGGGCTTTTGCTCGGGCTTGCCTCAAGAAGGGACATGGAGGCAATTTCCTTTTTGGCAGAGACTTACGGCCATCCCATGTACCTTGGCATCAAGGGCGCAAAGGAAATCCTGAATATCCTGAACAAAAAGCTTGACTTGAGGATAGACATAAACAAACTCGACAGGGAAATCAAGGACATTGAAACGGAGATATTGAAAAAAACCGAGCAGCTGAGCGAGGTCACAAAGCAGATTGCACTGAAAAAAATGCAGAAAAGATTTGGCAGGGACGTTGATTATATTGGATAGATAGATTAGAAATATTTAAATAAGCACTCTTTCTTGTTGTTCTTAAAAGGGTGGAATTTTTGGGATTTAAGATAAGAAAGATAAAGGCAAGGGAAGTCCTTGATTCAAGAGGAAATCCGACCATAGGGGTTGATTTAATCACAAAGTCCTGCTGCGCAAAATCGATTGTCCCAAGCGGCGCTTCAACAGGCATTCATGAAGCCTTGGAATTAAGGGACAATGACAGGAAAAGGTACAGCGGCAAAGGCGTTTTAAAAGCGGTTTCTAACGTCAACAAAATAATAGCAGGAAAAGTCATTGGACTGGACTGCAGGGACCAAAGAGAGATAGACAATATTTTGGTTGAGCTTGACGGGACCGAAAACAAGTCAAAGCTTGGCGCTAATGCCGTTCTTGGCGTTTCAATGGCAGTCTGCAAGGCAGGCGCAGTTTGCTCTAATAAGCCGCTTTATCAGCATATCCAGAAATTATCAAATTCTAAAAAGCTAATCCTGCCAGTTCCGCAGATGAATGTCATCAACAGCGGCAAGCACGCTGGAATTGGGCATGATATACAGGAGCATATGATAGTGCCGGCTAATTTTAAAAGTTTCAGCGACGCCTTAAGGGCAGGTGTTGAAACTTACCATTCATTGAAAAATATTTTAAAGAAAAAATACGGCGCAAAAGCGGCGTTGCTTGGTGATGAAGGGGGTTTTGCGCCACCAATTGCTGACATTGAGGAAAGGCTGGAGCTGATGCTGAAGGCAATTGGCGAAGCGGGTTATAACGGAAAAATAAAGCTTGCCCTGGACTGCGCCGCCTCTGAATTTTACAATGAGGAAAAAAAGCAATATACAATAATCAATAAAAAATATAATAATGAAGAATTAATTGATTTCTATAAAAAATTGATAAAAAAATTTTCCATCATATCAATAGAAGACGGATTTGCACAGGATGACTGGAAAGGATGGCAGCTTTTGAGCAGGGAATTGGGCAAAAAAATACAGATTGTCGGGGACGATTTGCTTGCAACAAATATAATGAGAATCAGAAAGGCTCTGGACGAGAAAGCATGCAATTCCCTTTTATTGAAAGTCAATCAAATCGGCACTGTAACAGAAGCAATTGATGCTGCAAACATAGCCTTCAAAAACAAGTGGAATGTTGTTGTAAGCCATCGCTCTGGCGAAACAGAAGACAGCTTTATCGCTGACTTATGCGTTGGGATTGGAGCTAACCAAAGCAAGTTTGGCGCTCCTGCAAGAAGCGAAAGGACTGCAAAGTACAACAGGCTGCTTAGGATTGAAGAAGAGACTGGAAGAAAAGCGAAGTTTGCTAAATTATAAAATGATAAAACTTGTTCTTTTACGGCACGGGCAGAGCACCTGGAACAAGGAGAACAGGTTTACCGGGTGGACCAATGTTCCATTGACAAAACAAGGCATTGCTGAAGCAAAAGATGCTGCAAAGGTCATGAAAGAAAATGAGTACACTTTTGACATAGTTTTTACTTCTGTGCTAAAAAGGGCGACTGATACAACTAGCATAGTTCTTAAAGAAATGGGATTGAAGATACCTGTTGAGACGTCATGGCGCCTCAATGAAAGGCATTATGGCGCTTTGCAGGGCTTAAACAAGGCAGAAATGGCTGTTAAATACGGGGAAGTGCAAGTGCTGAAATGGAGGAGAAGCTACGATGTCAGGCCGCCTGCTTTAAATAAAAAAGATAAAAGGCACTCAATACATGACAGATTATACAAAAATTTAGATAAAAAATATTTGCCAGATACTGAAAGTTTAAAGGACACTGTAAAAAGAGTTGTTCCATACTGGAAAAATGGAATAGTTCCAATGCTGAAAAAAGGCAAAAAAGTTCTTGTTTCTGCAAGCGGCAACAGCTTAAGGGCGCTTGTCAAGGTTATAGACAAGATTTCAGACAATGACATTGTTAATTTCAATATCCCAACAGGAATACCGCTTATTTACGAGCTTGACAAGAATTTGAAGCCAATCAAGCACTATTTTTTAGGCAACCAGAAAGAAATTGAAAGTAGGATAGCAGAGGTTGCAGCGCAGGGAAAGGTGAAAAGATAATCATTTACAACTTTGAAGTTAATACAATAAAAAGATTTATAAATAAATCACCCTTTTTTGAGTTTTATGGACCAAGCCACAGCTGATGCAGTTCGATATGTCGCAACAGCTTTTGGAGTTGTAGGTGTTCCGGCGGTTATTGCCTATTATACGACAAAGTACTATGAAGGCAAGAGGAAACTTGAAGCAACTCTAATCCCAGCAGCAACTAAAGCCGTTGTCGATTACTTAAAAAGTCCAGAATATCAAAAAGTTCTTGAGGCTAGAGAAAGAGTTGACATAGACATTGCAAAAAAATTAACTGAAAAGGAATACTTAGGTGATATAGCAGATGATATAGGGAATATAGTAGATGGAATTATTGGTAAACCAGTCAAGAGTGTATCAGAGTCTGCGCAACTTTTAGGAAATTAATTTTATCTCCTATAAAACCTAGCAGCATCTTCAGGCAGCACAGAATTTATTATTGCATTTGTGCTTAATTCAAATCCGCCCCATGTTGCAAGTCTTGGAGTCACTTCAATGTGGAAATGCAGGTTTTCTTTTTCAGGAGAATAGTGGATAAAGAAATTGTATGATGCATTTATTTTTTTAAGTTTGACAAGGATTTTTTTCAATGCTGCAGCCAAATTCATTAATTCGCTTTCCTCCAGCTCTTCCATTGTCTTTTTGTGCTGTTTTGTGAAAATCCAAGCCTCGTAGTTAAAGCGGGATGCAAAAGGCGCGAATGCAATCACGTTCTTTGTCTCAAAAATCCTTCTGGTGGATTTTGACTCAGTTTTTATTATTTCGCAATATGGGCATTTCCTGTATTTTTTAATTGCATTGGATTCCTCAATAACCAATGAGGGCATTTGCGCCAATGCCATGGCTTGCGAATGGCTGTGCACCAATGATGTGCCTGCATCTTTGCCATGGTTCTTGAAGATTTCCACATATTTTATGCCTTTCAGCTTGGTTAACTCCCTTATCCTGATTTTGTAGACTTCAAGCAGCTCCCTGATCTGCTGCACGGGCAAGTCCGCAAGCTGGGACTTATGATGCTGCGTCTCAACAATGACTTCATGAACACCGTAGGATGCACCTTCAGAGAGATATTTTTTGGATTTTATGATTGGTTTGCCTTTCTTTTCAACAGCCGGAAACTTGTTCAGGAACCACCTCAGCTTCCATCCGTTTTTATATTCAACCCTTCCGATTTCAGGAGGCGTCAAATGCGTGTTCCACGGGCAGAAAAAGCACGTCTTTGAATTATCCTTGGATTCAATGCTTTTTAATTCCCTGGGCCTTTTCTTTCTTTCGGCAGCGTAATAAACCCACCTGTCAAGAATGTAGTCCTTCCTTATAATTCCCATATCCTTAGCCTCAAAAGAGAATTATTTAAACTTTGTGTTTGTTATTGACAATCCACCAGATTATAGAATGATTTAAAATAAAGCGCTTTAGGATAAAATAGAACCAAATAAAATCCAGCAGATAATGGCTTAGCAGCCCAATTGTGAATAATAATAGGAATTTATTATAAAAAGAAAATAAAACCATTACCAAGAGAAATTCTATTGTATGAAAAATCAGCACTGCCCCCTCAACATTTGTAAAATCATTTATCTTCAAGTTCTTAATAAAAAATTTATAGGATTTAACAATATTAAAATTTTTATAAGTATAAACATACCAAAAATAGTGGTCAGCATCTATCAAAACCCCGCCCATCAAGATAAACAACACACTCCAGCCGAAAAAAGGGTAAAGTGCTGCAACCAGGATTAAGGACGCCATCAAGTGAATTGAAATTTTCATTTTTTGTTGATTTTTACAGTTATTTATAAATTTTTACATAATCTTTAAAAATAAGGCATGATACTGCATACTTATGGAGCTTAAGTCAATAAAAGGAGATATACCAAAAGAATTGTATGAAATCCTTGAAAAAGAGATAACTAAGCTCAGGCCTGCGCAGGAAAAATCAGTCAAAAAGGGGCTTTTGCAGGGCAGAAATTTACTCGTTTGCACGCCAACAGCATCGGGTAAAACGCTTATAGCAGAGCTTGCAGCCTTAAAATCAATTATTGGCGGCAAAGGCAAAGCTGTTTACATCGTGCCGTTAAAGGCGCTGGCATCCGAGAAATACAGGGACTTCAAAAGAAAATACGGCAATGTTGCAAAAATAGCCCTGTCAATAGGCAACATCGATTCAGCTGACCCTTTTCTTGCGGAATATGACTTGATTATCACAACATCAGAGAAACTCGACTCCTTAATAAGGCATCATGCGCCATGGCTAACAAACATTAAGACTATTGTTGTTGATGAAATTCACTTGCTTAATGACACAGAAAGGGGTCCTACATTAGAAATTTTGATTACTATCCTGAAAAAACTCCTAAAAAATGCCCAAATAATCGGGTTAAGCGCGACAATAGGCAATGCAGAAGAGCTTGCAGAATGGCTGGATGCAGAATTGGTTGTCGATGACTGGCGGCCTGTAAAGCTGCATAAAGGGATTTATATTGACGGGAAGATTGAGTTTTACTAATTCCTAAGTAAGCCCCAAATTCTTAATTATAACTTCAGAATCAAATTCCTGCAAATCGGTGTATTTCTGGCCAATGCCCAAAAACAAGATTGGCTTTTTTGTAACATAGCTCACAGATACAGCAGCCCCGCCTTTCTCGTCGATATCGGCTTTCGCCAAAATAATTCCGTCAATGCCTACCGACTCATTGAATGTTTTTGCCTGCTCAATGCAGTCATTTCCTGTGATGCTTTCTCCTACAAAAATTTTCAAGTCCGGCTTTGCGACCCTTATTATTTTTTTCATTTCATCGAGAAGATTAACATTGCTGTGCATCCTTCCTGCTGTGTCAATCAAAACAGCATCAATGCTTTTTGCCTTTGCATGCTTTATTGCGTCAAATGCGACTGCAGCCGGGTCACTTCCATAGTCGTGCTTAATCATTTTTATCCCAAGCTTGTCAGC
>JACPMT010000077.1 GCA_016185815.1 Candidatus Woesearchaeota archaeon
TATAAACTCCTTTCTTAATCTTTTGTAGGTAACCAGTTTGGTGCAATTTGCGAATGCCTCTATCAGGATCCCTAAATACCTTACCAGTTCGTTTTAGGTATTCGGCAGTAACCCAGTCTACAATTTCAGGATGAGGCACATCCCTGTTTGGATTTTTCTTAAAGAATTCCATAAGCAGTTCAGATTGAACAACATCGCTTGCTTTGTTATCTTTTGATTGTTTCAAGGCTCTCACTTACACTACTAAATATTCAATTCTCATCAATAATGATGTTCAATTTGGCTTGTGACAATTTTTCTTTTGCTGAATCTAATCTTTTTTCTGCCACTTTACAATATTCTTTTGAAATATCTATATGGATAAAATTGCGACTTGTTTTTTTAGCAACAACCGCAACAGTCCCAGTTCCGCCAAACATATCTAATACTGTGTTGCCTTTATACGAATAGAATTTTATTAATCTGTATATGAGTTCTTCAGGGAATGGCGCAGGATGCCCGTTCCTTTGCGTTTCAGGAGGAATCTGCCAAAAGCCATCTGAAAACTTCATAAATTCTTCAGGGGTAATATCTGCATTTTTCTGCTCTCCCTCCAACTTCGGCTGGAATTTTGAAAAAACCAATACATATTCCCATGATGGAACTATATGCGGATTTGAAGGACTTTTGAAACTACCCCAAGCAGTCCTTTTAAGCATTGTTTGCTTATACCAAACTATTTCAGCCCTGAATATCATGCCTATCTTCCTTAGCTGGGCTATAAAGTCGTGGTGTATTGGAGTAAAATCCTTTATGCCTGTGGGGGCAATGTTCAAGCAAAACCTGCCGCCAGGCACCAAAACTCTTTTTGTTTCCTTCCAGACACTATTTAACCACTTTAAATATTCTTTATAATTCATCTTGTCATTGTGATTATCATAATCTTTGCCAACATTATAAGGCGGCGAAGTTATTGCCAAATGGACAGAATTAGAAGGAATTTTACCTAATTCAGCTAATACATCACCGCATTTTATTCCTTCGTATTTAAATTGCATTTCTAACCCCTTTTGACTAAAAACTATTATTAGTAAAACTAGGATATATTTAAGCTTTATAAATCTTACACATAAATGTCCAGTGCTTTTTTGTCCAGTGGTACTGCAGTATATAAATACCTTTAAAAATTCTCCTTCATTACCTTTACCCATGAAATTCGCCCATCTAGCTGACTGCCATATCGGCTCGTGGAGGGACCCTAAGCTCAGGGATACAAGCACTTTGGCTTTCTGCAAGGCTGTTGACAAGTGCGTAAGGGAAAAAGTAGACTTTATTCTGATTGCTGGCGATTTATTCAACACATCATTCCCAAGACTGGACAATCTAAAAACTGTTGTGACTAAATTCAAGCAATTAAAGGATTTAGGGATTCCGGTTTACATTGTGCCAGGAAGCCATGATTACAGCCCAAGCGGCAAAACCATTCTTGATGTTTTGGAAGAAGCGGGGTTGTTTGTTAATGTCTTCAAGGGAAGCGTTGAAAATGGAAAACTGAAGCTGAACTTTGCAGTTGACAAGAAAACCGGGGCAAAAATAACAGGCATTCTAGGCAAAAGGGGCTCTCTTGAAAAGGCGTATTATGAAAAATTAATTACAGAGCACCTTGAAAAGGAAGATGGCTGCAAGATATTCCTGTTTCATTCCGGAATCGACGAGCTAAAGCCAAAAGAGATGGAAAATATAATATCCCAGCCGTTGTCATTGCTGCCGAAGGGATTTGACTATTATGCAGGCGGGCATGTGCACATAGTTGATGACAAGCAGATTGAGGGCTATGGAAGAATTGCATATCCAGGCCCATTATTCCCAAATACTTTTGCTGAATTGGAAAAGCTTGAGAGAGGCGGCTTTTACATTGTTGAAGATGGCAATTTAAGGTGGGAGCCGATACAGATTTATAACATTGAAAAACTGCAGGTTGACTGCAACCATAAAAATCCCGACGAGATCAAAAATGAGATTTTGGATTATTTTAAAAATAAGGAATTAAACAACACAATTGTTTTAATAAGGCTTGGTGGGGTTTTGGAAAGCGGCAAGCCGAGCGATATAGACTTCAAGGAAATATTTACTTTTCTTTACGATAAATCTGCTTATTTTGTGATGAAAAGCTCCCATGCTGTTTCTTCAAAAGAGTTTGAGGAGATAAAGACAGATGCCAGAAATGTTGAGGACATTGAGTCATTCTTGATAAAGGAACATCTCGGGCAGATCAAACTTGAAAATTTAAGCTTGGAAAAAGAGGAGGAATTGATAAAAAATTTGATGAAAATTCTAAGTACAGAAAAGCAGGAAGGCGAGACAGTGCCTGACTTCGAGAGAAGAGTCAGGGAGGAAGTTGGAAGGGTTTTGGAGATAGAGTTGTGAATAAATTTTTAAATTGTTTTTTATTTCTTACCTATAATGATCTACAATTTTGAGCAAATTATGGACATTCGAAGAGCATATGGGTCCAGCAGGGGCTTAATATCGCTAGCAAGAGAGCAATTAAGAGCGACAATAGATCAGCCCCCTTCACCATCTTATATTAGGCAAATATGGGAAAATGCTGGCTTTATAACTGATGAGGATACCCTTCACCAAAGAGACAAGAAAGCAATAACAATAGACCAATTAGATTTTATAATTCAAAGAATGGAGATGTATGGCTCATTGAACAAAGCTTCAACAGCGCTTGGACATTCTGGAGAAGTAGTGAGAAAAAGATTAAAAGCTATTGGCGTATTGGAGCAAGTTCTTGAATTAGAGAAGCGGCTCAAATGATTCGTTAATCTTTTATCATCCTCAAAACAATCTCATTAACCTCTCTCGGAGTTGCTTTTCCCTTTGTCTTTTTCATTACAGAGCCGACAATAAAATTCAATGCCTTTTTCTCCCCTTTTTTGTAATCCTCTATTGCTTTTGGATTTTCTTTTATTGCTTCCTTGCAGTATTTTTCCAGCTCAGAAATGTCAGAAACTGCTTCCAGCTTTTCTTTTTTAACATATTCTTTAATGTCAAACGGCTTTTCTATTAATTTTTCTAATATTTTTGATGCTACATTGTCTGTTATTCTTTTGTTTTCAACTAACTTAAGCAAATCAATAATATGCTTTTCGTCAATCTCAACTTCATGCAGCTCTTTCTTGTTGTAATTTAAAACCCTAACAAGTTCTCGCCTGAGCCATTTTGCAGCCAAAATCGGGTTTATTTCTGCTGCTACTTTCTCAAACATCTCTGCAAGCTCTTTTTCAGCAGCAAGAATTTCAGCATCTTCCTTCTTTATCTTGTGCTTTTGCACAAATTTCTTTACCTTGTCTTGCGCCAGTTCAGGCATCTCCTTTTTGATTTCCTTTATCCACTTATCTGTTATGTCAACAATTGTCAAGTCAGTATCAATAATGTAGCCATAGTCTTCTTCTGTTTCCTTTTTCCTTAAAGAAAAGGTAATGCCTTTTTCAGAATCCCATGCCCTTGTTTCCGCATGAATCATTTTTCCATGCTTTATTTCATCTTTCTGCCTGTTTACCTCATAAACCAATGCCCTTTCAATCTCCTTAAATCCAGTTATATTCTTTATTTCAATTCTTGTGTATTCGCTTTCTTTTATTGAAATATTTGCATCTGCCTTTATTATTCCTGCATTTATGTCAAAAATTTCAAGATAATTAAGAACTGTGATTAATTGCTTCATAAAGTCCCTTGCTTCCTCAGGAGATGCTAAATCTGGCTCTGTTACAATCTCAACAAGGGGATTGCCGCTTCTGTTGTAGTCAACCAAAACATATTGGCTTTCTTTTAAACCAGCAGGATGTATTAAAGATGCAGGGTCTTCTTCCATATGCACCCTTATAATGCCGATTTCCTTTCCATTTCTTAATTTCAAGCTTCCACCTTTGCCAAGAGGAATTTCATATTGTGAAATCTGGTAATTTTTTGACATGTCCGGATAGAAATAAGATTTTCTTGAGAAAATTAATTCTGGAGAAATTTCACAATTTAAAGCCAAGCATAACTTTAATGCAAACTCAACTGCTTTTTTGTTTAAAACGGGCTTGGAGCCTGGATGACCAAGACAGATAGGACAACATCTAGAATTTGGCAAATCATCTTTTTTTGCTTTTTGACAACTGCAAAATAATTTTGTTTTTGTGTCAGTTTCACAATGTATTTCCAATCCAATTACTATGTCGCCAGTAAATTTTTTCATTTTGTTTTTAGTCTTTTGCTGGGTCGGCAATTATCATCATAATATTTTCTCGTTTTGCGTAATCAGCAATTTTTGAAGCCGATAATCCTGCACGTACACTTTTAAACTGATTGTATATGCCATCAAATGGTATCTGCCCTTCCATAGCATGGATTGCTTTGATGTCGTCGCCTGTTGGCAAGTCTCTATAAATTATCATAATGTCTGCATGCTCTTTAAGACTTTTGTATCTTTTAAAAGTGCCATCTTTAATTTTTGCTTCCAACTCGTCAGAAACCCTATTATTGTTTAAATCAGTAAGTGACTGGGATGTTCCGCTGGCTGGAAGAATTGCAGCAGCCAATCCTATGCCCCCAACTAAAATTAATTGTCTTAATTTCATTTTCCCTTCTCAATCGCGCTTCCCAATTGTATCAGTTTTCCTTCCTGAAGATGGTCTGCTATCAAAAGCATTCCGATAGGCAGGTTTTTTTCAAAGCCGACTGGCACATTCAAGTGAGGCAAGCCTGCAACATTTGGAGAGACTGTCATGACATCTATCATGTAATGCTGCAATGGAGTCAGTTTTTCAATGTCCTCAAACTTAGGAGGCAGAATTGAAGCTGTTGGCGAAACTAGAGCATCAAACTTCCTGAATGCTTTCTTGTATTCATTAATCATCAATGTCCTTACTTTCATTGCTTTAAGATAAAAAGCTTCCCTGTAGCCTGTCATTCTTGCAAATGTGCCTAAAATTATCCTTCTTTTAGCTTCGTCTCCAAAATTGCTGCTCCTGACTCTTGTAAAATACTCGTTGAAGCTGCCTTCAAGCTTTTCCACAGCGCCATAGCGCATGCCGCAGAACTTTGCAAGGTTCGTGCTTGCCTCTGATGTGGCAATCATGTAATAGGTGGCAATGCCATACTTTATAGGCAATTCCAAAGAGATTTCCTCTGCTTTTGCGCCTTCCTCTTCAAGATCTTCTATGCCATTGTAGACGTTTTTCTCTATCTCTCTTTCAACACCAGAGCCAAAAGCTTCTTTTATAATCCCAATTTTCATTCCTTTGATAGGTTTTTTTACATAGCTTTCATAATTCTCAGCTTTTACATTTAAGGAAGTGCTGTCATTTTTATCGTAGCCAGAAATAACATCCATCAATAATGCGACATCCTCAATGTTTTTGCCTATTGAGCCGATTTTATCTAAAGAATTTGCAAAATCAATCAATCCATATCTCGAAACTCTCCCATAAGTCGGGCACAATCCAAAAACCCCGCAAAATGAAGCTGGCTCTACAATTGAGCCGCCTGTTGATTCGCCTAGTGCAATATGATTGCTTAATTTCTGGCTTAAGCCAGCTGCACCTCCACTTGAACCGCCGCAGCTTCTTTCTTCATCAAACGGGTTTTTTGGCACTTTAAAGCCAACTCCAACATTAACGCTGAAACCGCCAAAGCCAAATTCATCTTGAGAAGTCTTGCCTATAATTATACCCCCTTCCTCTTTTACTTTTTGCATTACATGGGCATCAAACAATGGCTTGTAGCCTTGCAGAATTTTGGAGCCTGCAGTTGTCTCAACATCCTTAACGCAGATGTTGTCTTTTACAGAAATAGCAACTCCAAGCAGTTTTTTATTTTTGATATTTTTATCATTATTTTTTAATTGTTTTTTGATTTCTTTTGCTTGGGACAATGCCAATTCCTCAGAAATTGTATTAAAATAGTTATATTCCTTGTTTATTTCCTTACATTCCTCAATTAATTTGTAGGTATGCTCAACTATGTCAATTTCGTCATTTTTCACATTTTTTATGAAATCATTAATGCTTTCCATCAAATCGCCTTGGGTCCCTTGAAGTAGCCGTCTTTTTTGTGCTCAGTCAAAGACAAAGCATCATCCTGGGAAAGGCATTGCCCTTCTTTGTCCTCGCGCATTGCATTCTTCAGTTCAACCGGCTGGAAGCTCGGCTTCACCTTGTCTGTGCTTATATCCTTTAATTTTGAAAAGAATTCCAATGCTTCCTTAAGCTGAGGCAAAAACTTCTTGATTTCCTCTTCATTCAGCTTGAGCCTTGCAATCTCGGCAACATGCTCCAGAAGCTTTCTGTCTACTTCCATAGAACAAGCTGTTTTTTAGCTGTTTATATATATTTTTGTTTTAGAAATCCAAAAATTATCCGGCATGTTCACAAGCCAAACGCCTTTTCAAACTCTTTCATTTCCCTCAATTTCTGCAGGAATTCATGCCCCTTGTCGGTCATAATCACATAATCATAGTTGCCTTTCTTCACTTTTTTTATTAACTCTTTCCCCACCAAGTCGTCAATGTAAGTCTTCATCTGCCCATGCGACATGTTTGACTTGTACATCAAGTGGGTCGGCTTTATCTGCCCGCCTTTGCCGACTATGGAAGAGAGCATGTCACCTATGATATCTATTCTTGTTCTTTTCCCTTCCATGTTTGAGCACCGTCACGAAGGCTGCTAATAACCCAATATACCCTATAAGCTGTATTGCCTCTCCTACAACATAAAAATGTTTTGTAAAATTTACAAACATGAAAAAAATCTGGCTCAAGGCTATGACTGAAAAGCTGGCTGCAAGCATTCCTGAAGTGCTCTCCTTGTTTTTCCTGTAATTTTGATAGTACCTGTTGGAAATTATGCCTAAGAGGATAAAGCCGGTCAAGTAAAAGATATAATACTCCTCTTTGCTGAAGAAAATGGATACTATGATGAAATATATCATTAGAATTATATTAGCCTTGGATTGCTTCTCATATATCGAGTAAAGCACGAAAAGCCCCAGCAGGGTAAACAACCTGTAGAAGAACAAGCCGCTGACAGCAAGTATCTCAGAGGATTTTAGTATGACTTGCGTGTATTCAATAGAGCCTATCATCTGTGTATGGAGCACTTGGAAGTATATGGTAAAATTAATAAGGATCTTTGAAAAAAATGACAATGCAATCAAATAAAACGAAAGCGCCAGATAGAGGTAATTCCTGCTTTTCTTTATCCTATAGTACTTTGTAGCGAAAATTGCTATGCACAACAGCACAAGCAAAGCAATAGAGTCAATAAAAATGTCCTTTCCCCAGAACCATTTGGGGCTGAAAACCACCTGAACCATTGGACTTGTTTCTTAACTTCCCTTTATAAAGCTTATGAAAGATATTTCTAGAAGCCATGTTCACACAATATATAAAGAAGCAAGCTATTCTTTATTCCGGATTAACCAAAATGAGGCGATGAACCCAATTTGAAATCCATCTATGCCCCGGATAATATCCTCTTTTTATCTGGGGCACACCTCCTTATCTAACCAATTCCCTTCTTCTAATCTTGGAAACCAATCTTTCAAGAGTGTCAATCTTCCTCATCAACTCAAGCTTTTCCCTGTCCATTTCAAGCAGGTGCCTTGCAAACTTTGTCAGTTCAAAGTCCTCTTTTTTGATATTTTTACCGATTTCAGCGAATTTATTGATTTCTTCTGATGTCATGTTTAATCTTGAAAGAATTTCAGCAACTTTTTTTCTTAATTCATTGTAGTCTTGGGAATCTTTCCTTAAAGCTTCCCTGTTGACTTCCAAGTCTTTCTGCAGCTCTTCCTCGAATTTTTCCAATATCTTTCTTTGGAGCTGCCCCTTTAAAAGCTTAAATTCAACCAATTCCTTGCCAAAATCTTCCCTCAGGTTTTTTATGACTGTTAAATTTTCCTTGAAATTTTTCAAGAAATCATCCTGCAATTTTTTATTTTCACTTAATTCTTTTCTTAATGTTTCTAATTCCAGCTTTAAATCAGAAACAATCTTGCTGTTTTCCTCTATATTCCTGTTTATTACGTCAATTTCCTCTTTTGTCTTCATCAGGTCTTTTATTTTCTGGAGCATGGAAATATTATTTTTGGTTTTATATTTAAAGTTATTGATTTTTTATTACTATTTTATTTTTTTCAATCCGCTTCGCAAATCTTGTGCTCGGCGGCACGGCAGGCAATGTTTTTTGTTATTATTTCTCTTTTAACAGCCTCTCCGCCTCGCCTATACATCTAATAAATAATCCCTTAACTTCTCCACAGCCCTTCTCCTGAATTTCTTAACTTCTTTATAATTTTTCATCTCTCCATAGGTTTTATTGTTTCTTTTTGGAATGAAAATCGGGTCGTGCCCAAAACCAAAATGTCCTCTTATTCTGTTTGCAACATTTCCTTTTTCCTCTCCGAGAAAACTAACTGGTTTTTTTCTCGGCTCGCAATATGCAACAGCGCTTTTGTAAGTGCATTGCCTGTCTTTTACGCCTTCCATCAATTTTATAATTCCTTCTAAACCAATTCTTTTATGGATGTACGCAGAGCAAGTGCCAGGAAAATCATTCAATGCTTGGATAAATAATCCAGAATCCTCGACAACAACAGGTTTTTTTAATTTATTTGCGAGCATTTCTGCAGAATGCTTTGCAATTTCTTCTGGATTATCACTTCTTAGTTCAGGATAAAAGATTTTAATGTGGTTGACTTTTATTGCTGGCTCTAGAATTTGCCTGAATTCTTTGACTTTGACTTTGTTGCTTGTAACAAAATTTATTATCATTTACCAAACTCCCCAATCACAGGATTCACAACTTTAACCAAATCCTTTGCCTTCATCTTGATGCTTTTAGTGTGTTGGCCTGCATTAAATGCTATAATCTCATTCTCCACAACACTTTTGTCAAAATAAACTTTCAGGCCAAACAAATTGCCAAAAGGAGGAACGCTTCCAATATTGCAGCCGGTAGCCTGCCTCACTTCTTTTGCATTCGCTAATTCAATTTTTTTGTATAAGGTTAATTTCTGCAGCTTTTCAATGTCAAGCTCTTTTGCCCCTGAAACAACAGCCTGTATAAAGCCCTCTTCTGTTTTGCAAATCAGCGCTTTGCATCCCTGCCTTGGTGATGTGCCTCTGACTTCAGCAGCCTCCTTGCTTGTGAAAACTGGCTTGTGCTCTAAAACTTCATATTCAATTTTTTCTTTATTCAAAACATCCCTTATCTTGCCAAATACAATATTTACACTTTCTTTTACAAAATCAAGCTTGATGTGCAGTTCCTGCAGTTGCCTTTCACTTGCCTCGTTTGGAGAGCCGTCCATTGGATTTTCTGCTGCTTTATTTTTTGGGAATGCTATAACCTCCCTTATGTCATGAATTCCCTGCATCAGGGCAGCAAGCCTGTCAAAACCCAATCCAAATCCAGCATGTACAGGAGCACCATACTTATAGGCTTCAAGCAAAAAGCCAAACTTCTCTTTTATTTCTTGCTCTGACATGCCTGTAACCTTGAAGGTCCTCATTTGCAGCTCTGGAATATTGTTTCGCACAGAGCCTGAGAAAAGCTCAGAGCCATTCATGACAAAATCGTACTGGTAAGAGACAACCTTGCCAGGCTCTTTTTCAAGATACTTCCAATACCCTTCCTTTGGCATCGTGAAAGGGTTGTGCGCAAAATCCCATCTCTGCTCGTCTTCATTCCACTCAAACATTGGGAAATCAGTTACAAAGCAAAAGCCGAAATCATTTTCTTTTATTAAATTCAATGAATTCGCCAATTTCAGCCTTATTTTTGAAAGCACGTCATTCACGATTTTTGGGCTGTCAGCTGCAAAAAGCAATAAATCGTTTTCTTTTGCATTTGCTTTCTCAATTAATTTCTTTTGCACTTTTTCAGGAAAGAATTTTGCAATATTGCTGTCAAGCACATTATTTTTTTTAACTTTCATCCAAGCTAACCCCTGAGCGCCATTCTGCTTTGCAAACTCAATCAATTCATCAATTTGGTTTCTGCTTAGCTTTTCCCCGCAATCTTCTGCATTCAACACCTTAACTACGCCATCTTTTTTAATAACATCAAGAAATACCTTAAATTCAGATTCTTTCGCTATGTCTGTTACAGTGCAGCACTCCATCCCAAACCTTATGTCCGGCTTGTCTGTGCAAAACCTTTCAATTGCCTCGCTATGGGCAAATCTCTTAAACGGGATTTTAATGTCTCTGCTGAGAAGCTTCCTGAAAACATGTTTAACAAGCCCTTCGGTTAGATGGAATATGTCATCAGCTTCAACAAAAGACATCTCTAAGTCAAGCTGTGTATGCTCGGGCTGCCTGTCAGCCCTTAAGTCTTCGTCCCTTAAGCATCTTGCTATCTGATAGTATTTGTCAAATCCGGCAATCATCAAAATCTGCTTGTATATCTGGGGCGACTGCGGCAGTGAATAGAATTTTCCGGGGTGTATCCTGCTTGGCACCAAATAGTCACGAGCTCCTTCTGGAGTAGTTTTAATCAGCATTGGAGTTTCAATTTCAACAAAGCCTTGCTCATTTAGGTACTCTCTAACTGCGATTGCTAGATTATGCCTGAACATAAGTTGCTGCTGCATCTTTGGCCTTCTCAAATCAAGATACCTGTATTTTAAGCGCATTTCCTCAGAAGCTTCAACCCTGTCTTCGATGTCAATAGGAGGAGTGTCTGCTTTGTTCATGCTTAATATATTATCAATTAGAACTTCTACCCTGCCTGTGGCAATCTTGTCATTTTCCATGCCTTTTGGCCTTTTCCTGACATGGCCTTCAACTACAATGACATCCTCCCTTCTTATATTTTCAGCGCTTTTGTGGCTTTCCAAATTGTGGCTTGGGTCAAAAACAACCTGTGTTATGCCGTACCTGTCCCTTAAGTCAATAAAGATAACTCCTCCATGGTCCCTTCTTGTAGAGCACCATCCAGCCAAAGTCACTTTTTTGTTTATGTGCTTTTCACTTAATTCGCCGCAGGTATGCGTTCTTTTCATAGGGATACGGATTTAAAGAAGTTATTTAAATTTATTGATAAGGGTCGTTTTTGTCAAAGTTATTCTTTAGTTTGTTTGGTAGTGCTTCTTGCTGTTGACAATAGATCACACCCAATAATAAATTATTTTTTAAAAACGTAAAAAAAACAAATTTAATGCCTTCCTTTCATAGAAATATCATACATGACTTCTTCCAGTTTTTTAAGGTTCCACTTTATTGAATCAGCCTTTTTTCTTAACTCGCCGTTTCTCAAATGCAATTTCAAGAATTCCCCGTAAATATCATGCACCAGTTCCTTTATTTTAGAGGCTTCGTCAAACTTTTTATGTATCACATCATAGATTGCTTTTCTGACCAGCTCCCCTGTCAGGTCGCAAAGCCCGCTTAAATAATCCTCTGCACTGACACCAAGAGATGTTCTTGTCGGGATTTTCCTGCTCTTTACAAATTCATAAAAGGAGATTGCTTCGACATACTCCTGGAATGCAACAGAGTTGATGTTTGTGTCTGTGTTTATGTTCATTTTTTTTAATTGCTTAACCTTGTTTTTGATGTGTTTGACTGCAGAATCAGCGTCTTTCATCTCATTTCTCTGGACAGCATAAATCACCTGCTTTGAAACATTGATTATTTCCCTTGAGAGCTGTATAATCCCTTCCCTTTTCATGTCCAGCTTGCGCATCTCATTCCTTATTTTATTGAATTCGCTTTTGTTGAGCATATCAGCTAAAGTTGAAGTTATGTTTATAAAGGTTTTTAGTCTGAATAATAAAACCAAAACATTTAAATATCAATATCCCAATTAAAAACTTCATGGCTACTCCTTTTAGAGAGGTAATAGACTTTTTTGACAGAATAGGGCTATTTGA
>JACPMT010000078.1 GCA_016185815.1 Candidatus Woesearchaeota archaeon
CAATTCTCTTAAATTTTCATATTTTGAAGGGTCTGCAGGATGGTTTGGAAAATTCCCGTCAAGCTTGAAGTAAAGCGGGATAATTTTTATCGGCAGATTTTTGTAAACTAATGGAATGGTTTTTCCAGCCATTCCGTTGCCGGCATCAGCTGCAATTTTCAGTTTTCTTAATTTTTTGGAATTAATGAATTTTTTTACGTGATTTACGTAATTGCTTAGTATATCTTTTTTGATTATTTTTCCTTTTTTCTTTATTTTTATTTTGCCATATTCATTTTTTTCAATTATTGATTTTATTTTTTTTAGTCCTGTGTCCTCATTGATTGGAACTGCATTGGCTTTGCAGAATTTCAAGCCATTGTATTGCGGCGGATTGTGGGAAGCGGTGAACATTACAGCAGGCTTGTTTAAAAAGCCTGAGGCAAAATAAACAGCATCGGTGCAGACTTCTCCGATAAAAAATGCATTTGCGCCCTGCTCAATGATCCCTTTCATGAATGCTCTGCTAAGCTTTGGGGAAGAAAGCCTCATGTCGGTGCCAACAACAACATACTTTGCTTTCAAGAAATAAACAAATGCCCTGCCAATTTTATAGGCAACATCCTCTGTCAGACTTTGGTCGTAAATTCCCCTGACGTCATATGCCTTGAAGATTTCTGATAGCATTTTGTGTTTTGTATTTTATATTTCTTATAAATGTTTATTTTGAAGTTAATTCTTAGCGATAGGGATTGTCGATGGCTACACCATTTTTTCTAGATTTTTCTTCGTGTTGTTTTACTTTTTTAGAGCTTGCGATATAAGTGCAAAATGGTAAAAATTCAGATTTTTCTTTTGCAACTTCACTTGGCAATAACTCATACACTCTTCCATCTTTGGCATAGAGAAATCTAATATTTTCTTTAACAGCAGAACTTCTAGAGTTTCTTTCCCTTATTAGATTATTAGTAGCAATATCTTGTTCACAAACTGATTTTGCAATATTTAAATAAAAAATTCCTTTTTCAACAAGATAAGCAGCTAATGAAATCGTAACAATAGACCCCCCAACAAGAAGAATATTCTTACCATATTCTCTTACCAAACTTGCAATGTTTCTTACATCTATATTCATTTTATGTCGTTTGATGAGTCAAATATTTAAAATCTATCTCTAAATTACCCCGCATCCATCTCGTCTTCCTCAAATTGCGTTATTCCTTTCCATTTCCTCTCTGCAATCCTGTACCTTTCAATGTTGCCTATGTCAAACCACTGCCCTGCAAAAGGAAAGCCCCTTAATCTTCCCATTTTTGCAAGCTTCGGGAACACGTCTTTCTCAAGCATTGAAAATCCATTAGGAATCATGTCAATAACTTCAGGCTCGAGAATGTAAAAGCCGGCATTGATAAGATTGGATGGGGGGTTCGAAGGTTTTTCAACAAATTCTATAATTCTTGAGCCGTCTAATCTTGCAACACCATAATGTGACGGGTCCTCAACAGTTGTCAAGGCTATTGTAGCAAGGGCATTCTTTCTCTTGTGCAGCCTGAACATTCTCGGGATGTTTATGTTTTTCAATTCGTCGCCGTTGGAAACTATAAAGCTGTCCTTAAGGTATTTTCTTGCCAATTTTAAAGGGCCTGCGGTTCCAAGCGGCTCTTTTTCCTCAATATAGGTTATGTTTATGCCGAGCGTGCTTCCATCTCCAAAGTGCTCCTTTATTTTATCTCGCAAATAGCCAGTGCACAGAACAACATCCCTTATCCCGTATTTCTTAAGCAAGTCAAACAAATGCTCTGTTATCGTCTTGCCTTTGACTTCAAGAAGCGCCTTTGGGATTTTGTCTGTCAGGGGCTTCAATCTTGTGCCTCTTCCGCCAACTAACAGGACTGCCTTGCTTGGTATATGCGTGCCAAGCGATTCAGCAAGCAAAAATTCTATCTCCTGCGACCTGTTTTTTATGTCAACGCCATCAATTCTCTTGTCTATCTGGCTTATCAGATTTTCATCAAGAGTTATTGTAATGCGCTCTTTCATTAAATGCCCCCTTGTTTCCCTGTTTTTAAGGTTATTTATAAAGATTTCGTTTTTTGTATGATAAAGTATGATAAATGGAAAAGTTTAAATATTAGGCGCAAAAACATTTTCTTAGGGGGCTCTTAATGGACAGGAATTTGGCGCTTGATTTTGTCAGGGCAACTGAAGCTGCTGCTCTAAGCTCTGCATTGTGGATGGGCAAGGGGAATGAAAAGGCAGCAGACCAGGCTGCAGTTGAGGCAATGAGAAAAGCCTTCAGCATAATTGACATGGACGGCACCATCGTCATTGGAGAAGGAGAGCGGGATGAAGCGCCAATGCTTTACATCGGCGAGAAAGTTGGCTCTGGAAAGGGAATGAAGCTTGACATTGCTGTTGATCCTTTGGAAGGCACGACAATAACAGCAAGAGGCGATCCGAATGCAATGTCTGTCTTTGCAGCAGCGCCTGCCGGCTGCCTGTTAAATGCTCCTGACACTTACATGGACAAGATTGCCGTTGGTCCAAAGTGCATTGGCACAATTGATTTGGATGCTTCTGTTGAGGAAAATTTGAATGCTGTTGCTGAAAAGCTTGACAAGGATATTGAAGAAGTGACTGCCATTGTACTTGACAGGGACAGGCACAAGGAGATTATTGAAAAGATAAGGAAATGCGGCTGTAGGATACGGCTGATACGGGATGGGGACATTGCCGGTGCATTGGCGCCTGCAATTGAGGATTCCGGAATTGATATTCTGTTCGGCATTGGTGGTGCCCCGGAAGGAGTGATTGCAGCAGTTGCATTAAAATGCCTTGGCGGTGAAATCCAGGGAAGGCTTAAGTTCAGGAATGATGAGGAAAAGGGCAGGGCTAAAAGGATGGGCATTGAGGATTTGGAAAAGAAGTACGCAATAAGCGACCTTGTGCGCAACAACGAGGCAATGTTTGCAGCAACCGGCGTTACAGACGGCACAATACTAAAAGGAGTTCAATTCCTGAGCCACGGGGCAAAAACCCATTCAATCGTAATGCGCGCAAAGACAAAAACAGTAAGGTTCATAGAAGCGCATCATTCATTCGAGCATTTTCCGGATTATTAATTAAATTGCAATAAGCATTAAAAAACTCAGTAACGAAAAACAAATTAAAAAATCACGAGAGCGACTTTTATAAGTAATCGTAATAAAAGTAAACCGCTTTAGATTTTTGTTGTAATGTATGGCGAGGCAAAACTTGATGGCAACAAAAGTTTTGCCGAGCACAATATGTTGTGAGGGCGAAGCCCGAACGGATTGAAGAAGAAATATAATACCAAAAAATCAAAATTTATGAGGTGAACAAAATGCCAACACAAGAGCTTAAGGCAACAATTAAGGATATGGTTGTTGTTGGAAAGGGAATTCTGGCTGCAGACGAAAGCGTCAAGACTGCAACAAAAAGGCTGGCAAGCATTAATGTCGAGTCAACAGACGAAACAAGAAGACAGTACAGGAATTTGATGCTGACAACCCCAGAAATTGAAAAATACATCTGCGGAGTGATATTGTTTGAGGAGACATTGCATCAAAAATCCGATAGCGGTGTTTTATTTCCAAAGCTTTTAACACAAAGAGGCATTGTTCCGGGAATCAAGGTTGATGAAGGGCTTGCTGAATTTGAAGGCTCAATTGAGCAGTACACAAAAGGGCTTGAAGGGTTAGGGGAGAGGCTTGAAAAATACAAAAATTACGGCTGCAGGTTTGCAAAATGGCGCGCAGTATATCACATCACAGAGAATACTCCCACTGAAATGGCTATCAAGAGAAATGCGCACGATCTTGCCAAATATGCAAAAATCTGCCAGGAGCATGGCATGGTGCCGATAGTGGAGCCAGAAGTCTTGATTGACGGAACTCATTCAATTGAAACTTGTCATAAAGTCACGGAGAAGGTTTTAAGGGAGGTTTTTGCAGCGCTAAAAAGAGAGAATGTTGTGATTGACTGCACTATATTAAAGCCAAGCATGGTTATTTCAGGAAAAGAAGCAAGCAACAGGGCTGGTGTGGATGAGGTTGCGAGGCAGACAATAAAGGTTTTGAAAGCGACTGTGCCTTATGAACTTCCAAGCATTAACTTCTTGTCCGGGGGGCAAACTCCGCAAGAGGCAACGGCCCATCTTAACAGGATGCACACCTTAAATGAGAAATTGCCGTGGTATGTGAGCTTTTCCTATGCAAGGGCATTGCAGGATCCTGCATTAAAGGCATGGCAGGGCAAAGATGAGAATATTTCTAAAGCGCAGCAGGCTTTCCTGAAAAGGGCAAAGCTAAACAGTTTGGCTACAATGGGCAGGTACACAGAAGACATGGAAAATATGGATTTGGATATGGTTGTTGTCCAATAAAATGTCACTAAAAGTCGGAGTTAACGGCTATGGAACCATCGGCAAAAGAGTTGCAGATGCAGTTGCCATGCAGAAAGACATGAAGCTTGTGGGGGTGACTGCGCATTCCTATAGCTTCAACACAGAGGTTGCAAAGCAAAAGGGCTACAAAATATTCACTGCTGACAGTGATTCTGATTTAAAATTAAACGGCATAAAGCCAGATGGCGACATAAACAATCTTCTTGAAGAAGTTGATGTTGTTGTTGATGGCACTCCAAAAAAAGTTGGGAAAGAAAACCTTGACAAATACTACATGCCAAAAAAGGTTAAGGCGATTCTCCAGGGCGGGGAAAAGCATGAAGCAACAGGAACTTCTTTTGTTGCCCAGTGCAATTACAATGAAGCGCTTAGCAAGGATTATGCAAGGATTGTAAGCTGCAACACAACAGGGCTTTGCAGGACATTGCATGCTGTTGAGCAGAAATACGGGATTTCAAGCGTGCACGCAACAATGATAAGAAGAGGCGCTGACCCATGGGATATTTACCATGGGCCTATAAATGCGATTGTTCCTGTCTTGGAGATGCCGAGCCATCATGGGCCCGATGTTCAGACAGTCCTGCGCAATGTGGAGATATTCACAACTGCGTTGAGTGTGCCTTCAACTTTGATGCACCTTCATACTTTGACTGTGGATTTAAAGAAAAAAGCGACCGTAGATGATGCAGTG
>JACPMT010000079.1 GCA_016185815.1 Candidatus Woesearchaeota archaeon
AGGCAAATCAATTCCTTCTCCAAAAGAGCCTGTTGAGGTGCCAAGAAGAACAGCGCCTTTGTCTTTATAACTGCGAAAAGCAGCCAAAAGCTCTTCCTTGTCTTTTTTGGTTTGAGTTTGTTTTTCAATAAATATCGGCTTTTTTGATTGTTTTGCAAATAATTCATTCACATTCAGCAATAATTCGTAGCTTGGAAAGAAAACAGCAGAATTGCCTTCTACAAAATTAACAATGCCTGCTAGGATCCCTGCAATCTCGCTAAACTGCCTATGGTTCCTCTCCTTGAACTTTGTCGTTGTTTTTGGGATTATAAGGTTCAACCTGTTCTTTTTCGGAAAAGGGTTTTTATACTCTTTTTCAACAACATCACTAAAGCCGAGAATGTCCTTGTACATTGAAGCTGGAGTCAAAGTGCCTGACATAAGGATTGCAGAATAACTCCTATCAACCACCTCTTTTGTTGCCAATGAAGGGTCCAAGCATCTATAAGACAATGTTATTTTCAGCTTATTGTCCATTTCTTTTTTCAGAATCCTTCCAAAGCCAATGTCAGGGCCAAGCCATGCCTCCATGAATTTTGCAATTCCAAGCACATAGCTTATTTTTTGCTTGTCTCTTATGTCTTCTCCAATAAAGAAAAGCTCTGCCAAAATATTGTCGTATGGCTTGTTTTTGCTTGCCAAATCAACGAACTCATTTTTGCTTACTGTTTTTTCATTGCCAAGACTTTCATTTCCAATGCTTTTGCCAAGCTCAAAAAGGGCATTTTCTACAATCTCCAGATTTGATATTGTTTCTTCATAGCCAAACCTTCTCGCTTCTTTTTTGGCAGCCTCAATGGCATTGCTTGATGTCCTGTGGGTTAAAAGCTCCCTAATCCTGTTTGGAAGGTTGTGGGCCTCGTCAACAACAAGTATAATGTTTTCAAGCCCCTTTTTTATTTTGAAAAGGAAAGCGTCCCTTATTGTTGGATTAAAGATGTAATAATAATCTGCTATGACAACTTTTGCATTTGCTGCTGTCAAGGCTGCAAGCTCGTAAGGGCACAGCTTTTTGGTTTTTCCATGCCCTACAAATTCATGAACATGGCACGGGCTTATGATTTTCAGTTCCTCAAGGGCTTGCTTTGCGCTTATTGTTGGCTGTATGCTTGGCTTTATTGTGTTTGAGTAGAACTCGCAATTGTCTTTCTCCCTTAAATCCCTGCAGTACTCATGAAAAGAGCTGTTTGGCATTGCCTCAACTCCATTCTGCAGGCACATCCATTTCTTGCCGATTATGTCAGCGCACTCAACATCAATGCTGAATTTCTGCTTTATCTGCTTTAAAGTGTCAACGACAATCTTATGCTGAGTTTGTCGTGAAGTAAGGAAGAAAATTGTCAGATTGTTTTTCATTGCCAACGACAATGCAGGCGCCAAGACAGCAATTGTCTTGCCAATTCCTGTCGGAGCGTGCATAATTATGTGCTTTTTGCTTTTGATTGCATTATGAACATCAGAAATCATATTGCTTTGTATGTCCCTGACTTTGGAATAGGGGAAATAGATTTCTTTTTGAAGCTCTTCGGTTAGCATATCTTAAGTAGTTAATGCAAGAGGATTTATAATATTTGTTTTTATAATTAAGTTACAATCTCTATTAACAATTTATTTTTGCCTATTTTTGAGATTAAAACCTCTTCATCGCCCTTTAATTTCATGTTTTTTTCGATATCTGTTGGTATTCTGATGACTGTGCCTCTTGCGCTTTGGCTTAATTTGCGGTGCAATTTTAGAGGTTCACCCCAAATGCCAAGATTGCGTGCTATCTCTATCATTTTTTGTCCCTCTTTTTCCGGAACAAATTCCTCGCCGCAGGATGTGCAGCGCTTTCCCTTAACAATAAAAAAATGTCCTTCTATTTCTGATACAATGTCATTCACTTCAACAAAATTATCTTTTTCACAATTTGGGCATTTAGTCATTTCAATCACCTTCCGAACCTGTTATTATAAACATTGTGTCATACTCAAAATAAAAAACAAAAATTATTTTCTTTGAGCCATTCTTTCTTACATAAGCTTCATATTTTTTCCTTCCGACTTTATCAATCTTGTAAGCATTTTTTATGGCTTCTCTCAAATCATGAAAGTCCCAATTCCACTTTTTCATATATTTTAGCATAAAGTGCTTGCTTGCCTCTATTTTGCATAGCTCAATGTCAAAATCTTTACGCATTGAATAATCACTATATAAAATAGTGAAAATCAATATATATAAATCTTTCGGTTTTAAATTGTTTATATAAAAATAACTTTAACAGACAAACAATAACACCACAAAAAATCAAATAATAACGGGAGCGACTTCTTGATTCAAAACATGATAGAAGTAATCCGCTTGTGCTTGATTTACTTGAATATATGCTTGTCTGTCCATTTTACCACTCCCAAAAGCTCAACAAAAAGGAAAGATTTAAATATTACATATCATACATGTTTACATTAATGACCAAATGAACATAACTATAAGAGACGTAAACTCTAATTTGTGGAGAGAGCTGAAGATAGAAACTGTTAAAGAAGGCATGACAATAGGCCAAGCCATAAATCTTGCTTTAGAAAATTGGATTAGGGAGCACAGAAAAA
>JACPMT010000009.1:0-2024 GCA_016185815.1 Candidatus Woesearchaeota archaeon
GAAACCATGCCTCAAAAGAATCAACCAGTACGCCGTCCAAGTCAAACAAGATTGCCTTAATCTTATGTTTTAGCATGGTTGTGTCTCCAAACTCATAAGTAGTCGGGGTGGGATAATAATGCTGTGAATCGCCTGTGGGGAGGCGTATGTTAAGCGAAGCTTAGCTGCCTTTTTTAGCACGGTATCTCCCTCTTTTTTCAACAGCCTCAAGCCTTTTTAAGGTTGCGTCGCTATTTTTTGCATTTTTTTTATAGATGCCAATAGCGTGTTTAAAACATTCCTGCCATATTTTGTAGTGCTTTGACTCAAGCCCTTCTTTAAGCAAATGCAAGTCAACTGCCTTGTCCTCTGCCTTTTCCGAAAAGAACGACAACCCAAAGTCAATAAAGTAGATTTCTTTATTTAGTATCATGTTGGATGTTGTCAAATCGCCGTGAATGATTGAGTTATTATGTAATATTGCGATTTTCTGTCCGATTTCTGCGCATAATTTTTTGTAATCTGATGTTTCCAAAATATCTTTTATTAATTTTCCTTCGATTCTTTCAATCATTAAATTTTCCTTTTCGTCATTTTTTATTAATTTCGGCGATGTAAAATTTATTGCTTGCAATTTCTGCAGGATTTTTGCCTCTCGCCTTGTCCTGAAATTTCTTAATTTGTCATCAATTATTTTTATTCTATATTTTTTGGGAAATCTTTTTTTTATTATTTTTCCATCTTCCAGAAATAATTTTGCTTCTGCCCCCTGAGCGATTAATTTTTTTGGCATTATAAGTAAAAACAATAGTATATTTGATTAATTTATCCTAAAAATTCTTCTTGTAACAAACGTTCCAAATGAGAAATGTTAACTGTCTGTACTCTGATTCCAGCATGGCTTAAAAAATTTACTGCCGTCTGAGGTAAGCTAAAATATTCTAATTTTTGTTCCTCGTTTGAATTCAATACTCCACCTTTAGTTGGTGTAGTTATTCTTCGTAATCCCTTCAGATAATCTAGGTTTGCTTCAAGTTGCATAGTATGATCATGATCAGTCGGAGTCCAATTTTTTCCTTCAGGATCTTGAACAAAGTTAAAATCTTCCTTTGCCTTGCCATCCGAAATTCTGTATAATTCAAGCCATCTTTTTTGAAGATGTGCGTATCTATATAGATCGTCAACTTCCACTAAAACGTGAATTTCTTCTAATTGTTTCATTTTTAATTAATTTGCTCTTGTGAATTCCTGTCAAGTAAATAAGGATTTGTAATATTTCTCACGAATTTATATTAAAAATAGCCCCGGGCAGATTCGAACTGCCGTCACAAGCTCCAGAGGCTCGTATGCTTAGCCTTCCTTAACACTAGGAAATTGACCGCTACAACACGGGGCTATAAACAAAAAGAAATAACTAATTTGTTTTTATATGTTTTTATATTGAAAAAGCCAGAATGCTTTATTTTTCTTCCTTAACCTCGGCTGCTACTTCCTGAGGCTTTTCCCTTTGCTCAATGCCCAAATACCTTATTTCGCACACCTTTAACGGGTATATCTTGTTTAGGCTTGACCTCATGAGGTCCTGCATCTTGCGGGAAATCAGCTCATTGATAATCTCGTCATAAGTCATTTTCTTTATTGTTCTGGCAAGAAAGCTTGTGATGTTGTTCCTTAGCTTTGCGGCAACAGAGCCTTTTACGTCCCCTCTTGTGATTATCAGCGGCTTGACCCTTAACAGCATGTTGTCGGCAGTTTCGCAAGTGAATCCATTGTCCATCTTCTCGCTGTTTCTCCTGACAAACCTCTTGATAGAAGAAGGTATTATTTGGTAGCCGATTATGCTTGTTTTTGCTTTGTTGTCCTCGACTTCAACAACTTTAAAATGAATATTGATGTTTTGCCTTTTCGTGTCATTTGTCAGGTTCATCAGGCTGTGGCTTAGTGTCTTGCCCAGCATCTGGCTTGGCTCCTGCACCAGAGTTTCGCCTATCACAACATTGTCAAACTGCTTCGGCGCAATGATAGGATACCACTGCTTTTTCTTT
>JACPMT010000009.1:2041-11461 GCA_016185815.1 Candidatus Woesearchaeota archaeon
CTTTAGCTTTGCAACCTGTTCAGGCATTTTAATTAAGGTTTTGGAATTTTTATTGATTTATAAAGGTTTATGTTTTGGGTTGTTTAGGACATTCTTTGCTTTTTAATCCGCTTCACAATTCTTGTGCTCGGTGTTGCTGTCCTGCCATGTCGGAAACATAGTTTCCGAGCATTCCCGAAAACCTTTGGTTTTCGATAATATCGCAACACCTCGCCTATTTATTCATTGAATTAAAGATTGAATTGTTATAATAAAGAAATTAAATATTTTCAAACATCCAGGTTGACAACTTCCCTTGCATGCTGCTCTATGAATTTCCTTCTCGGCTCTACCTGGTCGCCCATGAGCAGTGTGAATATTTTATCAGCTTCGACAGCATCCTGGAGCGTGACCTGCAGTATAGTCCTGTTGCCAGGGTCCATTGTCGTTTCCCACAGCTGCTGCGGGTTCATCTCCCCAAGCCCTTTGTACCTTTGCAAGACGGCATCCTCCCTGCCAATCTCCTTCAGCAGGTTCTCCAATTCCTCGTCATTGTAAACATACTTTGTTGCCTTTCCTTTCGCAACTTTGTACAAAGGCGGCTGCGCAATGTAAACATAGCCTGCCTCAATCAGCGGCTGCATGTACCTGTAAAAGAAAGTAAGCAGCAATGTCCTTATGTGGGAGCCGTCAACATCCGCGTCAGTCATTATTACAAGCTTATGGTACCTTGTCTTTGTGATGTCAAACTCCTCCCCAACGCTTGTCCCTATTGCAGTGATGGTTGTTGTTATCTCCTCGTTCTCAAAAATCTTGTTCAACCTTGCCTTCTCAACATTCAGTATCTTTCCCCTCAGTGGCAATACAGCCTGGAATTGGCGGTTTCTGCCCTGCTTTGCGCTCCCTCCGGCGCTGTCGCCTTCCACAATAAATAATTCGCATTTTGCAGGATCTTTTTCAGAGCAGTCCGCAAGCTTGCCCGGCAAAGAGCCGTGGTTTAAAGCGCCTTTCCTTCTTGTCAGTTCCCTTGCCTTCTGCGCCGCTTCCCTCGCATGGGCTGCATTAATGCACTTGTAGACAATTGATTTTGCAATTTGAGGATTCTCCTCAAGATAGGAACCCAAAGAGTCATTGACAATGCTGTCAACTAATCCTTTTATTTCAGAGTTGCCAAGCTTTGTTTTGGTTTGGCCTTCAAATTGCGGCTCGGGTATTCTTATGGAGATGACAGCAGTAAGTCCTTCTCTTGTGTCTTCGCTTGTGAGCTTCATTCCTTTCAGCTTATTTTTCTCTATGTAATTGTTCATCACCCTTGTCAGCGCTGTCTTGAAGCCGATTAAATGAGTGCCTCCTTCGTACGTGTTGATGGTGTTTGCAAAAGAGAAGACATTTTCCTGGTAGCCGTCGTTGTATTGGAAAGCGCATTCAAACTGTATGCCGTTTTTTGCCTTGTTGAAGTACACTGTTTTATGCAGGGGGTTTTTGTTCCTGTTCAAATGCTCGACAAATGAGACAATGCCGCCTTCGTACTGGAACTCATTTTTCTTGTCACTGCTTTCATCTTCTATGGTTATTTTGACCCCCTTGTTCAAAAATGCAAGCTCCCTCAGCCTGCTTGACAGGACTTCAAAGCTGAACTCTGTTGAGGAAAAAATCTGTTCGTCAGGCAAAAATTTTACAGTTGTGCCAGTGACTTGTGAGCGAGTTTCGCGTGATATGCGAGAGCTCGTCTCTCGCTCGCTCATCTCAGGCTCACTCGCATTTGACTCCTTTGCATCAACATCGCCTACTATTTTCAATTCTGTAACCGGCTTGCCGTACTGGTATTTCTGCTGGTAGATTTTGCCGTTTCTTTTCACCTCAACAATAAGCTCTTTCGACAAGGCATTTGTGACAGAAATTCCAACGCCATGCAAGCCGCCGCTGACCTTGTAAACCTTCTTGTCAAATTTTCCGCCTGCATGCAGCTTTGTCATCACAACTTCAACAGCCGGCTTGTTCAATTTTGGATGAATGTCGACGGGAATGCCCCTTCCGTTGTCGCTTACTGTGATAAAGCCGTCTTTGTGTATTATTACAGAAATTCTGCTGCAGAACCCTGCCAGCGCCTCGTCAATAGAATTGTCAACAGCTTCGTAAACAAGATGATGAAGCCCTTTTGCATCAGTAGAGCCGATGTACATTGCAGGCCTTTTCCTGACTGCGCTCAAGCCAGCCAAAACCTGGATGTCTTTTGCCTCGTAGCTTGACTCATTAGATTTTGCTTCCTGAGCTTGCGGATTTTGCTGAACTTGTTCCATTTTCAATATTTGTTTTTGATAATGTGAATTTGATATTGTTTTTGATTTATTTTGTTTCTTACACAGCGCATTATCTGACATTACATTTTTAAAAATCGCTCAATAACTTTGGTAGTTTTATGCCTAATTTTTGACTATATTGCGGATTGCCAAATCTTAATTTACCGTCGATAAAAAGCCACCAAAATCTATAGTTTTTAGAACACTTAACTATATAAATCTTTCGTTCCTAGAATGGCTTTTTAAGGCTTAACAAGGCAGGATTTGAGGGGTTTGGAAGGGTTAAAATTCAATAAATTTAAATAGTCAACTTTAATACTTATGTCCATGATTAATCCAAAATATGCTGGAGGGTGGTATGTTGCAGTTACACGATTAGGGGGAAAGTATAACTGCATGGCTCATATAGAATCTGAACTTTTAACTAAACAATTGCAAAAGGCTCAAGTAGTGCTCCCTGGAATGTCTGTTTTAAAAAGATTTGATGGGATAAGTCCAGAAGCAGTAGCTATTCTAGATATTAGCTTAGTTTATTACTTGGAATTTACAAAAATACATTCATTCAAACAACTTCTCAACGCCCAATCTCTTGGAAAGAGCGTCAAAATCATGCTGTATCTTTGCAGAGAACCTTGTTACAAAAGGCCCTGTAAAATCCTTAATTATAGTTATGCTTTGAGGCACACCCATATACCTTGCAGAAGACTCAATTACAATGTACCCCTCTTCAAGCAGTTCCTTGATTAATTTTTCAACTAAAACAGGCATTTCATTTATTGCTTTAGGTATGTCTTTAAAATTGCCTATCTTTAAAGCATTAAGGTTCAAATCAAACTGCTGGTGTAGCTTCATTTGTATCCCGTCAATAATTGTCAAGATAAGTGTATCTTTCCTCTCTTCCAGCGCCTTCCAGTAATCTTTCGCAGTCCCTGCACATGTAAGGGTCGCTTATCGCGCTTTTCACGATAAAAGTCCCGCAATTAATGCAAATGTACCTTAGCATTTTCCACCGCCTTTTTATACAGCATCCTCATAGCCGTTCATGAACGCTTCTTCCATGGGGCTTAATTCGTCGTCGTCAAGCAGCAATTCCCTGACATCCTTTGAATAGATAGTATTATCGTCTTCGCTTTCCTCATCATTGTAATTCCTTTTTTTCAACACTTTATCACCCCCTCTTCATTTAACAATTGTTAAGGTTATATAAATAACTAATCTATATGACATATATATCATATAAAAAGTAATTTGCCTATATATTACAATATATTCTACAATATCTATAATTTTCAATAATAATCCTTATATATTCCTTAATATGTCGGAAATCACTATTGCGTACACCCTACCATTTTTAATGTAGGGAAAGCACGCGATTTCCGAGCATGCTCAAAAACACGCTACGTACTTTGGTGCGTGGTGTTTTTGACATTTCATAAATGAATAAATTAGCCTAAAAGGGGTGGTTAATATTGATGTCAGAAAGTTGATAAGCTTCGGCAAGGGCTCCTATATCCTGTCAGTGCCAAAAAGCTGGATTGAAAAAAATAACCTGAAAAAAGGGGATTTAATTTCTGTAAATGACGAGGGATTTGAGCTGACTTTAAGCGCAAACCAGCAGGAAAAAAAGCCTGATTTTAAAGAGATAAGCATTGATTCTAAAAATAAGGATATTGAAATGCTAAAAGCGGAAATTGTGTCTTCTTACTTAAATGGCTACGACACCATAAATATCCTGTTCGGCAACGACAATAAGGAAGCTCCCAAGATAAAGGACATAATAAGGAATCTTTCCGGCCTGGAGATAATGGAGCAGACATCCACAAGAATCATGGCAAAGAACCTGATAAACATAAATGAAATTTCAATCGGCAACTTGGTAAGACGGATGGACATCATAACAAGGGCAATGATGGAAGACGCAATATTGTGCTGCAGAGGCAACTGCAACTACGACAGCATCCACAACAGGGACATCGATGTCAACAGGCTTTATTTTCTTGGCTACAGGGTTATAAAAAACGCAATGAAAAATCCAAGGATTGCAAAGTCGCTCGGAACAGAGCCATGGCAGCTGCACAGCGACACGATGATGATACTGAGGATTGAAAGAATCGCCGACAGGCAGAAGAGGATCGCAAGGTACTTATGCACGGCAAGCCTTGACAGGCAAACACTCGCCGAGCTTGACAAAGTGCACACAGACATAAGCGAAGCCTATAACGAAGTGATGAAATCATACTACAACAATGACAAGCAGATTTCTATACAAACAGAGGTTACAAACAGGGACAGGACAATGGCATGCGACAAATTCTTGGAGAAATACACCACAACACACGCAAACACCAAGAGCAAAACTGCAAATTCCAACCTGGTTGCCGTTGCAAAGATAATTGAGAACCTGAAAGCAACTGCTGTTGAGGTAAGGAACGTGGCAAGGACTGTGCTTTGCTATGAGTAATTAATAATCCTTAAACACAATCTTCTTGTTATTTTTTTCCAGTATTGTAATTGTCTTGTTGCTTTTCCTTACATCTCCGACAACATCAGCGTCTTTTGCAATATTTAAAATATCGTCAGCATCTTCTCTGCTGCAAACCACAAAAAATCCCATGCCCATGTTGAATGTCTTGTACATCTGCTCATCACTAAAGCCGGATTCTTTCTGCATCAAGTCAAAAATTGGCTGGGGCTTTAATGGATTATTAATCCTAAATTCAACACTATTTTTTGCCCTGTTTAAGTTTTTTAGCCCATAGCCAGTATTATTAAACCCAACAACATCAAAATTCTTTGATATTTTTGCCATTGCTTCAATATAGATTTTTGTAGGTTCCAATAATATCTTGCCGATTGTTGAGCTGTCAAACTTGTCATCCAAGGAAAACCTGCCTTTGTATTTTCTTTTGAACTCTGCTCTTGTTTCAAAATCTCCCTTCAATAGATAATGCCTTAAATCCGTGTAGCCGTTTGAATGAGTTCCTGAGCTTCTCAATGCTATTATTTTTTGATTTGGTTTTATTTTTTGTTTTTTAAACTTGGTTTTATTGATAAATCCAATCATTGAACCGACAACTTCAAAAGCATAGCCGGATTTTGGAGAGCTTAAAAGCTCATCAACAGATGCTGTCTCGCCTTTGCCAAAATTTATCCTTATTGAATTTCTCAGTATTTTTGATGCATCGCATTGCGCCAATCCCTTTGACATTCCCTTTACAATATCTCCTGTTATTGCCTTTTCCTGAATTTCGGACTGGCATGAAATGCAGTCCATAAACAAAAATGGGCTTACTGCCCCTAAAGTTGCCAAGTCATTTGCAGACATTGCAACGCAATCAATGCCAATTGTATCATATTTTTCCATTGCCTCTGCAATTATTATTTTTGTCCCTACGCTGTCTATGGCGCTTGCAATGTAATGCCTTGGAAAAACCCCGTTGTTTTCATACAACTCAGCAAACATGCCTTTGCTTTCCGGCAGCATGTCTGATTTCAGAGAAGAAGGTATAGCTTTTTTTATAGCATCAACAGCCTTGTTTTCCCGCTCTTGATAGCTCGGCTTCATAATAAAAGAGTAAGAATGGAAGTTTATAAAGGTTTTTTATTTAGTTTGGTTTGTCATTAATTTATTGTCTCTTTCTGGCTATGGCTTCGAGTAATAATTCTGTTTTGCATTGATATTCTTCTTTTCTTCTAATGGCTCTTGTTGCACGATAATAACGGGATAAAGTAACCATTTGCACTACTTCATCGATTGCCTCCCTAACATGTTTGCTTTTTTGGCTCAAGTGTTCGATATGGGCTCTTGTAAAATCCTGCAATTTTTCCCTTTTCTCAGAAATTCTATTAAAGTCTTCCATGAGTGATTTAACGCATAGGCCAACATCACCAAAACCTTGTTCTTCTGAGCCAAAAATACGATCATGGTCAGCTAAATACTCTACGCCGCCAAATCTTCCGGTTTTGCCAGGCTTTAGAACAAGGGCGTTGCCTTCTGGGTTAAGTACGTATTTCACATCCATAAGAACATCAAATCCCCATCACGCTATATCCTGCATCAACATAAATAACCTGTCCAGTTATCGCTTTTGACAGGTCACTGCACAGGAATAATGCGCAATCGGCAACCTCATCTGCTGTGATGTTTCTCTTCAAAGGCGCTTTTGCTACATAGTTTAGGAGCATCTCTGGAAAATTTGCAATGCCGGACGCTGCCAAAGTGGCAATCGGGCCTGCTGAGATTGCATTGACCCTTATCTGCTTTTCTCCCAGGTCATAAGCAAGATACCTAACGCTTGATTCAAGGGCTGCCTTTGCAACACCCATTATGTTGTAGCCTGGAACAGCTTTTTCGCTTCCAAGATAAGTCATTGCAATTATCGAGCCACCATTTTTTAGCATTGGCGCAGCCCTTCTTGATAATTCCACTAACGAGTAAGCGCTAACTTGGTGAGCAACTTCGTAGCCTCTTTTGTCAACATTCATGAACTTGCCCTGCAAATGCTCCCTTTTTGCAAACGCAATGCTGTGAACCAGGAAATCAATCTCGCCAAACTCTTCCTGAACTTTTTTGAAGAATGATTCAAGCAAAGCATCGTCAACAACATCGCATTTGTCATAGATCGGGTTGTGCAATTCCTTCATCAAGGGCATGAACAAAGGCTCAACTCTTTCCTGATAGCCTGCTGCAATCCTGCATCCTGCATCATTCAGTCTCTTGGCAATATGCCACGCTATGCTCTTGTCGTTGGCAATGCCAAAAACTATTGCTTTTTTTCCCTTCAAGTCAATTGGAACACTCATTTGATTTTTCCTCCTGAACATTAATCTATTAAAGTTACGTCTAAGAAATAATCTTGCTTTATAAACCTTACTGAGAAGCCAGAATTTGAATTGAAGTTTTTGCATTTAGAAAAGAAAAAATAGAGTATATTTAAGTTTTCAGAATAATTCTTTTGGAAAGATTTTTTTCAGTATGCTGGTACAATAATGTGTCATATAACTTAATCAATTCCTTTACTGCAGGATTTTCCTCGTTTAGCTTGAATAATTTAGCTCTTCCAATCTCTCTTGTCGGCTTTGCCATTCCATTTTTTAGTAACTTGTCCCATATTCTATGCAAAGTTGTCCAGCCTATGTTTGAGTTTTCAGCAATATCTGACAAAGAATAGTCTAATCCCCTGCCTTCTATCAAAAAGTCCAATACCCTTATTACAGGCGTGTCTCCAAGCGTTTCTCTGAAGATTGTTGTTTCTTGCATAATTTCCTATATTGTTAGTGCCATATATTTAAATGTTTCTATTTTGGTATATTAATATACCTAAATAAGAGTAAATATTTATAAATTTGTTGTTTATTGCTGTCCAAATGGATAAGCGAGCTGTTCAAGAAAAGGTGCTAAGAAAATTAATGGCTATGAACCCTCCAAAATGGGGAAATTCCCATACTGAAGAGGACAACTTAGTCAAAAGTCTGCCTAAGCACTTAAGAGGCACAAAAATTGTTCAAAATGCAATAGACGAGTTATACAAGATTGAATTTTTAACAAAATTAAAGAAATCAGGCGAGTGGCATGTTTCCCTTAACCCAAGAAAAAAGGAAGAGATTTACAGGTTTTTGGGATTGCCGCCTGAGGAGAAATTATAATGGATTTTATTAAAGGTTTTGATTTTTGGATAGTTTTAAATAGTATTTGACTTATGAATATTTTATGAACTTTGATGAATACGTAATCTTAACCAAAGATTTTATTCTGGACAAGCAATTCTTGAATTTGTTTATATCCACAATATTCTTGTTCCTTGCAAGCTTATTGGCTTGGTATATTTACTACAAGCAGTTGGCAAGGCGTGATTTATTTGAGATACCCAAGCTTAATCTCAAGTCAAAATTCATAAATGTATTGGATAAAATCATATATTTCCTGAAGTATTTGTTTATTTTTCCAGTCTACTCTTTTATCTGGTTTTTGATATTTTCATTTTTGCTTTTTGTGCTTTCAAAATCAAGGCCTATAGAGGATATTTTATTCCTGGGCATTATAGTTGTGGCAGCTACAAGAATTGGAGCGTATGTAAGCGAAAAACTGGCAGAGGACATGGCTAAACTGCTTCCGCTGACGCTTATAGCAATATTCCTGCTAGACCCAAAAGCAGTAACGCTGCAAGCCATAACCTCCTCATTCCCTGCATTATTGCAGCAAATACCAAGGGTTGCAAAATACCTGCTTTTTATTATCGCTGTAGAATGGCTGTTGAGAATAGGGCGCTGGATAATAACATCTCTAAAGCCAAAACAAGAATAGTGATTTTGATATTTATTTAGCAAAACTTGTTGCAAAACCTAAAAGCATTTGTGATATTTCCTTGCCCTTTGCACTCAATGTATAAGCTACTTTTCTAGGGCTGTCTATAACTATTTTCTCAACAAGCCCCAATGCTTCAAGCAATTTCAATTTTTTTGACAATGCTCTAGATGTAACCTTCAAATTTTTTTTAATTTTGGAAAAGGTAGTCTTTTCATAGAATAACAAGAATATCAGCAATGGGACTATCCATTTCTTGCCTAAAGCTTCCATAAGCCCAAAAAGAGCGTCATAGCTTTGAAACATTTTTGGTATACACTGATATACTAAAACTTATATATGATTTTGTTGATTTAATTGTTATAATTGTTTTAATTTTATTTAAAACTTTCGATTTAATTAGGAGGAATTATGAAAATTTTTTTTGCGAGCCAGTCATTTTACCCGAATATTGGCGGCGTTTCAACATATTTGCTAAACTTGGCTAAAGGCTTGATGCAAAGGGGAAACGATGTTATTGAAGTTCATCTAAGGCCGCCGAATGAATCAAGCGAAGATGTTGTTAAAGGAATTAAGGTTTTTAGGATTCCAAAAGAGCCTTTAAAAGACGAGCTGCTTAAAGGCTACAGCAATTTTAAAGAAAGAATTTACAAAGAGTGCCATGGTGAAGGGGAATTTTTCAAAAAAGAGCCTTTGATAACATACGGCTACGACGAATATCATCAAATCAATTTATCCCTCGGAAAGCAAATTGAGGAGCTTTTGGAGAAAAACCCAACTGAAATAGTGCATATCCACGACTTTCAGCTTCTTTTGATTTATAGGAATACGCCA
>JACPMT010000081.1 GCA_016185815.1 Candidatus Woesearchaeota archaeon
GAAGCCTGATACCTGAGCCGATTAGGCTGGCGCATTTGATTGCGCAAGGAGTTATTTTTGGAGAGAGTAGGGGAAGGGCTTAAACATAATAATAATTTCCTTTTTCTTTCTGCTCCCTGTCCAGCCTTGAATCAAGCTTGTTGACTCTTGGCCTGTTTGTTTCTGGATCACGACGAAGAGTAATCTCAAGCTCCTTCAAAAACTTGTTCATCCCGTCTTCCATTTCAAACGGGCCTGTGATTATTCCCTCAATTGCAGGCTTTCCCTCAAAAACAATCAGCCTGTCGCTTATGTAGTCAACAAACAATAAGTCATGGTCAACAATCAAGGCTGATGCATTTCTCTGCTCAATAAAGTCTCTAATGACTTTTGACAAAACAAGCCTTTGCTCAGAGTCAAGATAAGCAGATGGCTCGTCAAGCAAGTATAGATCCGCATCCTGCTGCAGGCAATGCGCAATCGCAACCTTTTGCAGCTCTCCTCCGGAAAGCTCGCTTAGCTTATTCAATGAAAGCTGCTGAAGATTTAATGGGATTATAATCTGGTTTTCATATTTGCTGAATGCAGTTTTCAACACATCAACAACCAAATCATCTGACACTTCCAGATACTGCGGCTTGTAGCTTACCCTTACTTTATGTGTTATGTTTCCTTTGTCCTGTTTTAAAACATTTGCAAGTATTTTTACAAAAGTTGTCTTCCCGGTTCCATTCTCGCCCAATATTCCTATAATCTCGTTTTTATGTATAGAGCCTTTGTGCGCTTTCAAAGCAAAATTGCCAAGCTTCTTTTCAACATCATTCCAGGATGTAATCACCTCCTTTATGTGCTTCTTCTTTATAGGCGGCTTTTCAGCGAACTTTATTGTTGAGTCCCTGAATCTGACATTTTCTTCCTTTATGTAGCCGGAAAGATAAACATTTATGCCATTCCTGACTGGCTTGACTCCGCTTACAATCCCATAGGCATCTTCCTTTCCATACATCAAGTTAACCAGCTCGGCAATGTAGTCCAGAATTATCAAGTCGTGCTCGACAACTAAAATAGAATTATTGTCATTGATTAAAGACTTGATGAACTTGCTGATGTTTATTCTCTGCTTTATGTCCAAGTAGCTTGTCGGCTCGTCAAAAATGTACAGATTTGCATTTTTCAGGACAGTTGCTGCTATTGCAACCCTTTGCAGCTCCCCTCCTGAGATTTCTGCTATGTCATTGTTTAATATTTCATTCAATTGCAGCTCATTTGCAATTTTCTTTAACTCATTCTTTTCGTCAACCTTTTTTAATAAATCAACAACCTTGCCTTTTGTAGTCTTTGGAATCAGGTCAACCTGCTGCGGCTTGTAGGCAACTTTTATTTCTCCTTTCTTTATCTTCTCAAAAAAGCCTTGAGCTTCCTTGCCCTTGAAGAACTCTATGAGTTCATCATAACCAGTTTCATGTATATTCCAGTCGCCAAAATTTGGTTTTAGCACATTCGCCAAAATTTTGATGGCTGTTGATTTTCCAATGCCGTTAATGCCCAGAATCCCAGTCACTTTGCCGAAAGTTGGGGTTGGTATTGAATAAAGCACAAATTTGTTTTCGCCGTATCTATGAATCGGCTTTGTTTCCAGCTCTTCAGGCAGATTTATTATTTTTATTGCATGCGGCGCTGCCTTTGGGCAGATTCCGCATCCTGTACACAAATGCTCGTCTATTGTAAGCTTGCTGTCAATTACTTTTATGCATTCCTTGCCTGTCCTGTTGACTGGGCAGATGCTCTGGATGTACAGCTTCTGCTGCATATCCTTCAGCTTCTCGTTGTCCACAATAGCTATTCGTGTCATTTTAAAAGCAAATAGAAGTCACTAGAAAAATTGCTTTATTTGATGTTTTTTATATATAAAACAATCCATAATGCAACAAAATGGAGCATAGTTTTTAAACATTGTGGAATTAAATGAAATTAAGAATAACAGAAACAATTAAAAAACAATAAAAAACCTCTTTATTTATGAAATGCTCAATATGCGATAAATCAGTTGACACGACTTTCCTAAGCAAAATCCTGGGCACTTATGTAAAAGACAGCAAAGGCAAATTGCATGCTGTTTGCTTCGAGTGCCAGAAAAAGTTTGCTTCAAAAGAAGAGATTTTAAAAGCTATTAAGTAATATTGTTCTTTGCCTCTGTGGCTCAATCTGGTAGAGCGGCGCTCTCGTAGCTTGGAAAAGCGCAGGTTGAGGGTTCAAATCCCTTCAGAGGCTTATAATCATTATTTTCAATATCGAAATATATTCTCCACTATACACTTCAGGATTAATTTTATAAATCAACCGCTTAAATTTGCTTGAGAGTGAACTTTAATGGGCATAGCATCATTATTCAAGCAAACTGCTTTAAAATTGCCGGACAAGGTAGCCATAGAGTTTGAGGACCAAAGAATTACTTTCAGGGAAATTGATTTGCAGGCAAACAAGGTTGCCAATGCTTTGAATGAAATTGGAATTGCCAAAGGCGACAGAGTTGCCCAATTCATGCCAAATTCGCTTGAGCTTGTTTATTCTCTTGTTGGGAACTTCAAGAATGGCAGCATAATCGTGCCTATGAACATTAATTTCAAAGAGCAGGAAATCCACCACATCCTGCATGATTCCGGCGCTAAAGCTGTAATCACAGATATGGAACGATTACCGATTGTCAGAAATGTCCAGCCAAAGCTTCCGGAACTAAAGCTTGTTATTCTTATCGATGGCAATGCAGAAAATGCCCATAATTTCAATGAAATAACAAAAAAGGCTTCTGACAAAGAGCCAAATGTGACCATAAAAGACGAGGATTATTCAATAATCTTCTATACTTCTGGGACAACAGGCAAGCCAAAAGGAGCTGCGCTAAACCAGACAAATGTAACATCAAATATAAAGGCGCTTGCACAGGCTTGGAAATGGACAGAAGATGATGTTTTTCTCCTGACATTGCCTTTGTACCATATACATGGCATTGGAGTTGCCCTATGCGGCTCTTTGTATGTCGGCAACTTTACAATATTAAAAAAGAAATTTGTTGCAGAAGAGGTTCTTGAGATGATACAAAAAAGAAAAGCAACTTTGTTCATGGGTGTGCCGACAATGTACTTTAAGCTATTGGAGGTTGAAGGCATTGAAAAGTATGATTTGTCCTCAATGAGACTGTTTGTTTCCGGCTCAGCCCCTTTGTCAAGGGACTTGTTTTACAAGTTAAAGAAGGCATTTGGGCATGAAATTTTGGAAAGAGCAGGCATGTCGGAGTCAATGATGAACTTTTCCAATCCCTACGATGGCGAAAGGATTCCAGGCTCTGTAGGTCCTTGCTTGCCTGGTGTAAAAGTCAGGATAACAGATAAAAACTATAATGATGTGCCTATCAATGCAGAAGGAGAAATTTTAATCAAAGGACCGAATGTTTTTAACGGCTACTGGAACAAGCCAGCTTACAACAAGCAGGTTTTCAAGGATGGCTGGTTTGTCACAGGCGATGTTGGCAAAATAGACGAGAAAAATTATGTTTACATCATAGGAAGGTCAAAGGATGTGATTATTTCTGGGGGAATCAACATTTATCCTAGGGAAATTGAAGATGTGATCGAATCAATGCCTCAAGTAAAGGAATGCGCAGTTGTTGGCGTTCCTGATAAGGAATTTGGCGAGTCTGTAAAAGCTTATGTTGTATTGAATCCAAAAAGCAAATTAACAGAAGATGAAGTCATTGCATATTGTAAGGAAAAGCTTGCTTCCTTCAAAAAGCCAAAGTTTGTTGATTTTCTAGATGCATTGCCAAAAAACACAATGGGCAAGATTATAAAGGAAGAGTTAAGGAAGATGCATAAGGGGAAATGAATCTTTTGCTCAATCAAACTGAAATCTGATACCACGACTACCCACTACTGAAAAACAAAACATTTATATATCTTAATAATATATATCTTAAATATATCTCATTGGTGACTTTCATGGACTTTACTTACAAAGGCAAGCCAATACTTCCAACTAAAACAGCATTAAATGAATTAAGCGAAATTGATGTAAATCTGTACGAAGTTCCTGAAATCTTGGAAAAAGGACTTGAAATCAGAAAAAGGGCGAAGAACATTATTGAAAGAGGCATCCAAAGAGGAAACAAGGTAATAAATGTTGTAGTAGTTGATTTAGGAGATTACTACAAATTAATTCATGCGGGCGAATTTACTTTAAGCAAAAAATTCAAGAAACTAATGAGGGATAAAAATGGAATTTGAAAATCTAAAGCTGAAATGCGAATGCGGCGGAAAGATGGAAAAGATAAGGACTGAATGGAAAGGTATAGAAGTGAGGGGATGGAAATGCAGTAAATGTAATGAAGAAATTATAAATCCATCAGATGCGCAAAAAGCATTGGAAATAGAAAGAGCAAGAAAGAAAAATCTCCTTACCGTAAAGTTAAGGAAAGTAGGAAAAAGCAATGTTGTTACAGTACCGCAGCCGATAATAGAAGCTGAGAATTTGAAGGAAGGACAAAAATTAGAATGGAAAATTGAAGCTGGAAAATTGGTTTTAACGCCATAAATTTGGTATTATGTATTTAACTCTATTTTCAATGCAATCGAGGTCCCACCTTATTCATATCGTAACGCATCCACAGGCTTCAATTTCGATGCCCTTCTCGCTGGCAAAAATCCTGCTGTAGCTCCAACCAAAACCGAAAATACCAAACACCCTATTATCAAAGCAAGCGGATAAGCTGGCTTAAGCAATGCAAACCCTGAAGAGGCAGCTATTGAGCCTCCGATGCTGGAAACAATGTAGCCCAGCAAAACTCCCAATATGCCGCCTATCAAGCCTATAAGCCCTGCTTCGGCAACAAAAACAAAAAGAATGTCGCTGTTCTTTGCGCCTATAGCCTTCATCACTCCAATCTCCTTTGTCCTTTCCAGTATTGCTGTGTACATTGTATTCATTATGTTAACAAAAGCGACAACAAGCGAAACTAGAGCAATAAGCACAAGCATCCCATTTATCACATTTATAATGGTTGTAAAAGTTGCAAGCGCATCCTCAAAAGTCTGCACAAAAAAATCTTCCTTGCCTTCCTCTTGGTCCTTGGATTTTCTTAGCTTTTCTTCTATCCTTTCTGCAAGCTCTGATGGCTCAACTCCTTTTTGAGCGCTAATCATCACAAAGCCAAACTTGTCCTTTGAGTCAGGGTAAAGAGTCTCGAATGACTTGTCGGTTATGTACACATTAGTGTCATCCTGAGGATTTCCAACTTCCTCATAAAACCCGATAACCTCGTAATGATTGCCGTTTATTTCTATCTTGTCGCCAAGCCTTACAGCTTTCTTGAAAATCTTGTCGTCAAATTGGTAATTATAGCCAAGCACTGCCTTGTCAACATCTTCTTTCTTAAGCTGCCTTCCTTTTATCACTTCTATTGTAAATGTTTCCTCTATGAAATCAATTTTATCGGTATTCATTCCAGAAACAAAATAAAATTTCTTCTGCTCATTATATCCTATCTCGCCAACCTTGAAATACATCCCGACTATCTCGTCAACGCCCTTTATTTTGCTTACGAAGTCAACATCCTTTTTTGTGAGAAAAAAATTCTCGTCTGTTCCAGGCGCCCCTATTCCCTTGCCTTGTATGAAAAGCTTGTTCCTTCCCGCCTCGTCAGCCAATGCATCAACATATTTTCGTATCCCGATTCCAAAGCTCAGCAATGCGAATATAGCTGTTATTCCAATGAGTATGGAAAGTATTGTCAGCCCGCTTCTCAGCTTTCTTTTCCTGAAATTCTGCAATGCATATTTTATCTCGTAAATGTTCATTTTGCAGCCCTCAATGAATCAACTGGATTTAATTTGCTAGCTTGATATGCAGGCAATACTCCAAACAAAGTGCCAAGCACGAATGAGAAAATCAAGGCTCCAACTATAAGCAAAGGATTAATGCTTGCCTGTATAAGCTCAGAGCCTAAAACTACTCTTCCAATGGCTGAAATGCCATACGCGAAGCCCATGCCAAGCGCTATTCCTATTATTCCGCCAACTGTTCCAAGCAAACCAGATTCAATAAAAAATATTGTAAATATAGCTGAATTCCTTGCTCCTATCGATTTCATTATTCCGATTTCCTTTGTCCTTTCAAGAACTGATGTATACATTGTATTCATTATTCCGATGCCGCCTACTGCAAGAGAAATCGCAGCTATGATATAAATAAAAAGCTGCACTGCAAACAAAGTTGAGTTAAGCGCCTCAAGGGTTTGCTGCGGGCTTTGCACCTGGAAATCCTCCTCTCCTTTTTCAACATCCCTTTCGTGCCTGAGCAATTTTTCTATGTCTTCCTTGGCTTGTCCAATTTTGTTCTGGTCTTTCACCTTGACAGCTATGACATTGACCTTTTTTTTGTCAATGCCCAGGACATCTATCATCGTTTCCTCATTGATCATGACTATCCTGTCAAAAATGAAGCTGCCTTTCTTTTCAAGAATTCCAATAACCTCGAATGTTATTCCATTGACAATAACCCTGTCGTTAACTTTTATCCCTTTTCCAAAAGTGTCGTCCTTTTTGAAATCATTGCCAAGCACAACTTTTTTAGTGTCGCCATCTTTAAGCAGCCTTCCTTCTTCTGCCACAAGGTTAAGCATTATCTCAAATGTTTTCCTGTTTTCACCTTCAGGCACAGAGCCGGCAATCCCAATATCTTGCTTGTCGTTAAACTCAAGAGTGATTGACTCTATGTACCTGTTAAACGCAGCCTCAACCCCATTTATTTTTTCTATTTTGGGTGTCAAGTCATCGCTTAGCGGCTTTGCAACTGCAGTTCCAGGCGGTCCGGCAAAAGCTAATCCTGAAGCCTGCACACCAAGAACATCAGGGCCAAGAAATCCGAATTGCGACATTATGGCCTGCCTAAGCCCCTCCCCAAGCCCTATAAGGGAAACTACCGCAGCTATGCCGATGAATATGCCAATCATGGTAAGCCACGACCTTAGCCTTCTGCTTCTCAGATTTTTAAGCGAAAAAACCGCGTAGTCTTTTAGCATTATGAATTAATAATATGGCGGCAAATTGAGTGGAGAGGGAAAATCCATACGAAGTGTGGATTTTTCCTTTCCGAATAGGTTTTTCAGTGACATGCGAGTGAGCTCGTTGCGAACTCGCTCACAACTCACAGAAAAACCGTGTTTGCCGCCGATAAGTATAAGTTGATGACTTTCTTAGTGTCTCTTTGATGACTTTCTCTCTTAGTGTCTCTTTCTTCTTTTCCACTTTCTGTAGCCGAAAAATCCTGCAACAGCCAAAGCTATAAGCAGAATCCATGCAAGCCTGCCATTTCCCTTGACAAGCCCGAGCTTCTTGGCTTCAGAAGAGCTGTAAAGGGGAAGCTCGAGGTTGACAGCATTTTTGTAGTCTTTATTGTTTGCATCTTTGTACTCCACAGTCAATGGAAGGACTACCTTTTTATCAGAAATCCTTTCAATGTACAGCTTGAAATCAGCTGTTTCATAGTCATCAGAGTCTATGTTCCCAATGTAAACCTCAGAAGGGGATATTATCCTGTACTTGGAGTCTTTTGCGAGCTTCACGTTGACGAATTTCATGTCCGGCAGTCCCTTGTTTACAATCTTAACTGTTATCTCCCCTGCAGAGGCTGCTTTGTATATAGTGGTGCTGTCTATCCCGATTGAGACATCCGGCTCGCCGCCGACAATTACTGTAATTATGCTGGACTTGGAAAAGTTCTTGTTTAGCGCATCTGAATACCTTAAGCTGAGCGGTATTTTATAGGACTTTGAGGCTGCATCAGGGTCAACAAGAAGCTCAAAATCTATTGATTTTGTTGATTGAGGCTCCATGTACGGCAATACCTTTTCATTAGTAGACTCCAGTGGGGAGAATGGCGTTGCCTCATCCCCGCTTTTCCCAAGATCAAGGACTATCTTTATGTCTTTGAGCAAGGATGTAGCATAATTCTTCAGCAATATTGTAAGCCTTGTTCTTGAGCCAGGCGCCACTATAGGCGGCTCTGTAATAAACTTATCTACAGAGATTATTGCGTCATGGCTCTGGACTTTTATCTTCAGATTTTCTATTAACGCCCAGGAATCAAAGACCTCGCTTTTGTACCTTACCTTTATCTTATGGCTTCCATCAACTGCATCCTGGGCTACTTTAAGCCTGTACCTCACTATAACGCTTTGTTTCCCACTCTGGGATGTTCCAACTGTTCCGATTGATTTGGAGCCGCTTTCTCCAGGAACCAAAGAGAATGGGTATTCCGGCACAATCTCAAATACTACATTATAGGCGGTTGTGCCGTTGTTCTCTATTTTGAAGCTGGCTTCAACTTCCTTGCCTGGCTCAACAGGATCAGGATCCTGCATTGATATGCTAATTCTCAGGTCAGGCGCTTTGCCAAAGTACTGTGTGTCGACTGCTCCAAGAGCAATACTTGCAGTTAAAATAAAAACAATTAGCCAAATAATTTTCTTCATTTTGCATCACTCCTCCTATTGTTGTTTAATGATTTTACTATTTTCCCGTCTTTCAAAAATTCTATCCGCTCTGCAACCTTTGCAAGATTCTGGTCATGCGTAACCATTACAATTGTTTTCCTTTCATCCCTATGGAGCTTTTCGAGAAAATCAAGCACATTGGCGCCTGTTTTGCTGTCAAGATTGCCTGTCGGCTCATCAGCCAATACCACCTCAGGATCGTTTGCCAGGCTCCTTGCAATCGCAACCCTTTGCTGCTCTCCTCCGCTTAATTCAGATGGCTTATGATAAATCCTGTCCCCTAGCCCTACTAATTCAAGCAATTTAGTTGCTTTTTCCATCCTTTCATTTTCACCTACACCCTGAAAAATCATGGGCAGCATTACATTTTCAAGCGCCGTCAAAGTCGGGATGAGGTTGAACTGCTGGAATATGAATCCAATTTTTCTCCCTCTTATTTGCGCCAATTCAGACTCGCTTAACTTCGAAATGTCGTGATTTTCAAGCGTAATCTTTCCTTTTGTTGGAACATCCAGGCAGCCTATCATGTTGACTGCAGTGGATTTGCCGCTTCCAGAAGGACCCATTATCGCGACAAATTCCCCTTCCTTTATGTCGAGGTTCAAGCCTTGAAGCGCATTGACTTCTACATTCCCCATTTTGTATATTTTCCATACGTTTTCAAGTTGTATGATTGGCATTTTCATTTGATTGCCCTTAATTTTTTGACAGTGCCTTTCAAAACACCCTTAATTTTTTTCTTGTCTTTTCCTGTTGTGTAAAGCTCAAACACCGTTGCCCTGAACTCGTTCAGCTCAGGGTTTAATTCCTTGAATGGGAGCTGCCCTTTTTTCAGGCTGTTAAAGATTTCGAGCATGAATCCCATTTCTCTTTTATCAGTTATTTTTCCAAATGCATTCCATGTCGCAATTAACTTGTCAACAAGCGTGTTTTTGCTTTTGTCAATAATGTGCAGGTGCTTTTTCCCCTCATTTGTCAGGAAATACAGCTTTTTCCTGCCTTGCACTTCAACTTCAACAAGCTTTTCCTTCAGCAGCTTGTCAAGAAGCGGGTAAATAGAGCCAAAGCTTGGCTTCCACGTGCCTGTGTCTTTTTCTATCTGCTTTATCAAGCCGTATCCTGACAGCCTTCTGTTTGCCAAAGTCTTCATTACAATCAGTCTCAAATAGCCGGTCATCATATATATCGCCTTCGCTATATCGGTAACGATATATTCATATTTAAATATTTGTATTTTTCAGTATATAACATATTGCAACTCAAAAACATTTAAATAATGCCAATTATTCGCAATTTTAATGAGGGAAAAAAAGGAAAAGAGGAGGTGGGGCCTGATATTGTTCATTGTATTTATAATGATAGGCACGTCAGTCAGCTTTGTGTTCTTCGGGTTTTCAGGCGTGGAGGAAAAGGCAAAATACAATGGAATAACATTCATAAGATTTGCTGACAGATGGGAAGCAAAAATAAATGGAATAGATGCTGCTTTCAGCTTCTTGCCCAAAGAGGCAGAAAAGGTCAGCATGCCTTCTGACGTTACACAAAGATTGCAGAACAGATTTGAAATAGACGTTACTTATGATTTAAACAGCACTTATAAAGAGTCTATTGCTCTGGCTCAGCACCAGATGGGGCTGACTCTTGCCAATTACAACATTTTTGTCAGGAAGGGATTTACAGCAAATAACACTTTCAGCCTTCCTATTATAACATGCGATAATTCAACAATAAATGTGCCTGTTGTTTATTTCAGGTATGGAAATACAACAAATATTAATATGGAAAACAACTGCATTATTGCAGAGGCTCCGGCAAATGATGATTTCATAATGGTAAAGGACAGGCTGTTATACGGCATGCTTGGTGTTATGAAATGACAGACCTAAAAAAGAAACTTGACATTTTGAAAGGGAGCTTTGAGTCAGGCATTATAGAAAAAGATGAATATGACAAATGGAAGGAAAAGCTTGAGCCGGATGTAAAGGAATTTGACAGGAAAATTGAAGAAATAAACAAACCCGGCATTGAAGAAGAGCCGAAGAAATCTTCAGAGAAAGCTTTGCTGATAAGCGTGGCTGTCATTGTTTTGTTGCTTGTTTTCATATTTGCCTATAGCATACTCAACAAGCCAAAGCCGCAAACTTTAGAAGATCTGCATATCCTGAATTTAAAGGGAAAGCTTAAGCCAGAGCAGGGCTATGTCTACAACGGAGTTTACAGCTTTGTGGTATCTGATGATTTGTGGTACACCCAATTGACGTCCCCAAAAGGTGCAAAAATATACAGCTTGGCTTTGCGTTACTCTCCAAAGGATTTGAAGGGCATAGTTATAGAAGGAAGCCTAAATGCCGAATTTTTCAACAACAAGAGTGAATTTTTTGTCACTTTTAACCCGACTGGAAAGGAATTTTCATATGTTGGCTTGGCGGTTGCCGACTTTAACACACATATGTCAAAAGTGTTTGAGAAAAATCCTGTTGCAGCATGCGACAGGAACGAGACAGAGCCCTGCAAGACAAGGCCTATTGTGACATGCGAGGACACTGACAAGCTTGTTCTTTACATAAAGGAATCAGAAAGGTTTAGGACTTACTACAACAACAACTGCATTGTTGTGGAGGGAAACGGCTTTGATTTGGTAAAGGGAGTTGACAGGGTTTTGTACAATCTCTACAGCATAATGGGGCAGGAAGAAGAATAGTTTTTTATTTTTTTAAATAATTATTTTTATTGAATCGTGCCGTATTGTCACGGCAAGCATTGATATAAGCATTCAATTTGCAAAATAATTAAACTCAACATTAACAAAAAATCCAATAGAGAAAATACAAACAAAAAATTAAAATAAAACATAAAAATATGGAACATTACTACTCTGCACAGCAAAAGTCCCAATTAAAAACAAAAAAGATAAGGCAAAAAATTAAAGGGATTGAGTTTGAGTTCTACACTGCATCAGGCATTTTTTCAAAAGAAAGGATTGACAAGGGAACATTAGTGTTGGCAGAAAGCATGGCTATTGATCAAAATGCAAAAGTCCTTGATATCGGATGCGGCATAGGGATTCTTGGGATTATTGCAGCAAAATTATTTAATGCAAATGTTGTGATGAGCGACATCAATAAAAGGGCAGTGATGCTTGCCAAAATGAACACTAAATTAAACAATCTAAAAGCCGAAATATATCAAGGAGATTTATACGAAAAAATAAAAAATAATGACTTTGATGCCGTATTATCCAATCCTCCCCAGACTGCTGGAAAAAATGTATGCTTTCAATTGATTGAGCAGTCAAAAAAACATCTAAAAAATACTGGAAGTTTGCAATTAGTTGCAAGGCACAACAAAGGCGGAAAAACATTAAGCAGGAAAATGGAAGAAGTTTTTGGCAATCTTAAAGTAATCTCAAAAAAAGCAGGGTATTGGGTTTATATGGGTGTGAAGGAATGATTTCTACAGCTCCCTAACTCCCTCTTTAGTCACAGCCATCAGCCTTACCCCAACTCCAAGCTTCAACAATGCCGACAAAATCGCCATGTGTTCCTTTCCATTCCCAGAAACAAGGTTTAAGGCGACTTCCAAGTCCGTAATCTTTCCTTTCAATCCCTTTCTTATGTCTTCAATTAATTCAAAAACAGGCTTTTGCATATCAACAACTATAAAATCAACCTCTTTGCCAGCCTTGAAATTCTTTTTGCCGAAATCGTTTGTAATCAGAAATACCTTTTTCCAGTCCTGCTCCTTAATAAGTCTTGCAACATGTGCCCATGATTTCTCTCCTGATGAAAGGCACGCAACCAAGTCCGTCATAATTTTTTAGAATAGAGCATAGTTTATTAAGTTTTTGGGGTTGTTTAACCCGAAACAATAGATTTAATAATGAACAAAAAAAACACTAAGCTTTATCTTCAAACATAAAAAACAAAATTCAAAATGGCATTAATAACCTTTGGAGAAATCATAGACTTAGTGCTTATGACATTCTTTGTAGGCTACATATTCTCAGGCATAATCCCGGTCAGAAGAGAATCTTATGATCCTCTAGTTCATTATAAAAAAGGTTTTGACTTTGAAGGATTGAAATTTGCAATCCTGGCAACTGCGCCTGCAATCATACTGCATGAATTGGCGCACAAGTTTGTCGCCCTTGGATTTGGATTAAACGCAGTTTTCTTTGCTTTCTACAGAAACTCATTTACATTAATGCTTGGAGTCTTTACCATCATTTCAAAATTGACAGGCTTTGGATTCATGTTTTTTGTACCCGGGTTTGTGGGCATAAGCGGCAATGGCACTAATCTTCAATTTGCATCAACTGCATTTGCAGGGCCTCTTGTCAACTTAATTTTATGGCTCGGCTCTTTGTATATGCTAAAGACCGGGAAATACAAGAAAAAATATTATTTGCTTTTGCTGTTAACAAGCAGGATAAACATGTTTTTATTTATATTAAATATGCTGCCAATACCGGGCTTTGACGGCAACAAGGTCTTCATGGGATTGATAGGCGCTTTTTTCTGATTAATTGTTATTATTGCTTTGCCTTATTGTCGCTTTTCAGGAATATCATTGCCAGAACTATCATGAATATCGTCGCAAAAGAGAAAATCCTGAAGGCAAAATCGAAGCCGTCGGGGAAGCTGAGGAATATCCCTCCAAGCAGCGGGCCGAGCAGGAAGCCGGTGCTTAAGGTGATCTCCATTATGCTTACTGAATATCCCGCGGATTTCTTCCCGAAC
>JACPMT010000005.1 GCA_016185815.1 Candidatus Woesearchaeota archaeon
CTGCTTGAGACAGGCCCTGTCATCAAGGATTACAGAAGTTTGGATATGAGAAGAGTTGTTGGCGGCTTGCTTGTGCAGACAAGGCAATTTCCTGATTTAAGCAAAAAAAACCTGAAATTTGCCGCAAAAAGAAAGCCGACAAAAGAGGAGTTAAATGCCTTGATTTTTGCCTGGAAGGTCAACAAGCACGTTAAATCAAATTCTATTGTTTTGGCAAAGGATAATGTTACAGTAGGAATTGGCGCTGGGCAGATGTCTAGGGTTGATGCTGTCAAACTTGCAGTAATGAAGTCAGAGAGCAAAAGCCATGGAAGTGTCATGAGCTCTGACGCCTTCTTTCCTTTCAGGGACGGTATTGATGAGGCAGCAAAAGCAGGAGTTACAGCAATAATCCAGCCAGGCGGCTCGATAAGGGACAAGGAAGTGATTGAAGCAGCCAATGAGCACAACATGGCAATGGTATTTACCGGCATAAGGCTGTTCAGGCACTAGATTTTTAAACAGCAGAATTTCTTAAATCCAAATGCCATTAGAAACCTTTTTTATCCAATATTTCACTGCCTTATTTGAGCTTTTCAAAGGGTTATGGCTCTATTTCTTAGCTGGCTTGATAATCTCTGCCATGATACAGGAATTCATTTCAACAAAAAGGCTATTGCAATATTTTGGCGGAAATGATTCGGCTTCATTGTTAAGGGCGACAATTTCTGGCTTATTTATATCTGTATGCTCTTGCGGGGCAATTCCGATTGCAGCAACTTTAAGAGAAAGGGGGGCATCAACCGCTTCGGCATTGACATTTTTACTGGCTGCTCCGTGGGGAGGCTTATTGCATGTTCTTTTGATTTCCGGGTTTATTGGGATAAGAAACACAATAATACTATTGATTTTTTCATTACTGGCTGCTTTTATTGTTGGATTGGCATTGGCAAGATTTGAGAATAAAAAATTAATTGAAGCGGGAATTCCAAAAAAGCACAGAAAGAATGAAAAGATGCTTTGTGTCGAATGTGTTGATGTGGAAAAACTAAGATTAAAGCATGAAAACGAAAAGCTGGGAAAAAGGATTGTTTACTGCACTCCGCAAAATATGTGGCAGATTTTCAAGGACGTTGGAAAGTACATAATTATTGGCTTGTTTATTGCTGCTGCTTTGAAAGCTTTTGTTCCTTCTGATTTGGTAGCCAAATACTTAGGCAACAGCAATAGGTTTCTGCCTGTCTTGATTGCAGTGCCTATTAGCGCAGTGCTGGAAGTGGCATCAGAAGGGCTTGCTGTCTTAGGCGGACAGCTTTACCAGTTGGGAGCGTCTTTAGGAGTTGTTTTTATCATTACAATGGTAGGAGTGACAACAGACATTACAGAGCTTTCAATGATATGGGGCAAGTTCGGTAAAAGATGTGCTGTTGCTTATGTATTGACGGCAACAATAATTGCAATTTTATTTGCTTGGATTATTAATTTTGTTTTTTGATTTAAAATGCAGAACTGGATTTATTTTGTGCTTATAGCGCAGGGGATATGGTCAATAACTTCTATGATAGACAAGGTTGTGATTTCAAAAGGTTACATCAAAAATCCTGCCGTTTATATTGTTTTGAATGGGCTGATGAATGTATTTTTGATATTTCTGCTTCCTTTTGCAGGGTTTGAGCCGTTAAAATTAACTGATTTTTTGATTGCGTTGTCTGCGGGAATTCTTTACAGCGCTGCTATTACTATATACTATAAAGCAGTGCAATATGAAGAAATATCCAGAGTTGCTATGCTGTACCAGATAGCTCCGATTTTTGTTTTGGTTTTGTCATTCCTGCTTATTGGCGAAAGATTAACAGCAAATCATTTTATTGGGTTTTTGTTTTTGCTAAGCGCAGGAGCATTGGTTTCTTACAGAAAGATTAACGGCTCATTTAAGCTGAGCAAAGCTTTTTACTTAATGGCAATTTCGATGCTGTTAAGCAGCATTGGCGTTATTGCTGCAAAGCACATCTACAGCATAACAAGCTTCTGGAGCGCATTCCTATGGTTCAGGCTTTCGAGTTTTGCTGCATTAGGGGTTTTGCTTGCCCCATCTATAAGGAAAGATTTTGCAATGACTTTCAAACAAATGAAGCCAAGGATAAGGGGCTTGATGGGCTTCAAGATGATTGTTGATTTTTCTGCCTTCATATTTTCAGGGCTGGCAATATTAAATGGCCCCATATCGCTTGTAACTGCGCTAAGCAGTTCTGCACTGCCTTTGTTTGTGTTTATGCTTACTCTTGTTACGTCCCTTTATTTGCCAAAACTGATAAAAGAAGGAATTGACAGAAAAGCGATCTTGATTAAGGTATTTGCCATTGTGTTGATTATTGTTGGAATTATCTTTGTCAACAGGTGATTCACAACAAAAATACTTAAATATTAATCTAAAAAACAGCCTTAAATCACAACTTTTATATACTTAACAATTGTTAATTATTAAAATGATAGATGAAGCACAGACTGTGCAGGAAAGCTCCAAGAAGTACAAGATAGAGCATGACAGGCCAAACTGCATAGGCTGCGCTGCATGCGCCGCTGTTGCCCCTGACTTCTGGACGATGCATGAAGATGGCAAATCAGACATTGTAGGCTGCAAGAAAAGGGATGACGAGTGGGAAGAGCTTGACATCGAGGAAAAAAACTACAAGGAAAACAAGGAAGCTGCTGACTCATGCCCTGTCAATGTGATTCACATCACCAACAAGGAAACAGGAGAGAAAATAATTTAAACTTGTGATTTCTTGATTATTAAATGAACAAATGCCCCAAGTGCGGCTCTGGGAACATCAAGCTTTACAATTACCTGGGTGTAAAGGTAATCAAGTGCAACAGCTGCGGTTTTGATGAAGGTTCTGTTTACGAGGTTTATCCGGAGCAAAAAACAAGCCAGAAAGCAAAGGGAAAATATACAATTTACAAAAAAGGCGGCTCTCAAAGGACAAGAAAGAAATAAGATATATTTATTAAAATCCTTTAACTCTCATTAAACCTTTAATTTCATTAGCTAACTCATTTAAGTCAATTTCCATGAATAATCTTTGCTCAAATTCTATAGTTAATTTTCCCCCCGATTTTTCAATTTCGGTTGTATCTTGAACTAATTTTGCTGCCAATTCCTTACCTTCAGCCATGTCTTGGTCTAAGTTTTTTCTTAATCTCTCCAATTCATCAACATTTCTAAGTTTGTAAACATCAAGAACGTTAATTATGTATTCTAAATATCGTTCAACTAATTTAAGACCTTGACTGATATTTTCAACATTTCGACCAATCAACCCTAGTCTTTGACTGATATTTCCAAAGCGGGCAGAAACACTATCCAACTCAAAACTTTGTAATTCCGCTAAATAAGTCTTGAAAATATCTCTCATTTCTCTTAGCTCTTCACCTGTAAATTTATTTAAAGCATATTTTATTGCTTTTCCTCTAGACATCAAATCATCAACAACATTACCAATGTCTTCAGTTCTAGGATTTAAATATGGTTTTGATAATATATCATTTATTTGAGCTAAAGTACATTCTCTGCCCCTTCCATTTTGGGCTAGCAACACTTGGTCTATTGAGTTAGGCATAGGAGGCGCAGAAGCTATAACAACTTTTGGACCATTTAGAGCTTGTTGAACAGCTTCTTGAATACCTATCTTTACTGGAGTTTCCCTATAAAGTTGCAATGCCAACAAATATTCATACATTTTACTTATAAATCAATAAAATATCAATATTTATATATGTATGTCAAATATAACAGTTGAAGGTGTTTTAGTTGGAAATCAGGTCATTGCTCAATCATTTTACAATCTATCATTACATAATTTTTTTTCTTGCTGTATTACATCTTGCGAGCGCATTCTTTTATGGTTTTGGAATAAGTGCTTTAATTCCTGTATTTATTGCTGTTACCACAACAACAATATTGGATTTGTTGATTATGTATTTTAAATTCAAAACATTGGAATTTCCGCAGAGCGCTTTAATATCTGGATTATTTATCGGAGGCTTATTGACACAAAATCTTCAGTGGTACATTTATGTATTGGCTGGAGCGATTGCAGTTTTATCAAAACACTTGATTAAAATCCAGCAAAAACATATCTTCAATCCTGCAAATCTTGGTGTTTTGCTTGTCTCAATTGTTTTTGGCGCTTCCCACACATGGTGGATTTCCTCACCCTTGATTCTGGTTTTGGCTTTTGGAATTTTTATTATCTGGAGATTAAGGAGGTTTGACTTGGCAATAAGCTTTTTGATAAGTTATTATTTAATAAACTCAATTATTGAATTAATCAGGGGGGGCAGTTTTAATGATGTTTATTTAACAATCCTAAATGGCGGAGTTCTTTATTTCTTCTCAATGTTCATGCTGATTGAGCCCAAGACAAATCCAGCTGCAGGAAATCAAAGGATTGTTTATGGAATTGTAGTCGCTGTTTTGTTTATTATATTGCATCTCTTTACTCCGCAGCACGACATTGTTCTGGCACTGGCTGCTGGCAATGTTTTTGTTCCATTACTAAATAAATTAAAATTAGATTTTAAAAAGAAAGAGCCAAAGCCAAGCATAAGCGAAACTGTGAAGGTTGAGAATTATTAAGCTTTCCTTTCTAAAACCATTATAGTGTAGCTGTACTTGTTTTCATTGTCTTTTTCGACAAATTTTTCCTTTGCTTTAACCCATTCATCCTCATTAAATTCAGGAAAATAGGTGTCTCCTTTAAATTTGCCATGGACTTTGGTAATGTAAAGCCTGTTTGCTATCGGCAAAAACAGCTTGTAGATTTCAGCGCCTCCAATGACCATTATCTCGTTGATGCCTTTTGCCGCTTTTATAGCGTCTTCTTTGCTGTTGACAACTAAACACCCATCTGCCTTGTAATTTTCATCCCTTGTTATTATTATGTTTAATCTTTCTGGCATCGGCCTTCCTATCGACTCATAGGTTTTCCTGCCCATTATCACGGGCTTGTGCTTTGTTGTTTCCCTGAAATACCTTAATTCAGAGGGCAAATTCCATGGCAATTTGTTTTTGTATCCAATTAATTTATTTTCATCCATTGCGACTATTAATGAGATTATCATTTTAGTTACATTGTTAATTTTTTACAATATATAGGCGAGGCGGAGCGATATGGTCAAAAAGCGACGCCGAGCACTAAATTTTGCCGAAGGCATATTGATTTTTATGTTTTAATTAAAGTTATCCTTTAACCAATGCTTTACTTACTGTTTGCCTTGACAATTAGGCAATCCATTAAAATTTTTCAATAATACAAATTCAAAAATAAACTCAAACAGCCATCTCTGCCTTTATCGGCGGATGAAACTGGTAATTTTCCAGCTTTATGTCGTCCATTGTGAAATCGTCGATGTTTTTAATTTTTGGATTTAATGATAATGTTGGCAATGGAAACGGCTTTCTTGTTAATTGCTCTTTTACCTGCTCAAAATGGTTGTGGTAAATGTGGGCATCTGCCAGCACGTGGACAAACTCCGCTGGCTTTAAGCTTGTGGCTTGAGCTACCATGTGCAGCAATAAAGAATAAGAGGCAATGTTGAACGGCACTCCAAGAAACATGTCGCAGCTTCTTTGATACATCTGCAATGACAGTCTGCCATCTGCCACAAAAAACTGGAAAAAAGCATGGCATGGCGGCAGTGCCATCTCATTTAATTCTCCCGGGTTCCATGCTGTTACAATGATTCTTCTGCTAGTTGGGTTTTCCTTAATCATTTTAATTGCATTTGCGAGCTGGTCTGTTTCGTTTCCATTTGGCGATTTCCATTTCCGCCATTGAACGCCGTAAATCCTTCCAAGGTCGCCTTCAAACTTTGCCTTTGGCTTCCAGTAATCTGCTTGCGCATTTGCAGTCCATATTGTCGTCTTGCCTGAATCCCGAGTGCCATGAAGTATTTCCGCAAGCCGCCTTTCATCGTTGGAGCCCTCAATGAACCACAATAGCTCGCTTGCAACGCTTTTCCACGGCAGTTTTTTTGTCGTGACTGCTGGAAACCCGTCTTCCATGCTGAAGCGCAGCTGCATCCCAAAGACAGCCCTTGTTGAAATTCCAGTCCTGCTTTGCCTGTCTGCGCCGTTTTCCAGGATATGCCTTAATGCGTCAAGGTATTGTTTCATTCCAATTGCTGAGGTATCCCTTAATTTTTAAAAAGTTATGGTTTTTTATTGTTTGCCGTCACTGCAGTTTTACTTGTTGTTTTTTGCAGTAGTAAAATTTCTTAATCACTACCAAAAAGTATTTATATAACTATGCCAAAAGAAAGATGCATCATGAAAAAAAAGACAATGCAGACTATTTTTGTTGTCCTGTTTATTCTTGGAGTCGCTGTTGGCTACCTTCTTCCCGGGGATGTCAAGACTCTGGCAAAAAAGCCATTGCAGGCAAATATTTTTGATGTTCCAAAAAGACTGGGTCAGCTTGACATTGATGTGAATTATTTCAAGTACTCTGTTTTGGCTGAAACCGAGACAGGAAGCATCGAATTGCTGAGGGTTGATGACAAAATCCCGATGCACATGCACCCGAAGGAAAACCATTTTGTCTACATTTACAAGGGCAGGGCAAAGGGAACTGTTGGAGACGTAACTGCCGAAGTCGGGCCGGGGCAGTTGGTTGCAATTCCCGCAGGGGTGCCTCACTCGCTTGAAAGGGTTGGCGACAGCCCTGTTGAAATCATCTTGTTTTCTACACCGCCATTTGTGGAGAAAGACATTGTCTGGCTGGAAAATAAGTAATTTCTTTTTGAATATTGATAAAATTAATATACACGGGGTAAATTATGCCCCTAATGGGAAAATCCTGGCTTAAAGGGATAGCAAGGGACTTGCTTGCATTGGGCAGCATTCCATTTTATTTTTTAGTTGTAATAAGGGCTGTTATAGGAAAATACGATATTTTTGTTTACCAGATGCTTATAGCAGCGATTACCATTTTTGTTCTTTATTTTGCGATTAAGGATTCAAGCCTCTATATTGCAAGGTCGTTCGCTGTGCTTGTTTTTACCAGCCTGTTTTATAAAGAAATAGTTTTTACAGTTTTTGCAGGCTTGGTATGGGCTTTATTGTTGATTTCAGCTTATTACATTAAAAGAAACATTAAGCATGTGTTTAGGGGGCTTATTATTGGAGTGGTAAGTTCTGTCATTGGTTATTATGGAACATTGTATTTATTATAATAAAAACCTTTAAATAAGTCCCATAATCCACAAAATCCGATTCAAAATGGGCGAGCGCTTAATAATGTTTTCAGGCACTGAATGCGTGCACTGCAAGGAGATGGACCCTTTATTGGAGCAGCTTGAAAAAGAGGGAATCCATATCGAGCATGTAGAAGTCTGGCACAATGCCGAGAATGCTGCGTGGCTTGAAAGCATTGACAAAAATCCTGACGGCTCTGTTTTCTGCGGAGGCATCCCTTTTTTCTACAATGAAAAAACGGGCAGGAAGCTCTGCGGCAACCAGAAGATTGAGAAATTAATGGCATGGGCAAAAGGAGAACTGAAATAAAGTTTGTTTACTACATTTTCAATAAAATTATTAAATCAAAAAAACGAGAGCTTCCTCTGGACGTAAAAGTGGAAGAGGAAACCTGCTTTTAATGTATGGGCGAAGGGGTTAATGCCCCTGAGCACAAGATATGCGAAGCGGATTGAATTACAAAACAAGTAATCTAAATTACTATGTCAATGCAAAAACTGGAAAAGCCACAATGGCTCAAAATCAAATTAGCTGTCAATGATGAATTCTCTAACATAAAAAACACTTTAAAAAAACACGAACTGCATACAGTCTGCGAAGAAGCGCATTGCCCCAACATTTCCGAGTGCTGGAACACTGGAACAGCAACTTTTATGCTGATGGGCGATGTTTGCACAAGGGGATGCAGGTTCTGCGCTGTCAAAACCGGCAATCCAATGCAAAAGCTTGATGCTGATGAGCCGAAAAAACTTGCCCAAGCGCTGGCAGAAATAAAATTATTTGATTATGTTGTGCTGACATCTGTCAACAGGGATGATTTAGCCGATGGCGGAGCTTCTCATTTTACAGACTGCATCAAGGAAATAAAAAAAGCATATCCTGAGATTATTGTTGAGGTTTTGATTCCTGACTTTAATGGAAATGTTAATTCATTAAAAAAAATAGCTGATGCAAAGCCAGAGGTTATAGCGCACAATATAGAGACTGTAGAGCGATTACAAAAAAAGATTCGTGACCCAAGGGCTAGTTACAAGCAATCTTTAAATGTTTTGGAAAATGTTAAAAAATTAAATCCAAGAATATACACAAAGTCATCCATAATGCTTGGCTTGGAAGAAACAGACGAAGAAGTTTTGCAGTCAATGAAAGATTTAAGGGCAATTGATGTTGACATTCTGACAATCGGGCAGTATCTAAGGCCGACGGAAATGTTTGTGAGGAATGTTGTTAAAAAAAGAAGTGCTAAACATTCATTTTTCTGTTCAACGCCCTTATAGCTCTTTCATATCGCTCTTGGTTGTATGCTTTTGAACTTTCAGGAAGCTTGTCAAAGTCTATTTGCACTCTGAATATGCTTCTATTTTCATAAGCGTCCACAAAAAGCTGATCAACTTTGCCGTCTAAGTCTGTGTCAATTCTGGCAATTGCAGGCAAAGAAAGGTTGCTAATGTCGCGTGTCCACACTGCAAGCGGCTGATTTTTCTTTAGGCGTGTTAGTTTATATGAGTAGCCTATATCATTTAATGTTTCTTGCTCCAAACCATATGCTGTGAAATAGTGAAAATTGCCTTCAGTTGCTGAAACCAATGCAAATTTAAACTCATCTGTGCCTATAGCAAAGCGCTCCCAGCAGGTTGACAAATTACTCAGAAAATCTCTTGAAACGTTTACTTCAGCATAAGAGTGCCTGCCAAGCAGTGCCACTAACCCCAAAGATGAAGTTCTTGCTAAAAATGCCCTTCTGTCCATAATTAATGGTAAGCCGTGTTTTTATTTAAATGTTTCCGGCTTCAGGCTTTGTCCCAAGAGGCGACAAAGCCAAATAAATAAATTGTACAATATCGCCCTGCAATAAACTTCTGACCTTGCAGTATTTGCCAGCTTCGAGCTGATACTGCTTCCATATCTCTGCTTGAATGAATGAAATAAGCTCT
>JACPMT010000008.1 GCA_016185815.1 Candidatus Woesearchaeota archaeon
CTCGGACTCTGAAATCGGGCTTGATTTTGCATTGTTCAACAGGCAAAGAAAAGCTGAAAACAAAAAACAGCTGTACTTTGACGAGTTTCTTGACCTCGAGCATTACGCTGACTTGGTATTCAAGGCAAAAAAAACAGGCATCTTTACAATTGGGGGCGGTGTTCCGAGAAACTGGGCGCAGCAGGTTGCCCCTTACTTAGATTATGTCAGGTTTAAGTTTGTGGACAAAGAGGACAAGTCAAAATATGTGGTTACTGACCTTGACAACCCTTACATAAAGCCATTTCATTATGCAGTTAGAATATGCCCTGAGCCTGCTCACTGGGGAGGGTTGTCAGGCTGCACATACTCAGAAAGCATCTCGTGGGGGAAAATACTTCCAAAATCAAGAGGAGGCAGATATGCTGAAGTGCTTTGCGATGCGACAATAGCATGGCCAATAATTATAAAAGCTGTTATGGAAAGGTTAAGGAAGAAAAAACAATAAGAAAATGCAATAATAAAAATTCATTAACGATTGAACATTAACTAATGACTCATATTAAAAAATATTAAAACAATTAAACATCGCTCAATAAATCATCCTTGCTTCTGCCTTTAAAGGCTTCATTAAGCCAGCTTCCAGCCTTAAAGTGTCTGCCATGTCGGTTTTTTCCCATGTAAAATCAGGGTCTTCCCTTCCAAAGTGGCCATAGGCTGCTGTTTTCCTGTAGATTGGCCTTCTTAAGTTGAGGTGGTCAATTATCCATCTTGGAGTTAATTTGAAATGCTTTTTAACCAGTTCAACAATTTTGGCTTCTGGAATCTTGTTTGTCCCAAATGTGTCAATGTTTATTGATGTCGGCTGCGCTATTCCTATAGCATATGACAGCTGAACTTCGCACTTGTCTGCCAATCCGGCTGCAACAATGTTTTTTGCAACATATCTTGCGGCATAAGCACCGCTCCTGTCAACTTTGGTCGGGTCTTTGCCGGAAAAAGCTCCTCCGCCATGCCTGCCCACACCGCCATAACTGTCGGCAATTATTTTTCTTCCTGTTACTCCAGAGTCGCCTTCAGGGCCCCCAATTACAAACTTGCCGGTTGCATTTATATAAACCATTGTGTTTTCATCAATCCATTTGCCGCAAACTGGCTCAATAACCTTGTTCCTTATCTCATTCCTTAATTCTTCTTCGCTTATCTCCTCCAGATGCTGCTGCGCAATTACAACTGCGCTTAATCTTTTTGGCACATTATCATGGTACTCAACGCTTACCTGTGATTTGCCGTCAGGCCCAAGGTCTGGCACTATTCCCCTTTTCCTTACCTCTGCCAGCTTCATGGTTAATCTGTGCGCCAGCATTATAGGCAAAGGCATCAGTTCAGGAGTTTCATTGCTTGCATAGCCATACATCATTCCCTGATCGCCTGCACCCTGCTCCTTATTTGAGGCTTCATTTACACCCTGCGCAATATCAGAGCTTTGCCCGTGTATGCTTACCAACACACCTGCATCTTCGCAATCAATTCCATATTCCGGGTTTGTGTAGCCTATCTCCTTTAAAGTCCTTCTTGCAATTCCCTGTATGTCAGCATAGCCTTTTGTTGTAACCTCTCCTGCAACAACAACTAATCCTGTTGTAGTCAAACATTCAACCGCAACCCTTGAATATGGGTCCTGCGCGAACAAAGTATCAAGAATTGTATCGCTTATCTGGTCGCATATCTTGTCAGGGTGCCCTTCTGTAACGCTTTCGCTGGTAACATACGTTATATTTGCCATTTTACCACCTCACATTTGCAGAACATTTCATTATTTGGCTTGTGCCTACGGGATTATAAAAACCTTTGTGAAAGAAATATTCCAAAAGGAATAATTTTAAATAGGAGATAGTAATCACTTTGTCTATGACTTATGAGCTGGAAGAAATCAAAAAGGTAAGGAAAAAGCTTGAAATGACACAGACTGAGCTGGCTAACAGGGCAGGAGTTTCCCAGTCGCTTATTGCAAAGATAGAATCAGGCAGAATTGACCCAACTTATACCAAGACAAAGAAGATATTTGCTGCCTTAAGCGAGCTTGAGAAGAAGGAGGAAATAAAGGCAGGGCAGCTCATGACAAGCAGGATAGTAAGCGTAAGCTCAGGTATGCCTATAAAGGAGGCAATAGCCAAGATGAAAAAATTCCAGATTTCGCAGCTGCCTGTCATAGACAACCACAAATTAATAGGCTTGGTGTCGGAATCAACAATACTGGATGCACTGCTCAAGTCAAAGGCAAACATAGTGAAGGAGATAATGCAGGAAGCTCCTCCTATTGTATCAAAAACAACTTCGATACAGGTGGTTTCAAGCTTGCTTAAGCACTACCCAATTGTTGTTGTTTCAGAAGAAGGCAGATTGATTGGATTAATTACCAAAAGTGATTTGCTAGGTAAGCTGTATAAGGGTTAACCCTTCCTTAAATTCTTCAGCTTCCCAAAATCATAAACCTTATCCTCAACCACATAAACTTCAAAATTACCTAGGTTTTGTTTAAGAAAAGGACTTAAAATCTGATCTCTAAAAACGTCTGTTCCCTCAACTATTGTGTTAAAAGATGGCTGCACTATCAAGTTTCTTCTTTTGTACTTGCCCTTTAGGAAACACTTGAACTGCTCAACTCTCGGGCCTTCCCTGAGGGAGACAGCAGGATGCTCGTGCCCTATTATAATGGTAGAGGCTTCTTTAAGAACTTGCTTATCAGGAATCTTGTTGCCATGCACTATAAGGACTTTTGATTGTTTTTTCGTTTTTTTGTTATTTTTAATTGTTATTGCGTTTTCGTTAATGCGTTTATCCATCATTGATTGCAGTATTACATAATTTTCAACCTTGACATTCCGCTTTTTAGCTATTGGACCAAGTATAGTATCGTGGTTGCCCTTAATCAGGATTATCTCGTTGCAGTGTTTTGCCAGCAAGTCAATGAATTTAAGCGTATTTCGCCATTCCTGCTCAGATATAGTGCCAAACTCGTGCTTCAAATCGCCATTGACAACAATTCTTTTAATCTTCTTATTCTTCAATATGCCAAATATCCTTTCCATTCTTTTGACTATTTCTTCAAACTGCAGCCTTGGAACCAAAACACCTTGCTTGTTTAAAGCTTCTTCATAGCCTATATGCACATCTGCTATGACTAGTGTAGAATCAAAGTACAAGGCTAAGTCTATAATTTCCATATTTGGCAGTATTTTCATATATGGTTGGAAAATTATGCCTACTATTTATAATTTAAGATAAAAAAATAAAAAAGAAAAAGCTTACACGTTTGGCTTTGCCATGTCCCAGACATCCTTCAATGCAACAACTACGCTTGCTGGAATAACCAATGCCAAAATGCTGTTAAAGATTCCGCTTAAGTACTGGCCTATCCATTGAACATTAGCCCACTTGTCTATTTGGGCACTGCCAGCATAGGCTACTACTACCAAAGCAACTGTAACCCATAGAAATTCTTTAGTTTCCTTTCCTGGTACATTCAGGAATCCCACAACTAGTCCAAGCACAACAAGCAATGACCAAAGCCAATCTGCCGCTGTACCCAGCTTTGGGGCTGCCAAACCAAGCACTACAGCTATAATCACTCCAATGATGAAAGAGTAATTCCCAATCTGCTTTTCCATTCGGTTTCACCTCCTAAGCGCCACACAATGCTTAGAATATATACTCTTGAGAATACCTCTATATAAACCTTTCGGAATTATTTTCCATATGCTGAAAAGCCAAAGCATAGCAAGCTAAGGCTTCCCGGTTTTTCCGCAAATTTTAAATACAAGTTCAATAATAACTTGAAAAAGAAAATAAAAATATGGAGGTGGAATATCAAAATGGAAAGTAAGATGGGCGAATGGGCCTTTATTATCGGTGTATTGATTGCTGTTGTTATAGGGCTGTTCGCCGGTAATCTGGGAGGAAACGTACAAGGCTGGCTAGTATTACTTCTGGTAGTGCTGGGCCTGATAGTAGGCCTTTTGAACGTAAGCGAAAAGGAGACAACGCCATTCCTGGTGGCTGCAGCAGCTTTGCTTATCACAGGAACTGCAAGCAGCAGTCTTGCTATAATACCTGTCATCGGCAGGTACTTGCAAGATATCGTATTGAACATAGCTGTTTTCGTAACGCCGGCAGCTATAGTGGTTGCGTTGAAAGCCATACAATCATTGGCTAAGGATTAGGTTTTTTCCTTATTTTTTCTTTTTTATTCTCTTTTTTACAATAAAATGGAAAGCGCGCTATATATGAATGACTCTTACCTGAAAGAGTTTGAGGCAACTGTTGAAAGCGTCAAAGATGGCAAGTTTGTGGTTCTTGACAAGACTGCTTTCTATCCAACAGGAGGGGGACAGCCGCATGACACAGGTGTCTTTATCCGCAATAATGAAGAATACCCTGTTGTTTATGCCGGCAAGTTCTCAGGCAAGATAAGCCATGAAGTGGTTAAGCCAGGATTAAAATATGGGGACGGGGTTATAGGAAGGATAAACTGGGACAGAAGATATAAGTTTATGAGAATGCATACTGCTGCTCATCTCCTTATTTCCATATTCAACAAAGAGTCAAATGTGCTTATAACAGGCAACCAGATTGACGAAGACAAGACAAGGATAGATTTCAATATGGAAAACTTCGACAGGGACAAGATAATGCAATATATAGACACAGCAAATGACATTATAAAGCAGGACTTGCCTGTGAATGTTTCCTACATGCCAAGGGAAGAGGCAATGAAGATACCCGGCATGGTAAAGCTCGCTGGAGCATTGCCTCCTGATGTGCATACTTTAAGGATTGTTGAAATCCCTGGCATTGATTTGCAGGCTGATGGCGGCACACATGTCAAATCACTCTTTGAGATAGGCACAATAGAGTTTGTCAAGGCTGAGAACAAAGGAAAAGATAATAGAAGAGTATACTACACAGTTAAGTAATTTAGTGGGCTTAAGCCCACAAAAAAGATTCTTTTTGGTCAAGCTTTTTCTATAAAGAAAAAGGTTGAAGGACAACAGAAGGGTTTACTATACTGTACGCTAAATTTCTAAAATTGACAATATTTCTACAATTCCTTCAAGACCTTTGTATTTGTCTAAATCTGCATCAGGTGTTCTGAGAAAAATACCATCTATTTCTTCTGGACCATTAATTGCAACATAACCTGCTTGCTGTTGGAGCAAATAGCTTGCTTGGTCTATATAAGTGTCAGGAGTATTTGGCCGAATCTCTGTTGTAAGTCTGCTTTTATTTATATCATAATCTAAGTCTAATTGAGTCCTCCTTCCTAAAAGCGCAATATATAAGTGTCTTGCTTCTTGCCCTTCTCCTGCTCGAATGACTGCTAGCCTAGCTGGCTTTGTAATAAAAACACCAGGACCGCTTTGCTGAACAAACCCCCAATAGCCATTTAGATTAATCATAACAACTTGAGAAATAGCCCTATTTTTAAATTTTACTTACTTCTAACTTTCTAGTAGTAACAAAATAGAAAGGTTTATAAAGTGGAAATTTTCTGTAATAATACTCTATTTTAAACAATATGAAAGGTGATTAATCAAAAATGCTCAACCAATCACTCCAAATACTAAAGCAAATGCAGTATCCAAGCGGCTTATTTGCAGCCAGCAGAATGACTGTCAAGACTGGCTACAATCTTGCCTGGATTAGGGACAATGTTTATACAACTCTTGGCTTGGAGGCTGCACAGAAGTACAGCATTGTAAAGAAAACACTAAGGGCTTTGCTGGACATTCTTCTAAAGCATGAATACAAAATAGACTGGGCTATAAAGGAAAAGCCAAAACACCATTACCAATACATTCATGCAAGATATGACCCAATCACAATGGAGGAGATATGGGAGCAGTGGGGCAACAAGCAGAACGATGCAATAGGCGCGTTATTGTTTAAAATCGGCGATTTGGAGCAAAAAGGAATAAAAATCATAAGAAATGATAATGACTTAAGTATTTTGCAAAAACTTGTTTATTACCTGCAAAGCATTGAATACTGGCACGACAAGGACAACGGGATGTGGGAGGAGAATGAAGAAGTGCATGCTTCCTCAATTGGCGCTTGCGTTGCAGGATTAAAGAAAATAAAAAAAATTGTTGATGTTCCCAACAATTTAATAAAAAAAGGTGAAAAAGCATTAAATAAACTGTTGCCTCGCGAATCAGAAACTAAGGAGGTTGACATGGCTTTGCTGTCATTGATTTACCCGTACAATATCGTGACCAAGGGACAAAGAGATGCCATTTTAAAAAATGCGGAAAAAAGATTAGTTAAGAAAAAAGGTGTTGTAAGGTACATCGGAGATAAATATTATTTCAGAAACGGAGAAGCAATGTGGACAAAGGGCTTGCCGTGGCTTGCGATAATCTATAAGCAAATGAACAAGCCGGACAAATACGCTTTTTATATGAGAAAGACAATGGAAGCTATGAATGAAAAAGGAGAACTGCCTGAATTGTATTATGCTGAAGGCAATGAGCACAATGAAAACTGCCCGTTGGCTTGGAGCCAAGCTTTGTTTGTGGCTGGATTGAGGGGTTGAAAATGGGCATAGAGCTGGTTCTTGAGGAAGCTACCCCGGAACAAACTGAAAAAAGAGTAAAAAATTCACCTTTTGAAATTTTAGCCAGAAGCGGTTACAAGCTCTTCTTTGGCGCTGAAGTTAGCGGCAGAAGAAACCAATATTGGTATAATCCTCAAAAAGACAAATTTGTTGTTGATTACTGGCATACATTTGATGATGTTGAAAATTTAATGAGTGTACTAAATCTGCTAAAGGCGCCGGCGTTCCAAATTGATAAAAAACAAAAAAGAGACAGGGAATTAATGACGGCATTAAGCTGTTTAAACAGATCTTTAGCAGAGATCTTATTGATGTATGAAAAAGGTAAAATTGATTTAAGTGGCTCTGTCTTGGGCATCTCAAATCGGAGTATATACCATCAGATTAATGAATTGAGAATGAGAGCCTTTATTTTGAATTCTATACCCATTGGGACACAAGAGTTTGCTTCAGGGGTTGATGAATTAGTTAGTTATTACCAAACACCTCATCCACCATCTCAATAAACATCGCGTTGCTCCACGCCTGGTTAAAGCAGCCTTCGCTTCTCAATTCCTTTGCAGAGCTTAATTCAGAGTGGCAGCCGATGCAGCCTTTCCACAAAATCTCTTCAGCGCTTGCGTCAATTATTTTTTGAATATTTTTTTTGAATTTATTTTTATTTATTTTATTCATAGTTAATGCAGCCAAATTGTTTATCCAAAACCAGGAGTCGCCTCTGTGGTAGCTTTTTACATTTTCTCCGGTGCTTGTGTCAGTGTATAATGGATTGCTTCTGTCTATTGTTGACAGGCCGCCCCAATCCAGCCATAAAGCTTTCAATGAATTGTCAAAACAGGTTTCCCATTCTTTATTCGTTAACAATTCAGGATAAATATAAGCCGCAATAAAAATATTCGGCCTAATCGTGAAATCATTTAACCCGTCTGCAAGGGTCTTCCCGTTCCAGAATTTTTCCCTGACTTTGATTTTTAATAAATTTTCAAGAACTTTGTATTTTTGGTTTTGAGTAAGCTCAAACATTAATTTGTATATGTTCAATCTCAGCGCCTGTATTTCAATTCTAACGCCTTCCCTTTTGTCATTTTCAAACTCTGTGTCCATCCAGGTCTCCAATTTGCCGTTAACCTCAAAGCTGTCCTTTGTATGGAATTTCAACAGCCCATTCAGCGATTTCTCAATTGAGCTTTCTACCTCATAAACCATTTTGTTACATTCATACTCTTTTTTGCTTATTATAGAGCTGCATTTTTTCAGGTATTCTTTTATTCTTGCAGAACCGGCATTTTTGTTTTGCCTGATGGAGTAAACAGATTTTTTGATTGAGGTGATGATTTCTTTGTTATTATTCATATTTTCAACAATCTCCCTGCACCTGAGAAAAAGCCAGCCGTGGGCGTCAGCATTGCCTAAAGCGGCTGACCCGTGCTTTCCAGCCAAATCCGGCAATCTTCCGTCGTTGCTTATTTTGTTTAAGTGCTCGAAAAGCAATTTTTCGGCAAAATCAGCATCAATCTTTGACAATGCCTTCAGCGATATTAATGTGTCCCTTGCCCAGAACTGGAAAAACCAGGGAAACCCTGCAAAAATACCGCGATGCGCTTTGCTGCCGACAATTAGATTATTTATGGAATTTAAAGAGCTAAGATAGGCAATTTTTACCTCATTGCTTATTCTGTCATTTTTTAATATTTTTTTTATTGCCTCATTTTTCAGCATTTCAAAAAAATGCCTTTTCTCATTGTTTTTTATTTCCTCCAAATTATCAAAAATATACTGGCATTCCTTTATTGCATTGTTTTTATTTTTTGACATGGAAAAGACGAACCTACTCCCGGTTAACCTTAAGGCATTGTAAACATGCCTTTTGAAGGGAGGGGAATTTCTTTCCTCGTCATGGGAATAATGCCTTTCAATCCATTTGTCGTTTTTTTGGTAAGAATCATTGTTGCCTTTAATTGCCAAATATAAGACAAACTCTTCAGCACCATCTGATGAATCTTCCCTTCTGTCTGTTTTCTTTGTGAATTTTACAATGATTTTCCCGTCTTCCTCAGAAATCTCGTAATATCTTCCCCATTCCCTGTTGTCAGTTGACAATTTGCAGTCCAGAATCAAGTCAATTTCATGCCTGCCGCTTAATTCGTAAACCAAAGAGCTAAGGCCATTTGGCATGAAAAATGATTCAATAACATCGCCTTTAGCCCTTTCAGCAAAATAGAAGCCGTTTTTTAAGCTGGAGATATTATTGCTGTCTGCAACCTCTATGCTCTCAATGAACTTGTGCATGTCCATTGTTTTTTCATCGAAGTAGAATAATCCTTGATATCGGGAAGAAGGCGCATTGTAAAGGCTGCAGTAGCTTCCTTTTTTGTTTGTGAGCAAAAATCCGGCATTCCCGCCTATAGCCCTGTTTAAGCTCAAGATTCCCAAGCTGTGTATTGCTTTCATGCAACCCCCAACTACCTATATGCTTTCCCAACAGCCATGTTATGGGCTTCAATGTACCTGTTCACAAAAGTTTTCCAGTCAGCCATCGACGCTGTTTTTCTTGCCTGTAGCTTGTTTGCAATCCGGTCTTCCCTTGAAAGGTTTGCAAAATTGAACATGACATTGACTAACTGGCTTACAACATCGTCGTCGTTTCTGTTCAATCTCTTTAATACAAAAATTCCCGGAGTTTCTGTCTGCATGCATTCTGCGCAGAAATACCTTCCAAAGCCAGCCAAGTCAGTCGTGACAGACGAAACGCCCAATGCGCCTGCTTCCAATGGGGTGTAGCCCCACGGCTCATAATAGCTTGGAAAAATTCCTAGATGAGAGCCCTGCATAGCCTCGTAGTAATTCAGGTTCAGCAAGCCGTCTGCGCCGCTTAAATAAATCGGATAATAGACAATCTTTACAGGATCCTGCTCCTCGTTTTTCAGGTTTGCAGCAATTATAGTTTTTAGTATAATATCATTCTCGTCATACAAATCATGCGTTAGCAAAGGCGGCCTGCCTTTTTTTAAAAATCTGGCAATCCTTGTTTTCATTTCTGTCAAGAATTCCTCGTCAAACAGAGTTTCCTTGGCAGCTTTTTTGTCTGCCACAAATGAGTAGATGATGTTTTTTTCTACATCAGGTATACTCTCCTCCAATGCATCTTTTATGTCCTGGTAGAGTGTCTTGTTTTCAAGCAGCTCTGGCCTTATGTTCCTGAAATTAGCCGGCACCCAAATAAATGCAATTATCGTCTTTTTGCTTTTTAGCTGCTTTAATTTCTCATTTAATTTCCCAAGCGCCTTAATGTAGATGTCTATGCCTTTATCATGGAATTCGTATCTCCCGGCAATGAAATATATCAAAGTCTCTTTCGGGTCAAAAGTGTAGTACGGGAAGAAGTAGTACAGCATGAACTCCCTTATCCTGTCGCGCTGAAGCTTGTGCTTTATCACAACTTCCTCAAATGTCGGGAACTTGCCTATATCGAGGCCATTTGGCAGCAGGACATCGGGCTTTTTCTTTAGCAAATACGACGCTTCCATTCCAGTTATTTCGCTTACTGTTGTAAATGCGTCGGCAAATGAGGCTGAATTTTTTTCAATAAGATGCTTTGCTTCAATATTATACTTGTACACCTCTTGGTCGGGATTTATCCTGTTCCATACATTATACAAATCTATGTTTGAGCTTGCCAGAGTTCTTCCCAGCACAGTTGCATGCGTTGTAAACACAGTTGCAATTCTGGCATTCTTTTTTTTCAGGTAAAGCAGCCCGGCGCCTGAAAGCCACTCGTGAAAATGGGCAACGATTTTTTTGTTTTGGAAGCATTGCGACAATTTCTCAATCAGCATGCCAGCAGTATATGCCCAGACAACAGGCTCATCATAATCTGCTGTAGCCCTTAAAGAATCAATCTTATACCAATCCCACAGCTCTCGTTTTATGTCGTTTATCCTGTACTTATAATTTACAAAATCCACCAGAATAACCGATGGGTTGCCTTCTGTAAGCCATTTCCCGAAATGGCATATTACTCCAAGCTTTTTTAATTCCTCAAAGGGGGCTTTGCATATTTCATCCGGAATCTCCTCCTGGAACTGGCCGATTGCTTTTGAGGCAAAGTAAGGGCCAACCATGAAATAGTTGTCTCCATATGTCTCCACCATCTTTGCTGCCTTTGACTTGACAACTGTGTAGATTCCGCCTACCTTGTTGCACACCTCCCACGAAACCTCGAACAGGACATCTGCTTTTTCATCCATTAATTGGTTATTTTGATTCTTTATTTATAAATCTTTGACACCACTTATAAGGAAAAATATTATATTAAATGAATAACTTTTTATACTATTAAGTTCTAACTAAAATAGAGATAGCATATAGACATTATAGTAAAAGGGTGGTACTGATTAGCAATGGCTTTGCTGCAAAGAGGACATTCGACAAGATAAGGGACTCTATTCTTATCTCGCTTGCCTCAGGGCAGAAAACAATAAACCAGATTTCTAATGAAACTCAAATCAACTGGAAGACAGTTGAAAGGCATCTTACTTACCTTATTGGAAAGGGATGGGCTCGCGAGGCTTTTAGCTCTCCATATTTGCGCATTTTTGAATTGACTGCATTCGGCAAGGATTATGTAAGAAAAAATGTTTCAAAGAATATCAAAATTTCTGACGATAAAATATTCAGGATTAACGGTGAGTATAGGCTATGAAAGTGCACTTTCATAGC
>JACPMT010000011.1 GCA_016185815.1 Candidatus Woesearchaeota archaeon
TGAAAAATTCAAGGAGACTATTGAAAACTACAAGCCAGATGTTCTGACAGGCTACTTTTCTGATGGCTTTGACCTGCCTTACATCAAAACTCGGGCTGATAAATACAAAATCAAGCTTGATATAGGCTTAGATTACTCTGAACTAAAAATAAAAAATGGCAGAGAAACAACTGTTGCAATTAATGGTATTACCCATCTTGATATTTTTAAATTCATCAAAAAGATTATAGGTGGCACTTTAGAAACCTATTCTTACGATTTAAATGCAGTAGCTTCTGAATTGCTTGACGAGAAAAAGCACAATGTTTCTTTGGCAGAGCTGCCAGATATATGGGACAACAGCCATGAAAATCTTGAAAAGTTTTGTGAGTACTGCCTGCATGACTCTCTCTTAACCTACAACTTAGCTGTGAAAATGTCGCCTACAATAATAGAGATGGTCAAGATAGTTGGGATTCCCATGTATGACGTCAACAGAATGGGGTTTTCACAGCTTGTTGAATGGTACATAATGAAGCAGGCTTCCCAGTTTAACGAGATTGCCCCCAACAAGCCAGGCTATAATGAAGTGCAGCAAATAAGGCTCAGCACGTACCAGGGCGCTTTTGTTTACGAGCCAAAGCCCGGCTTCTACAAGGACATTGTTGTTTTTGACTTCAGAAGCCTGTACCCTACAATCCTAAGCTCGCATAACATAGGGCTTGATACAATCAACTGCGCCTGCTGCGAAGGCACAGCAAAAGCTACTCCAGGAGATGAAAGCGAGAAGCATTGGTTTTGCGCCAAAAGAAAGGGCTTTATTCCAACATTGATTGAAGATTTGATTTCAAGAAGGATAAGAATCAAGGAAATAATCAAGACAGAGCAGGATGAAAAGTTCGCATTTCTTGACGCAAGGCAGAACAGCCTGAAGCTGCTGGCAAACTCATTTTACGGCTACCTGGGCTTTTTTGGGGCAAGATGGTACTCAATCGGATGCGCAAGAAGCATAACTGCATGGGGCAGGTTTTACATTCATAAAGTGATTGACAAGGCGCAGAAGGAAGGATTTTTTGTACTTTATTCCGACACTGACTCCATATTCTTAACTCTTGATGGAAAGCCAAAAAATGAGGCTGAAAGTTTTGCTGACTCGGTAAATCTGGAGTTGCCTGGGCTCATGGAGCTTGAGTATGAGGGTTTTTATCCTGCGGGAATTTTCGTGTCTGCGAAGATAGGCCCCTTTGGCGCAAAGAAAAAATATGCTTTGCTTTCCGAACAGGGCACGCTGAAGATTAAGGGCTTTGAAACAGTAAGAAGGAACTGGTCTTTGATTGCCAAGGATGCCCAGGAAAAGGTTTTGGAGATAATATTGAGGGAGAATGACACAAAAAAAGCGCTTGAATACGCCAAAAGTGTGATTGGCGACTTGAGAAGCAAGAAAATACCGATTGGAATGGTTGTAATCCATACGCAGCTGCAAAAGGACATTTTGGACTATGCTGCAAAAGGCCCTCATGTAGCGGTTGCCCAAAAGCTAAAGAACAAAGGCAGGGCTATCGGGCCTGGCTCAATCATAAAGTATGTTGTAACTCAAGGAAATGACATGATAAGGAACCGCTCAAAGCTGCCGGAGGATGTCAAGGAAGGCGAGTACGATGCAGACTATTACATCAACAACCAGGTTGTTCCGGCTGTCGAGAGGATTTTTAATGTCATTGGATATAAAAAAGAGGACTTGCTAGAGCAAAAAGAGCAGACAAAGCTGGAAGGGTTTTTTTAGATAGTTACTATTAAGTGGTTAAAAATAGAAAGGTTTATAAAAGGAGTAAATTTATCCCGTATTTGGTATTAAATGACACGTGATATTTTTGAAGGGTGGAAAAAAAGCAAAGTTCTAGAATCACCACAGCCAACAGAAGATGATCCAATAAGATTTCTAAATGGTGAAGGCGCGACCAATGCTCATTACAAAGGAACAAGCATCGTATTTGATTACAAGGGTTTAGTTGTAGACTTAATGGACCAAGAAAGTAGAGTAGTAGGCCGTATTCACAAAAAACCTACAAATGATTTAGAGCGGCAATGTTTGGAAGATGCTCCTAAGGTATTTCGTTCAGGCAACCCAAATCAAATAGAAGGAATGATTACTAATCTCAATTATAGGGCCTTTGTTTTTGGTGGCAAATTCCATTCAGCCATACTAGATGTTTTGGAATTAGCCCGTATGCCTATTGAAAAAGTTATTGAGCTTTATAAGATTGGTTACACAGACTCAGGTTCTTATGGACCAATCCGTGCAGTAGGAGCAACCTGGGCACGAGCGGGCGTTAATCCGCATCAAAGATAATTTTCTAATTTAATAAAAATTATTATTTCAATAAAATCTATGTTTTAGTTCATAACCGCAATCTTTAAATACTTAATCTTATTTAATATTATTTAATATTATGAGCAAAAAAGAGGAGTTTGTAAGGCATATAAGGAAAACTGGAACTAGTTTAGGGATTAACATACCCCAAGAAATAATCAAAATTCTTAAGCTGAAGGAAAACGAGATAATCAGGGTTACAGTTGAAAAGGTAAAAAAAAGTGGCAAAAACTGATGTTGATAGTTATATAGGCGAGTTAAGGGGAATTGTAAGCAATGAAAAAGACTCGGATTTATACTCGTTAAAGAGAGAGCTTAATAGTCTAAGCGAATCCTCCAAGGTTTTTGAAGATTTTGAAAAGGAAACAATGCATATTGATAAGGATTTATTTAAGCAAATCAGCAATTTAAGCTTGCTGATGAAAATCAGGAGATTGGCATCTGAGATAAAGAGCAAAAAACAAATAACGGACAAGCTTCATAGCCTTCACTTCAGCTTGAATCTTTTAAAAAATTCGCCAATGACAAACGATACATCATCGATTAAGAATGCAATAGATGCCTTTCTGCATGATGAAGACACAAAAATTGACAACATAGCAGATGAGTTGAATGATTTCAAAACAAAACTTGAAGAAATAAAAAAGCATCATTCAAACTTACTGCCAAAAGGGCTGGACAACAAGATAAAAATTGAAGCAAAATATAACCCCCATATTGAGCAGCTTCATTCAATTCATAAAAAACAAAAAAATGCCTTAATATCGACAAGTAATTTGTTTTTAAAACTTACTAAAAAACATATCAAAAACCTGAAAAAGTTTAAATAACAAACTTGAATTCCCCGAATTAAAATGATTCAAAATTATGATGCAACAAAGCTTGAGCCTGAAATACTGGATTTTTGGAAAAAGCACGGTATTTACGAGAAGGCAAAGGAAAAAAACAAGGGCAAAAGAAAGTTCTATTTCTTGGACGGGCCGCCATACACGTCTGGAAAAGTCCATCTTGGGACAGCATGGAACAAGGCATTAAAAGACTCTGTGCTAAGATACAAGAGAATGCAGGGCTTTGATGTCTGGGACAGGGCGGGCTATGACATGCACGGAATGCCGACTGAGCAGGCAGTTGAAAAAAATCTTGGATTAAAGCACAAGGACGAAATTCCAGTATACGGCATAGCAAATTTTGTAAATGCGTGCAGGGAATTTGCAATAACAAACATGCTCTCAATGAACCAAGACTTCAAGAGGATAGGAGTGTGGATGGACTTTGACAACCCGTACCAGTCAATCCAGAATACTTTCATGGAAGGCGAGTGGTGGCTTATAAAAAAGGCATATGAAAATGGACGGCTTTATGAGGGGGAAAAAACAATGCACTGGTGCGCTTCATGCGCAACATCATTGGCAAAACATGAATTGGAATATGAAAATGTAACTGATGATTCTATTTTTGTGAAATTCCCCATCAAAAGCAAAAAAGACGAGTTCTTGATAATCTGGACAACAACGCCATGGACAATTCCATTCAACCTAGGGGTCATGGCGAATCCTAATTTGGATTATGTGAGGGCAAAAGTCGGGAATGAAATTTGGATTGTTGCAAAGGCTCTGGCATCAAGCTTTATAAGCGGGGTTGCAGAAAAGCAATTCTCAATCTTGGAGGAATTCAAAGGAAATAAATTAGTTGGGTTAGAATATACACATCCTTTTGAAAATGAAACTCATCAATTCAGGGAATTAAAGAAAAAACATTCAAAAGTTCATACTGTTGTCATGAGCGAAGAATATGTTGACATAAGCGCAGGTACTGGATTGGTGCACATGGCTCCAGGATGCGGACCTGAGGATTATGAAATTGGCCACAGGAACGGAATTCCGCCTTTCAACACCCTGACAGAAAGAGGGGTTTTTGATGAAACAAGCGGCATCTTTAGCGGATTTGTTGCAAAAAAAGACGACAAAAAAATAACAGAGGAGATAAGGAAAAAAGGCTTGCTTGTCGCGGAAACAAAGATAGAGCACGACTATGCGCATTGCTGGCGCTCCAAAGACCCGATAATCTACAGGACAACAACGCAATGGTTCTTCAAAATTGAAGATTTGAAGGACAGGATGAGGGAGCTGAACAAAAGCATAAAATGGGTTCCTGATTTTGCAGGCTCAAGAAATTTCGACAACTGGATAGCCAACTTAAGGGACAACGGAATCACAAGGCAGAGGTACTGGGGCACGCCGTTGCCAGTCTGGAAATGCAAACAATGCAATGACTTTGTTGTTGTCGGCTCAATTGATGAATTAAGAATTTGCACAAGCCGTGGATTGATGAAGTCAGGATAAGATGCAAATGCGGCAGCATCAAAGAAAGAATTCCTGACATTTTGGATGTGTGGATAGATGCCGGCTCTGCTTCATGGAATTGCTTGGATTTTCCGCGAAGAAAAGATTTGTTTGAAAAATTGTATCCTGCTGACTTCATTCTGGAAGGCATAGACCAGATCAGGGGCTGGTTTAATCTTTTGTTTGTCGCCTCGATGGTTGCTATGAGCAACTGCTCGTTCAAATCCGTCTACATGCACGGCTTCATTAATGACGCGCAGGGAAGGAAGATGAGCAAGTCGCTTGGCAACTACATTCTGCCTCAGGAAGTGATAATGGAGTACGGGGCAGACACCTTGAGGTACTATATGATAGGCGGCACCCCTCCCGGAGTTGACATCAACTATAACTTTGACGACATGAAGGTCAAGCACAAGAATTTAACTGTGCTCTGGAACCTGCACAAATATGCAATTGAAATGGCTAAAAACCTCAAAGTAAATCCGTCTGAATTGAAGATTGACTTACAAAAATTTGATGTTGAAGAAAGGTTCATTTTTTCAAAGCTTAATTCTGCAATAAAAATGGCAACGGAAACTTTTAACGAGTACAGGCTGAATGAAATTCCCTGGCAGGCTGAAGAGTTGTTTTTGGAGCTAAGCAGGACTTACATACAATTGACAAGGGAAAAATCATCAATGGGAAGCGAGGAGGACAAAAAGGTTGTGCTGTACGCTGCTTATAATGTTTTATTGGAGTCGTTAAAGCTGTTTGCTCCGATTGCGCCTTTTATAACAGAGGCAATGTACCAGAACCTAAGGCACGAATTCAGGCTGAAAGAAGAGAGCATTCATTTATTTGGCTGGCCAAAACATGATGAGGGATTAATTGACAAAGAGCTAGAGGAGTCAATGCAGACTATAAGCGAAATTATGCAGAGCGCCCTTGCCGTAAGGGAAAAAATACACCTTGGCGTGAGATGGCCTGTGAAGGAAATTGTGATAGCTGCAAAAGATAAAAATATAGCGAGCGCTGTTGAAAAACTAAGGGATGTAATAAAAAAACAGATTAATGTGAAAGAAGTAAAAATTGTCGAGTCAATGCCAAATGTAAAAGTGAAGATAAAGGCTGATTACTCAAAAATAGGGCCAAAGTTCGGCGACAAAGCCCCGAAGATAATCGCCCAGCTTACAATTGACAGCCCTGAAACCGTATTGAAGCACATACAGGAAAACGGAAAGCACTCCTTTAACGCTGACGGAGAAATTATAGATATTGTAAAAGAGGATTTACTGGTTACAAGAGAGGTTCCTATGCCTTATGAGGAAGGGATTTTCAAGCACGGCTTGATTTACTTAAACAGGGAGATGACAGATGAATTAGAGGCAGAAGGCTTTGCAAGAGAGATAATGAGGAGAGTGCAGGCATTGAGGAAAAAAGCAGGGCTGCAGAAATCCGACAATATTTCTCTGTTCATTAAAACTGACGACGAATTGAGGGAAATGCTGAAGGACTGGAGCATTGTGATCAAGGAAAAAGTCGGCGCTTCCCAGTTCAGGATTTCCGAGCTTGAGCCGAGCAGGAAGCATGCCTTTGTGAGCAATGAAAAGGTAAAGGGCAAGGAATTTGAAATACATTTGGAGAAAGTATAGAAAAATATTTATATACGCAAATTCTAAGCATTTTATCATGGTCGAAGCAAATCTTCTTGTAACGCACGAGCCAAGCCATGCAGGAAGCGCCAAGGAAAACGTGGAAAAGGCGTTAAAGGCCATAAAGCAAAGAGTAAAATTTCTAAAATCCGACAGCGAGGGGGTTTTTAAGCTAAGAGTCGGAAATGCAAAGAAGATAGTCAAGAGCCTGGGCAAATTAAAATCCAAAAAGGCAATGTTTGAGCACACATTCCACTGGATTCCAGTTGAGAAGTGGGCAAGTACAAACATCAAGGCTATGCAGAAGGAAATAAAAAAGCTGCAGAAAGGCATAAAGAAAACTGAAAAGTGGAAGATGGACCTGCACAAAAGGCATTTTGAAATGTCCCTGACAGAACTGATAATGAAGCTTACAGAGGTTGTTGACAAGCCAAAGGTTGACTTGGACAATCCGCAGAAAATTATAGAAGTGCAGATTATGGGCAAGAAAACCGGACTGGCTTTGCTGAACAAGGATGAGATTTTGAGATTATAGAGAACTTTGAAAAATTTATTATTTTTACCATTTTCATTCAAAGTTCTCTTAGAGAATTTTGACAAAATTGATATATTTCAAAATTCTCTATAAAGTAGAAAGGCAAAAAATAATTAATCAAAACCTATATATACCTCTTGATTCTTAAACCATTTAATCATGGCAAAGCAGAAAACAATTTCTAAAGACATACCTTTGGCGGAGATTACCTTAAGGAGATACGAAAAGCCTACAAATTTAAATGAAAGGGAGCTGGTAAGAAAGCTCTGCCTTTCGATTGGCTTATTGCAGCCCGGTGATTCAAGGGATGTTGTTGTTGATGTTTTTAATGTTCTGATTAAGGCTAAAAAAGGGCAAAAAAGCCTGACAAGCGATGAAATATGCTCCCTTGTGATTGAAGACAGGAAAAACCTGAAGCTGCCGATGCTGGGGATTGCTGCCTCAAACATAAGGAGGCAGCTAAAGAGGCTGAAAGACACGTTGCTAATTGAAAAAAGGCTCAACGCCTACAGGATAACGGAGCATAACAACCTGAATGAAATTTTTGAGGAGAGGATTGAGAAAATTCTTTTGGCAAGCATCAATTCAAGGGTCAAGGATTACCTGAAAAAGATTGATGAATTGTAAAGATTTAAATATCATATACTATATACTTTTGCTCATGGATTTGCCATGGGGAGATGAAAGGACAAAGCAATTTGTAACGAATGTGGGCTTGATCACAACCAATGGCCCTTATGGACATGACATAATGGCTGCCGAGTGGACGCACCATATTTCTTATAAGCCTGGACTGATAGCTGTCTGCATAAATCCAAGGGATGCAACCCATGCCAATATAGAAAATACAAAGGAGTTTGGAATCAGCCTATGCGCATCTGACCAGAATGTTTTGTCAAGCATTTCAGGGGGCAGCTCGGGAAAGAGCATTGACAAGATTTCTGCATTGAAAGAGCTCGGCTTCAAGTTCTACAAAGCCAAAAAAATAAATGTCTTGATGGTTGAGGATGCTGCCCTGAATATCGAATGCAAATTAGCCAAGCAGATTCCGATTGGCGACCACACAACTTTTGTTGGGGAGGCTGTTGAAACAAAGCTGTCTGGCAAGAAGCCGCTTGTTTACCACGCTCAAAAATACTGGAATCTTGGTGAGAATATACCAAAGCCTCCGCAAGATGAACTGGACAGGACAAACCAAATTGTTGAGAAGCACAAGAAAAAATGATTTCTCGTCTAAAAATCGAAATATTTATATATATGCTCAATTTTTTAGTCGACAGATAAGACGTGGGGTGCATTAAGTCGTCTTAAAATAATAAAAAAGTAGGGAGGTAAATCTAAAATGGCAGAAAAAGTAGCAAAAGTTGGTGTGAGAAAGCAGGCAGGCTACCTTTATTTTGTGGACAAGAAGGGCAATGTAGCCAGGGCCAAGATGTCAAGAGGCGGCAGAAAGAAAGGCAGGGCCAAGGTTGAGGTTGTGGCTAAAGCCGGTGTAAAGAAAAAGCACGGCTACTTGTACTTTATCGACAAGCATGGGGACATATCTGCAGCGAAAATGGCTCGCGGCGGAAGAAGAAGAAAAAGAAGGTAAACTCTTCTTTTTTATTTTATTTTTTCTGCTTCTAACAATTTTTTTAAAGAATATACAGCAACTTCTATCTGCTTATTATTCGGCTCTTTTGTTGTTATTTTTTGAAGCGCCAAGCCCGGCATTGAAACAAGCTTAAACAAAAAAATATTTTGTTTTTTATCGCTGACTTTCAATATTTCGTATGAAATGCCTGCAATAAGCGGGATAAGAAGTATTCTTACCGGAAACAGGATGCCTTTTCTAAGCCAAACATTCAAGGTTGAAAAATTTTGGTAGTAAAATAGCATTATGGACGGCAATAATGAAAATACAAGAATGCTTACAATGAAAACTATCAATAAAAATGACGTTCCGCATCTTGGATGAAGCGTAGTGAATTTTTTGACATTGGCAATGTTCAATTTTTTATTTTTTTCATAGCAGTGTATGGCTTTATGCTCTGCCCCGTGGTACTGGAACAGTATCCTCACGTCTTTCATGAACGAGATTGCAGCAATGTAGGTTAAAAAGAGGAGTATTCTTATAATTCCGTCAACAATATTGAATAGGACAGGCTTTTTCTCTTCGGTAAATCCGACAAGGTTTGTCAAAAAATAAGGCAGTGCTATAAAAAATATGATTGCAAAGCCAATGGAAACCAGAATTGTAAAAGCCAGCTCATTTTTTCCTATCTTTTCCCCTTTTGGGGCAACCTGCTCTGCGCTCCACATCAACGACCTTATGCCAATAACCAGCATTTCGACAAGGTTTACAAAACCGCGAATAAGTGGCAGCTTTAAGAAATGGTGTTTTCTCTTGGAAATTTTTCCTTTTTTTGCTACAATTCCTTTGTTCTTTCTGACCGCGACAACATAATTATTGAGCCCTCTTATCATTACCCCCTCTATAACTGCTTGGCCGCCGATATTGATTTTATTTTTTTCCATCTTAAGTGATTTTTTCAGGTGTTTTAAATATTTGTTGTTTTTAGACAAAAACTTTATATGCTAAACATTATTGCGAGTTCTGAAAATGAAATGCCCTTATTGCAGCCATGAGGAAACCCAGGTTATAGACACAAGGGAGACTGAGAATTTGGAGGCTACAAGGAGAAGAAGGGAGTGCCTGAAATGCAATAAAAGGTTCACAACATATGAAAGGGTCGAGGAAGCAGAGATTATTGTAGTGAAAAAGGACGGCAAGCGGGAAAGGTTTGAAAGAAAGAAATTAATGGATGGCATTTTGAAGGCGTGCGAAAAAAGGGATATAAGCCTTGACAAGATTGAAAAGCTTGTCGATGATGTGGAGTCTGACTTGAGAAAAAGGGACTCTGTTGAGGTTGAAAGCAAAGTTATAGGAGAGCTGGCTATGCGAAAGCTAAAATCTTTGGACAAAGTTGCTTACATAAGGTTTGCCTCTGTTTACAGGGAGTTTGAGGACCTTGACAGGTTTGAAGAGGAATTGGAGAAATTGCAGAAAAAATGATAATAGGCTTGACAGGGAAAAATGCTGCTGGAAAAGGGGAGCTTGCAAAGCATCTGCAATTGAAATGTTTTGCGTACTTTTCGTTGTCGGATGCGTTAAGGGAGGAAGCTGACAAGAGACATCTTGACCATTCCAGAAGTACATTGATAAATCTCGGGAATGAACTAAGAAAAAAATTCGGAAATGGGATACTTGCAAAAAGAATCAATGAAAAAATAAAAAAGGCAAAAGGCAGCATGGATTTTGTCATAGAAAGCATAAGAAATCCCGGCGAGATAGAAGAGCTCAGAAAAAACAAAGGTTTTTTATTGGTTGGTGTTGTAGCTGACCAAAAAATCAGGTTTCAAAGGCTTTTGAGGAGAGGCAGGCTCGGGGATGCAACAACACTTGAGGAGTTCAAAAAACAGGAAGACCGGGAAAATAATGATGAAGCATCAGGCCAGCAGCTTGAC
>JACPMT010000015.1 GCA_016185815.1 Candidatus Woesearchaeota archaeon
ATATGCTCCTTGACAATTGATGTTTTGCCTGATTTCCTTGAGCCAAGCAAAGCAATATTTTTTCCAGCACCCTTAATGAAAGAATTTGTATTTTTATCTAATAAATCAAGGTAATACTTTCTCCTGACAAATGCCTCTTTTCCAGCCAACTATTTCACACTCTCAAATAAATACGAGTAATTTCTAATACCAGTTGGTATATATACTAATATTATAAAAATGTTTCGATTATTGATTTATACTTTTTGGTATATATTTTTAAAACTAATATTCCATTTTGTATAGAACTAATATATAAGCTTTATGGTTTTAGATTATTCTACTAATTGGTATATATATTTTTTGGTATAATCTATACTATATAAAGTTTCTTTTTTCTATTGTAACTATTCTAAAGTAATAAAAATAGAAAGATTTAAAAGTAGTAGTATTTTACACTACTCAGTAGTACTTACAACTTTGGGGAAAGGTAAATGAAGCAGAAACTAAGCATAACCCTTGATGAAGAATTAGTCAATGAAATAATCAAAACCCTTTCTAGTGGAAAGTTCAGGAACAAGAGCCATGTTGTAGAGTATGCTGTGAAGAAGCTGCTTGAGGTGGAAAATGGCAGATAACCAAGAAAAGCCTCAAGCTCAAGACAAAAAAGAAGAGAAGCCAAAAGCACCAACTACTTTAGAGAGTGCAGTTGATGAATCATGGCACGCAATTAAGTCGTCTGCAAATAACATTGTTGGAGCTGGCGCTATAGCTGGAGCTACTGCATTATTTGGTTTGGATGGTTTAGTGACAGCAGCATCATTCCCAATTGGTGCGCGAATTAGCAGCAAGTTAGCAGGCAAAGAATTTTCAAGCAGCAAATTCAGAGACGAAGCAATTGCCGGTGCTTTATTCACCCCTCCACTTTGGTATGGCGTTGAGGCTGTTAAGCAAGCTCCAAAGGCATTAGGCTTGGATGGGTTAGTTGCAAACATTCTTGGAACCTCTATACCAATAAGCCCTTTTGTTGTAGGCGGCTTAGCACTTGGGGTTTTAACACCTGCATTAACAGCACTATATTACCCGTTGCAATATGTAATTCAAAATAAAACCTTTAAAGGTATTGGCAAAGACTTTAAAGAAAATTATTGGAAGGGTCTTAAGAGAGCATTACCTTTAACTACATTGACATCTACGGCTATTGGAGCAACGTTTGCATTGCCATATTTAGCACCTTACTTATTCCCCGCACTTGCAGTAGGTAGTGTGCTATATAGGATGTTATTATCAAAGGAAGGAAAAGTAGAATACAAAAGATTGTTATACCCATCAACATACCTGCCGAATGTTTTAAATCCGTTCTATTTAATGAGCGGAGCAGCAAGCGTTGGAGGCAAACTTTATAGAGGAGTCACAAAAGCAGCTTATGATATTGGCTCTGCAATAAGAAGCGTGGTTGGCGGCTTATTCAAAGCAGCACCGTCTCCTGCAGCAACCACAGCTCCGACTCCTGCGCCAGCTCATTAGGAAAAGTATTCCAGATGAATAACTTCAATTAAAATTAAAAATCACTTGCCCAACGCCTTTATTATCTCCCTGCAGAATGCCGGCAGGTCGCTTGGCATTCTGGATGTGATTATGCTGCCGTCAACAACAACTTCTTTATCGAAATATTTTGCTCCTGCATTCGTCATATCATCCTTTATTGCGCTTACACAGGTCACTTTCCTGCCCTTGGCAATTCCAGCGCTTGCCAAGACCCAGCCTGCATGGCAGATTGCTGCAATAACCTTTCCGCTCTTATTCATCTCCCTGACAAAATCAAGAACTTCTTTGTACCTTCTCAGCCTGTCAGGAGCAAAACCGCCTGGGATAACAACAGCATCAAAATCCCTTGCTTTGTAATCTTTGATGTTGCCGTCTACCTCCAAAGGATACCCGTTTTTTCCTTTGTATGTTTTTTCTCCAGTTCCAGCAACAACAACATCAGCCCCCTCTTCCATCAGCCTCAGTTTTGGATACCAAAGCTCCAGATCCTCATAATAATTCTCCGCAAAAATAATGACTTTTTTGTTTTTTAACATTTTGTTTATTGGTTATTAATGTTTTTTGTTGTGTATTGTGTTTTATTTAATTATTTTTGTTAATTTTTATTTAAATGTGTTTTATAATTGTTTAATGAATTCTCTTTTTTAATGCGTCCAGTCAAGCACAGCTCCTTTTCCTCCAGTAAGCCACCTGTAGCATTCCAATGCAGCCTTTGCGCCATCTCCTGCTGCTATCACAGTCTGCTTGAATAGGACTGGAGTTATATCGCCTGCTGCAAATATCCCAGCGCATGATGTATTGCCCCTGTCATCAACAATAATCTCTTTTTTTTCATTTACTTTCACAAGGTGCTGCACGAATGAAGTATCAACCACATACCCAATCTCAATGAAAATTCCATCAACCTTTAATTCTCTTTTTTCTTTTGTTACAACATTTTCAACCTCAATGCCTTCAACATTTTTGTCTCCAATTACTTTTAACGGAATGCTGTTAAGCACAAGCTCAATTTTAGAATTATTCTTTAATTTCTCAACTGTTATCTCATCAGCCCTGAATGAATCCCTTCTGTGGGTAAGATAAACTTTTTTTGAGAATGTAGCAAGCTCCAAAGCCCCTTCAACAGCTGAATTTCCGCCGCCAATTATTGCAACATTCCTGTTCTTGAACAAAGGCGCATCGCAGGTAACGCATGTTGAAACACCCCTTCCCATGAACTTTTCCTCGCCTTCAACTCCAAGTGATTTCGGGACTTTTCCATAAGCAAGAATCAAGGCTTTGCATTCATATTCTTCGCCGTTTGCCAGCCCTATCCTGAATCCGTTTTCAATTTTATCAGCTTTGTTTGCTTTTCCCATTATCAATTCTGCGCCAAAACCGATTGCCTCATTCTGGAACCTTTTCATAAGCTCGATTCCGTGCATCGGCCCTGTGCCTGGATAATTCTCAATGTGGCTTGTCAGGTTTGTCTGGCCGCCGACATCTATGCTGATTACCGCTGTTTTAAGCTTTTTCCTGCAGGTGTAAATTGCAGCTGTCAATCCAGCAGCGCCTGCGCCGACAATTATTACATCGTACATAAGAAAAGAGAAAAAATGGTATTTTAAAAAGGTTGTTGTTTGTGTTAATGAAGTCCATAAATACCTTCTGTGAACAAGAATAAGGCAATGATAATTTCCAAATCAAAGCCTGTATTTACCGGATAAAACATATTTATTACATAAAGAATACCCGGAATTGCCAATATAGTCTTGATTAATTTACCCATTAAAGTTGTGCCTTCATTGAAGGAATGTATTGTTATGTAAGAAAAAACCTGCATTGCAATTAAGAATAATGCCCCTATTAGAGTTATGCTTATGTTATAAGCAATTATTGGATTTATATCGTAAATCTTGAAATATTTAAGAGTAATAAGAATGCTTAATGGTATGGCTATAAATGACAGTATTTTGCTCATTTTATTTTATTGCTTTATTTTACTCTCCTATGTAAACAACATTCTTCATGCCTTTAAAATGTTTGTCTCCGCTTACAATCTGACATTTAAGCTCGTTTTGTTTTGCCACTCCCTCAGCACTTTCATTAGCAATCTTACAGCACTCTTTAATTACTCCTGTTTCACTGTGTCGTTGCCAACAAATTCTTAACATGTATTTCAGAAAGAGACTCAATTGGTATTCGTGTGCTAACTTCAAGAAGCTCGATTCCTAAAAGTTTTCCTTCTTTATCTAAATCAATAATCGTAAAGTCATCTATCTTTTTATTCTTATCAAACTCGCCTTTGCGAAATTCTATGTACATTGCATCCGCTTCCTTGTCGTAGCTTATTTCCATCTTAGAGCCAATATACTGTGATTATATTTATAATTCTTTCTGTTTTTTCACATGACACTTCTATAGTACCCCTTTCCAATCTTTTTTGAAAATAATACTTATCATGCCTTTTGATAGTTTTGTCAGGGTGTTTAATCGCGTCAATTACTTCTTGTTCAAGAATTTTTCTTTTTTCAATCCTATATTTCGCATGACTCGTAAAGGTAATTTTCATCTCAAATAATTTAACCTCTTTTTAATAAAATCTATTTCCATTCCCTCAGCATCTCCATCAATAACCTTACAGTCGCCCCCGTTGCCCCTTTTGTCAAAATTCCTTTATCAACCTTTGACCATACTGTTGTCCCTATGTCAATATGCGCCCAGGGGATGTCATTCACAAAATTCTTAAGGAATGTTGCCCCTATTATAACCCCAGCATCTCCATCATCGCTTATGTGCTTTACATCAGCAATATCACTTTTAATGCTTTCCTCATATTCCTGCCATAAGGGAAGCTCCCAAACCTTTTCAAGGCTTTTTTTTGATGCGTCTTTGATTTTTTCAGCAATCTTTTCATCTGTGCTTAAAAAAGGCGTTCCAACATAGCCCAGCACAATCATGCTTGCCCCTGTCAAAGTTGCAATGTCAATGATTGCCTGCGGCTTTTGCTCTGCCGCATACGCAAGCGCGTCAGCAAGTACAAGCCTGCCTTCCGCATCTGTGTTTCTTATCTCAACAGTCATCTTATTGTAGGCTGTCAAAACATCATCAGGCCTGTAGGAAGCAGCATCAATCATATTCTCGCATAGCGGAGTGACAACAACAAGGTTTATTGGCAGCTTCAGCCTTGCACTTGCCTCTGCAATATGCATTGCAGCAATCGCCCCTCCCTTGTCGTCCTTCATGTTCAGAATAAAAGGGTAAGGCTTTACATTCAAGCCGCCACTGTCAAAAGTAATTCCTTTTCCTACTATTGCAATCGGCTTTTGCTTTTTATCAGTTCCATAATATTCAAGAACAACAAACCTTGGCTTGTTTACGCTGCCCTGCGCAACGCCCATGAAGCATCCCATCTTCATCCTTGCAATCTGCTTTTCATCGAAAACCGCGCATTTCAAATTCGACTTTCTTGCAAGATCTTTTGCATAATTTGCAACATACTCAGGTGTTGCAACATTTGGAGGGGTATTAACCAAATCTCTTGTTTTGTTTACAGCATCGGCAACAACAGAAGAGTATTTTATATGATTGTCAAACTTTTTATCAGAATTTGTTATTATTGTTATCTGCTTTATATATTTTTTATTGTTTTTATCTTTTGTTTTATACTCTGTAAACTTATACAAGCCCATTAATGAGCTTAATGTTATCTTTTCAACTAATTCCTCATCATTGAATTTTGAATTTTTGAAAGATTCTAGATATAAACTAAAACTTTCTGTTGAATTGTCCCTCAGTTTTTTTGAAACATCTGCAACTGCATTGGACAAAGCATCAAGGTTGTACTTCTCTTCCTCCCCCAGCCCGACTAAAACAATGTTTTTTATGTTTTTATTCACAAAAATGGTTTTTACCTCCCCTTTTTCACCCTTGAAATTGCTGTTTTTAATGAAGGAGCCTATAATGTTGCCATGCCCGTTATCCAATTTTTTTAATTCAGAACTTAAACTAAACTTTTCCTTGAAAAATCCGATTAGCAGGGCATCGCCTTTGGCTTTGATTAGTTCAATTTTCAATGCCCGCACAGAAGGGGCTGCGTTCATACAAAAAGTGTTTTAGCGGTTATTTATTAATTTTTGCCTTCCAGTCCATTAACTGCATCTTTATTGAATAGCATATCAACAGCTAGAGCATACATCGCTGCAAAATACCCAAAATTCAGATAGCTGTCAGCAAAGTGCAATAAAGCTTTTTCTGCAGCCTGCTTATGCTTATCCTCTTTGGTCAAAAAATACAGCTTTAAGAATACAATTGCGCAAAATGAATTTTCCAAAAACTGCTTGCTCCTGTGCCTTAAAGTTCCCAAATCTTCTTTTTGCAACATTCTGTCATAAAATCCACCATCATCTTCATCATAAAAATTATTCAGAATGAAATCAGCGATTTCTATTGTTTTTTCAAAGTATTTTTTATTTTGTTTAGTGGAATATAAATCTATCAAGCAATTTAAGAAATAAATGTTGTCGCTTAGCAAGCCGTTTATTTTTGCATTGCTGTCAAAGTAATGGAATAACCCATTGTTTTTTTCATAACAATTTCCTAAAATAAACTCAGCAGTTTTTATTGCAAAATTTACGGCATTTTCATCTTTCAAAATTTCTCCAGCCTTAAGATAGGAAGATATCATCATTGCATTCCAGTCAACATAGATTGTCTTGTCGACATAAGGCTGCTTTTTGTTTTTTCTTTCTTCTGGCTTTGCAAGATAAAACTCCTCATCTGCATCCTGCGAGCCATAAAAACCGCCATTTTTCCGGTCAGACAAAAATTTGTTTATGTATTCTATTGTCTCCTCAGCAATTTTTTTGTACTTTTCCTCTTTTGTTATCTCATAGGCAACTGCATAATTTCTCAATAATCCTGCATTTGTGTCAAGCATTTTCTCGTAATGTGGCACTTTCCAGTCCGGAGTCACAGAGTACCTGAAAAATCCAAAGTCAGCATTGTCATAAATTCCTTCATGCAT
>JACPMT010000002.1 GCA_016185815.1 Candidatus Woesearchaeota archaeon
TCATCTATTCTTAGGAATACTCCTGGTTTTACTTCAGAAGCATAGCATTTTGTTGGCTTTCCGACAGAGATTTCCAAAAAATCCCCTTCCTCATCATAATAAACTCGCATTGGTCCTTTCATTTTATGTTCTTAATAAAATATGTCGTTATTATAAATCTTATGATTATATTTTTCGTGGGCTGAGCAACAAAGTTGCGAAGCCTACATTTTTGATGAAACTTTTTTCTAAAAAGTTTCTCGGTGTCAACTGACGAAACAGTTGTTTTACTTCATCATTATCTCAATAAAAGCAGAGTAAGCAGGCCTTGTGATGAAAACGCCTATTGTAACTCCGATTATTGTTGTGATTGCAAAGCCCTTCAGCAAGCCTGCTCCTGCAAATATCAACGGAATCATTGCAACAACAACAGTAAGGTAGGCAAGCATAATAATCAAGAAAGCCCTTTTTACTTTTTCCTTCCAATTGTAGACAGTAGCAGTTTCGCCTTTCAAAGTTTCGTCTGTTATGACAATCTGATCATCAACCCCTGTGCCGATTGCAACAAGGATGCCTGCAATTGCAGCCATGTCAATATTCCAGCCTATAAATGCCGCTACGCCAAGCAGAATAATAACTTCAGAGAGCATTGTAATCAAAATGGGAATTGCAATGAGCAATTTCCAGTATCTTATGCCAACAACAATCGCAACAGAAGCTATTGCAAGCAACGACATGAGTATGGAATTTTTGACAAATCCCTCGCCTAAAACAGGGCTTATTGCATCTGTCTTTACAATGCTTAGTTTCACAGGCAAGGAGCCTGTTATTAGAATTGTCTGCAGCCTCTTCATATTTTGCAATGAGTTAAAGATTGCTTCTTGGTTGTTTGCGCCAGCTCCGGAGCCTGATATTGCAATCTGCGTAACAGCCTCGCCTTTCAAATCAGCGCCTATGTTAAGCTCATCAACCTTTTTATCATCAAGATAAAGCTCTAATTTCTCGCTTAGGTAATCGCTTCTTCCGGAAACAGGGTCGTAAACGATTGTTAAATCCTTGGTTGCATCAGCCTGCCTTTGGGCAGCTTCCTGGCTTAGGGTTATGGAAAATCTGAAGCGGCAGAACCATTGCGAGCCGGAAGCAGAGCAGCCTGTGCTTGGGTCAATTCCAGCCTCATTCGCGCTTCTTGCAACATACACTATATCATTGCCGCCTCTGAAGACAGTTTTATTTCCTATTTTTGCCTCAAACTTTCCCTGCCTGGCCAACAAATCCTTTATCTCCTCTTCTGTTGCGCCGGCAATCTCAACAACAATGTACTGGTTTCCAGACAAGTCGCCAGCATCCCTTATCACAATATCGCTTAAGCCATAAACATTCAGCCTTTCTTTCATGTTGTCGATTAACACGCCAATATCAAATTGGTTTAGCTTGACTTCCGGCTGCAAAAGCACTCTTGTACCTCCCTGCAGGTCCAAGCCTTTCCTTATGTTTGTTTTCGGGGCTTCATAAACCCTTAATCCGAGGTCTTCAGTTCCCAGGCTTATTTGCCTTGTTTTTGGCGCAATTGCTGTTCTTGTTATTGTTTCATTGATTATCCGGGTTGTGCCGTTTATAGTCACATTCTTTTGTATTGTTTCAGTTACTTCTTTTTCCTCAGTTTCATTTAACTCAATTGTCTCGAATTTTTCTATTGTGGTGAGCTTGTATGCGCCTTTAGTTGTTTTTACCTGGATCGCCCTGTTTGGGCCCAATGCTGAGACATATTTGTAGTAATCCTCGACATCATTGATTGGGACGTTATTGATTGACACAATTCTTTCCCTTGCAACAGGCTGCACATTTGGCTTTGGCTGCGGAATGCCTGCAATGCTCGCTGAGCTGTTTGTGAGAACATTTCTTATCGCAACACCTTTGCTTAATGCAGGATGTATTGCTATAAAAGATAGAAATATGAATAACGCCAATAAGATTACTCTCCAGTTTGTTATCAATTTTTTAATTTTGTAGTTCATAAACTCACCAACAAAATTTTGATTTTGTTGCTTCGTAATAGCCAAAAACTTTGTTTTTGCCTATATAATAACTCCTTTCTTTGCCTTCTTTTCAACATAAATCCTCAACAAGCCTACATTTTGTATCCATGTATTGAAAATGTCCGCAATCAATCCAATCAATAAAATCAGCATAATTTGCCTTATAACTTCTGACTGTGTAACAGCGAGTGCAACAATTGTGGAGATTATTGCTGTGACTGTCATTGTCATTCCTGTTTTAATAGAGCTTATAATGCGGCCCATTACAGTCCCTTCCTTTCTTTTCAACACCCTTATTGTCAGCAAAATGTCTGTGTCAACAGAGTAGCCGATAAGCATCAGGAAAGCTGCAATTCCTGCGGTGCCTATTTTTATGTCCAGAAGGTTAATCACAGCCAGTGCAACAGCCATATCAGAGAAAGCAGCCAGTATTACTGCTATGCTTGGCACGAAAGTCCTGAAATAAATTAAGACAACCAGCCCCATGAACAGGAATGCAACAGCCAAAGCAACCAGTGATTCCCTGAAGAAGCTAGCTCCGAGAGACGAACCAATTATCTCTATGCCATAATCAACCTTGCTCAAGTCCATTTTAAGCGCATCGCCAATTGAATTCAACAACCTATCAACTTGCAATTTATCGTTTCCATCAATATCCGCTTCAAAAATAACACCAACAACAGTTCCTGCGCTTCTTAAGGTTCTGACAGCGACATCATTTTTCGGAAATTGGGAAGAAACCTGCTTTTCAATTTGGCTTGTATCGACATTTTTTTCATAAGGAATTGTTATAGTCACCCCTCCTTTTAGGGAAACATCCTTTTTTATGAAATCCCCTGTGCTGTAGATTTGATAAGCAATTTGAGCCAATGCAAGAAATAAAATCAAAAATGGGATTATAAGTAACAATTTGTATTTTTTATCATAGATTTCAAACAAGGCTTGCTTTAACGATTTTTTTTGTTTAATATTTTTCTGTTGTTCCATAATGCAATACCATCAAAACAAAATATAAAATCAAGAAAAAATGATGGTTAATAAAGGTTTTGATGTAAATTTCATCTATTTATTTCCGCAAACCTTTACAAACCCGTAAAACATCGGGGAAGGGTTTCCAAGCCTGCTTAAAAGGTAGTGAAGTGCACTGACCACTGGACATCCTTGCCTAAAATATATAAAGCCATTCTGCATCTAAAACCGAAAAAGATAACACGCAAAACTGCCAAATAATGATTTTTGGTTTTCAACACAAAAATCAATTACGAAGTTTCGCTTAACGTTCTCTTTTTTCCGAAACCCAAAGTTTTCAAGAAAATAAAAAACTTTGGAGGTTGATAAAAATGGAATCAATAACAATAAATCCAACAGATATAGAAAATTGCTTAGAAGATATAGGCTGGACTCCATTACACACTAGGCTTTTAGCACATAGGATTGGAGATGGTAGTGTTAATCATTATGGGCACTTTGACTATAGCAATAAGCATATTAACGAATTTATAGATTTAGCCAATTTTCTCAGAATTAAATTTTGGGGTCCAGTAATTAGTGATAGATACGGAACTAAAAAAGTTATAATACCTAAGAAAACTTTTAGAGATTTTGCTTCGGTTTTTAGAGTAAATAATGAAGAACTAGTTAAGAATCCTATTTTGTTATTGAATGTAATAGCTAAATTGCCAGAAGAACATCAATTACAGGCTTTATTAGCTTTTATTGTTGATGATGGTTCTTGTACTGCATGGATGCCTGTAATATTTGAGGATAGAAATAAAGAAGTTTTTGATAAAGTTAAAGATTTATGGGACAATATATTTCCACTAACTTCTAGGATTTATATTCAAGAAACTAAGAAAGGAACTAAAGTCTATCACTTGGCAACAAATAGAGAAGGAGTTATTTCATTGATATTAAAAATAGAAGAAGCTGTAAAGAAATATGGTGAATTTGCAAGTCTGTGGTGGAAACAAAATAAGTTTGATAAGAGGTACAAGATAGCAATTTCTGAAAGAGCTATAGATTTACGTGAAACAATAAAAAATAATGGGCATAGAAATGGGATTATTTTTAATTATTTAAAAGATAAGAAATACTTGACATTTACAAAAGCTCAGAAAATTCTAAATTTAAGTGTGGATAGAACTAGATTAGTATTATTTAAATTAGTTAATGATGGAAAGCTCTTTCTCGTAGACGCTGGAAGCAAATCACGTTATTCTATAACATATGAAGATGTTAGTTTTGAGAATAGAACAAAATTGATAATAGGGTTTATTAAAGTGAATGGAAAAATTTACAATAGAGATTGTAGAGAATTTCTAAATCTTGGCTCTGCCCAGTCTTACAAAATATTGAAAAAAATAGAATTACAAGGGCTTATAAAACAAATTAATAGAAGAAGAGGTACATATTATACTTTAACTTGATTCTTGATATTTCAAAGCATCTTTAACAAATCCGTAGAAAAGGGGTGATGGATTTCCTAATCTTGATTTAAACTCCGGGTGCCCTTGTGTACCTCGGAAGCTCTGCCCTGGAAGTTCTATATATTCCATAAGTGGTGTATGATCTGCCCTCATATAATACCCAGAAAATACCATACCCTCTTTCTCAAGCAAATCAACAAACTTTGGGTTGACTTCATATCTGTGGCGATGCCTTTCAAGAACTGTTTTTTTATTTTTCTCTAAAATTCCAAGCCTGAAAGCTTGGCTCTTGTCTTTCATTAATTCATTTATTCTTTTTTCATCTTCCTTTAATCTTCCTGTATCCTGATATAATTTCAGAATTTGCGATTTCTCCTTTAATATTGCGGCATAAGCTCCAAGGCGCATAGTGCCTCCGTACATGTGCTTTTCCAGAATTTCCCTTTGGGCAGGCTGCACATCAATCACAGCAGCTGGTGTTTTTGGATTGATTTCCGTTGTGTGAGCATCCCTTAAACCGCAGACATTTCTTGCAAACTCAACAACAGCCAATTGCAGCCCATAGCACAAGCCAAGATAAGGGATATTGTTTATTCTTGCATAATTAATTGCATTTATCTTGCCTTCAACGCCGGATGCGCCAAAGCCGCCAGGCACGATAATGCCGTCATAATTTTTCAACTCGCTTAATGCCTTCTTGCTGTTGTCAAACATCTTTGAGTCAAGCCAGTTTATTTCAACTCCGATATTTAGAGAAGCTCCTGCATGCATCAGCGCTTGGTTTATTGATATGTAAGAATCAGCTAAATTGTAATCGCCAATGTCAATGTACTTCCCAACAATCGCAACTTTCACAGTTTTTTTGGGGTTTAGAATATTTTCAACAAGCTTCTGCCATGGATGCCAGTTCGGCTGCCTTCTTGACTTACTTCCAAATTCCCTTAACAGCTTCTCTCCAAGCTTTTCCTTTTCCAAGTCAAGAGGAATCTGGTAGACAGTTTCGATGTCAGGCTCGGAAATCACGTGCTCCGATACTATGTTTGCATAAGTCTCAATTTTCTTTTTTCTCACTACATCCAACGGCTTTTTAGCCCTGCAGATTATGAAGTCAGGGAATATGCCGTGCTCGCTCAGCAGCCTTATTGCCTGCTGCGTTGGCTTTGTCTTCATCTCCTCGATATGGCTTGGAATAGGAAGATATGTGACAAGAATGTAGCTAAGGTTCTGCTTTCCGACTTCCCTTTCAAGGCTTTTTAATGCAAACAAGAACGGTATGTTTTCATAGTCGCCAATCGTGCCCCCTACTTCTATTAAAACAAAATCAAAGCCGTTGCTTGCACCCTTAATCCTTCTTTTTATCTCGTCAGGAATGTGGGGGATGAACTGCACTGTCTGTCCAAGATATTCTCCTTGCCTTTCTCTGTCAATGACTGTCTTGTAAATTTCTTTTTGGAATGTCCGAGTTCAGGAATCTTTCATAAGTGCCAAGATCCTGGTCAATTTCCCCTCCATCATCTGTAACCCAGACTTCGCCATGCTCTGTTGGACGCAAAGTGCCTGCATCATAGTTTATGTAGGGGTCTATCTTTATTGCAGTTACTTTGTAGCCGTGCTCCTGCAGAATCTTGCCGATAGAGGCGGTTGTAACTCCCTTGCCAACGCCGCTCATTACTCCTCCGGCTACGACAATATATTTAGGCAATTAAACCACCTAGTTTATTTGTATTTAAGAAAGTTAATAATTCAATATGTTCGCTTCGCTCACAAATTTTAGTGCTCAACCTCGCTTTTTTGCTATATCGCTCGGTTTCGCCTATACATTGCAATACATTAGTATGCGGGTTACCTATTAAAGTTCGTGGAAGCAGTGAGATGCGAGAGCTCGCTCTCGCTCGCTCATCTACCGAGGTCGCGTATTTTTTAAAAAATAATTTTAGATTAATTTGATTAATTTTTGTTTTAGAATCAGTATTAAACAAATTAAGCCGTTGCATTAATTGGAAATGAAACAAGTTTTATTTATAGTTTATGGTTTAATGAATAAGTATTATTTATTTTCAATATGGAAAAATAATAAGATTTAAATTTATATTTGAATTCTTTGGTTGATATGGAACTTACAAAAAAGAAATGCATACCGTGCGAAGCTGGAACTCCTTCACTGGAAAAATCAAAAATAGACGAATTAATAAAACAAATTCCATCTTGGACTTTAAAAGAGGGGCATTTATACAAAAAATTCAAGTTCAAGAATTTTATAGATACAATGGGATTTATTAATAAAATTGCTGAAATAGCTGAAAATGAAGGGCATCATCCGGATTTTTGTGTTCACTACAACAGAGTTGAGATAGAGCTTTGGACGCATGCAATAGATGGTTTGTCAGAAAATGATTTTATTGTTGCTGCCAAGATTGATAAATTAAGCAAATAAACTAATAATTCCGAACAAAATAAACAAAACAGAGGCTGCAAACTTTATTGCTTTTGCCGGCAATTTTTCTGCTATCTTTGCACCTATAAAAACATTCAGGCCAATGGCCAATACAAGCGCCAAAAATGTGCCTGTTAAAACATGCCAAGGCAGTGAATACTTTGCAGCCAGCAGCCCAGAGCTTATCTGGGTTTTGTCGCCAAACTCGCTTGCCAAAACAGTCAGAAATGCAGCTGCAAACGGCATTTTGCCTTCAATTTTCCTTTTTGCTTTCTTTGCTCCTTGTATATAATGCTTCATTAAGCCGTAAATCCCCAAAAATATGAATGAAGCGCCAATTATTATTTTTAGCAGAGTAGTGTTAAATTGAAAGCCAAAAAAATAGCCCAAAAAAATTGCAGCTGCATCCATAAATGAGTGTGCAATTAGGGCTCCCAGGAAAACCTGCAAAGCTGCTTTGTATTTGAGTGCAAGCCC
>JACPMT010000020.1 GCA_016185815.1 Candidatus Woesearchaeota archaeon
AAGTTTGCTATATTCGTAAGGGGAGATTTGTTTTGTGTAAAGACCTATACTAAAAATCCCTAAAAAAATTGATAGAAGTACAAAAAATATAAAGAGATACAGCAAAGGGTTGCCTCTCTTTTTGATTTCTTCTTCAATCAAATTAAAATGCTGTTCTATATTTTCCAGTTTATGCCCAGCATTCAGCAGGGCTTGTCTTATCTCCTCTTTGGAACGCCCTTTTTTGATCTCGTATCTTATGTAATTTTTAAGTTTCTCATCAATCATGTTTCATAAATTGTGCTGTTCATATTTAATTATATGTCCTCATTAAAAAGTAGTGCTAAGCATCTTTGTATTAAACATAAGTATCTTTGATTTCGGTATAAACATTGTATATTTTTAGCAAAGCTAATACACTGTGAGACGTGTAATCTATGCGCAAGTTATTCGATATCAATGATTCTCTTATAGCTCCAATTGCCTTTTCAGGGTTTGGGACATAATATGTATTGACATCATCAAATTGCAACTGTAAGATAAACCTAGATGCTAGTCTTAATGATTTTCCATATTTTTTAACTTTGTTCCTATCATTAACAATTTTTGCCAGTGTATATGCATCTGCTATGCCGTCAGCATAAACAGCAGAACTCAAAGTAGGCATACCACCATTTCCTCCAAAACCGCCTAAAAAATCGGAAAACCCGCCTAAAAAATCGGAATAAGGGGTGTTTTTTTCATCGTATTGCTGGTTCATTATCCAGTCAGCCATTTCAAACACAAAATCAGCGTACTCCTGCTTTTTTGTTATTTCATACGTTTCATAGAAAGTTGATATCTGCCACATAACAAATGCTTCATGCTTTGTTCTGTCAAAGTAACCTTTATAGAATGGAAATGCCTTTTCAACTGCTTTTAAGTACCTTTTGTCACCGGTCTTTTCATATAGGCGTACCAAAGCCAGCATAGCTTCTCCCGGATAGAAATCAAAGTCGTCTGGTTGATTAGAATTGTAGTATGTTATAAAGCTTCCATCTTCTCTTTGCATAGACAACAATAAATTGCTTAATAAATTAATCTCTCTATCGTATTTTCTATAATTTGGCAATTCCAGCATTGCAATCAGCGCAACTGCTGCAGAGCCTAAATTTGAGATATTGTCAAACTGCAAATATGCGATATTATTTTCTTCTCTTAAATGCGTTAAAATAAAGTTAATATTCCTTTCTGCACTGTCTAAATAATCTTTGTCGCCTGTTGACTGGTAAGCTTTAGCCATTGAATAAGCGGCCAGCGCTTGTCTTATAATATTATTTTTTTTGGAGTAGTACCCGTTTGTAGGATTAAAAAAATACTCATAAGCCCCATCATTTTTTTGAACACTTAACTGCCAGTTAGAGGCACTTATTATCGATTTGTAGATTTTATCTTTATTTATAGATCCTTGCTTTATTAAAGGGCTTCCCCTATAGGTATCAAATGATTTATTTTCAGTGCCAATAAAAGAAAGGGTATTGTATTTGTATAGTTCTGCATCTTTGTCTCTCCAGCAATTCAATTGCATTTTAGTTTGCACGCACAAGTTTTGCAATATTTCTATTGCATTCCAGTCTTGCTGTACAGCTAAAGACGGGATTAAAGTGAAATAGGTATCATTTACGTTAATTTGGATGCCCTCTAACCCCGTACCAATTGTTTCCGATAAATAAACTACATCTTTATCAGCCAATTTTGTAATATTTTTAATTATTGTTATAAGAATATCAATTTGTTTTAAGTAGTCATTACTGTTTATTTTTTCAAATCTTTCATCATTTAATGCGTTTATTGTGGCGTCAATGACAGAGTCCGCAAGATTAGTCCTTTGTGCTGACCAACTACCTCTTATTCTTCCATTAGAATAAAGGGATACAAATATCTTATTATCAAATAAAAATGAAGGTTTTATATTTTCAACATCGTACCTAGTGCCTTGTTTTAAATATTGCTCAATTGTTTTTCTAGAAATATCAATTAAAAATTTTTTATCATCGTCATTTAATTTAAGACCATTATTTTGTGTTTTTTCTTTGTGTATATACAAGATTACAATCGCAATAACCAGAACAAAGATTAGAATCAAATTTTTATGTTTACTAAAACTATTACTTTTCATTACGCACCTCTTTTTACAGCATCATAAAAATATCTTTATAAAAACCTTTCTATGCCTGGACTGATTCCAGTTGAAAATGGGCAAGCCAGCGCAAAAAGCTTTGAGATTGCTGTTTAAAGTTCATGAAAGAATTGATCAAAAAAATAAAATTGCTTACCTCGAACTATACGCCTGTCGCTCTATCTCAAGCTTTTTGAATATTCTTCAGTTTATCATTTTGAACCAAAAGGTTTAAATATAAGTTTGTATATACGTATATACTAATGGAAACAAAGACTGTGCAGAGGTTTGGGAATGGCGGCCATGTAGTGCTGCCGAAGGAATACGTAGGCAAAAGGATAAGGTTTATAGTGAAGCCCAAATCCTTCGAGGATATAAAATCTGAAGTATTGGGGATTTTAAAACCGTACCTGGAGAATATATTGGGAGTATATCTTTATGGCTCTTATGCCAGAAACGAGCAGGCTATAGATTCTGATGTAGACATTTTAGTAATTACCGACACCAAATTAAAAATAATTGATAAGGTGGATGCTTATTCAGTTGTTTCCATTACACTAACGGAGCTTGAAAGCACTTTAAAGAATAATGCTGTTTTGCTGCTACCCATAGTGAAAGAGGCAAGGACAGTAATCAATCCAGGCTTATTGGAAAAATACAAGGAATACAGATTTACAAATAATAATACAAAATGGTTCATAGAGAGCTCAACGCATATCCTAGAGCTGAATAAAAAAGGGTTGGATTTAAATTTTGAGATAGGAAGCATTGTTTATTCCTTAATGCTGAGGCTAAGGGGGTTGGTGATGATAAAACTTATGCTGAATAATAAATTGTATTCAAAAGCATCATTATTCTCTTATTTGAAAAGCAGTGAATTTTCACAAAATAAGATTGAAGAATTTTATAGGATTTACAGCAAGGAGAGGGACAATGTAAAAGTAGTTGAAAGCGAAATAATAGCAAAAGAGGATATTTCAAAATTATTGTTTGCAACTAAAGATTTGTTAAAAGAAATAAAAATCTTATTGACATGAGCAAGAGGAAATTTAAAAAAGGCATTGAAAGCATACAAAAAGAGATTGATATCCATGAAAATGTAAAGCTGGAAAAGGCATTGGAAGATGGGAATATAGAGCTGGCTGGGTATTACGAGAAAGAGATTAAAAGGCTGGAGGAGCAACTATCGGAAAAACAGAAAAAGTTATTGCCCAGAAGCAAAAGATTAAAAATCAAAAAACACCTTACCTAGGACTGTCGCTTTGCCCCCCGTCTCGGGCTTCTTTGCTATTGTGTTTGATAAGTCTTTGCTATTCTTTCTAATCTTTAGAATTTTGATTTATATTGTTTTCTATAAAAATAGAAAGATTTATAAATAAATATAGATTATTCTAGAAATATGAAAAGAACAGAGGAAGTTTACAGGGAAATACTGCATCAGTCGGAAAAAGGCAGCAACACACTTACCCAGAAGGCTGTTTCTGACAAGCTAGACCTTTCGTTGTCAAATGTCAACAACGCCTTGGCGCCCTTAAGAAGAATGAATGCCATCAGTGTCAAAAAAATGTGCTTCCATGTAACAAACCCGAAAAAAATACTCTACCATTGGGCATCCGTTAGAAACCTAAAAAAGGACATAGCATATTCAACAAGGGCTGAAAAAAGCGTCATAGAAATAGAAAAGCTAATGCCTGACTCTGTTGTGTTTACCGCCTACACGGGCTACAGGCTGAAGTTTAAGGAAGCCCCAGCAGACTACTCGGAAATATATGTTTACAGCGATGATTTAAATGAAATAAAAAGAAGGTTTCCAGAGTCAAAAAACATTCCAAATGTATTTGTACTTAAAAAAGACAGTAACATGGATAAATACGGCAAAATAGCCACAAATGCCAGCATTTTTGTTGACTTGTGGAATCTGCCGGAGTGGTACGCAAAGGACTTCCTGAAGGCAATGGAGCAAAAATGGAATACTGGAATACAATAACAACAGAAAAAAGCTGGCAAGTATTGCAGAAAATCAGGAAAGAAATGGATTTTGTGCTTATAGGCGGGTGGGCAGTTTACCTCTGGGCCAAATCCCACAAGTCAAAGGACATTGATATAGTGGTTGATTACAAAGGGTTGGACAAATTAAGGCTGAATTACAATCTTAATAAGAATGACAACCTAAAAAAATATGAGATTAAGATTGAGGATATAGATGTGGATATATATCTGCCATTTTATTCTAAATTGCCCTTATTGGAAAACATAAAAAAGTATGTTACAACAATTGAAAATTTTATGGTTGTTAAGCCTGAAGCTTTATTGGTCCTGAAACAGGCTGCTGAAATTGCCAGAGGCAATACCGAAAAGGGCATGAAAGACAGAATAGACATAATGGATTTGCTGCTTAAATGCCAGATAGATTTTCCTCAATACAAAAAAATCCTTGAAAAGGAAAAATTAACAAAATTTAAAGATAGGCTGATTGGCATAATTACAAAATTTGATGAGCTTAAATATATTAATTTAAACCCAAGGCAATTCAAATTAAAAAAGGAAGAGATTATTAAAAATCTAAAAGGATGATATCTTTATCTTGAACTATCCACCTGCCTCCCAATCTCTAGCTTTTTCGCTATTGCATTTGAATCGTTGCTTAACCTGTAAGTGCTGTTCAATCCAGCTTGTAAATAAAGTTTCAGCAACATGGCCAAGGTGGGGGTTAAAAAACCGAAAAGTATACCCATTAACATTCGTGACTTTCTATACCAATTTCGTACCGAAAAGTATTTAAATAAGTAGTTACCTAATAGGTAACTATGATAAGCGAAATACCCCAGTATTGCTTGAGGGCCTATGCAATGTTCTTCTTAAAGCACGGCTCAAGAGAGCCATTTAAGCAGTCTGAATTAGACTGGATTGTAAGCCAGAGCATGAAGAAGAAGATATTTGCAGTATTGTTGAAAACAGGCTGGATAACAAAGGCTTCATGGGGCACTTACAACTGCGTTGAACCAGAAAGGGTATTTAAAGGGTTGTTGGAATTTAAAGTTCCCGAAGTGATTAAGGAAGCGAAAAAGCCTTACGCTTTCACAAATTTATCCGCAATAGAAATTTGGTCGGATTACTCTTATGTGCAAAGAGGAATTGAGAAATCACCTTACTTTATCAAAGTCTTAAAAAAAGATTTGAAATATTGGAAAGAATTCTTCAACAAAAGAAACATACCAAATTATGTAAGAGAAGGCTCAACCGTAGGGGAATATGTAATATTGATGCCGGTAAATGATGTAGAATCAGTCGATAAAGATGGCTTGAAAGTTGATAAATTAAAGGAAACATTAAAAACAGCAAAGGAAAATGAAATGTATTCGTATGCTTACAACTACATGAGGGAAAAGTATGGAGCTGCTTCAGCTTAGGGAAAAAGAGGTTTTTGAAGCTCTTAAAAGGATAAAAAACCAAAAGTTTGTGCTTATTGGTGGCTATGCAGTAAATGCTTACACGCTGCCAAGATTTTCAGTAGACTGCGACATAGTCACAGAAGATAAAACTGCAACAGCAAAAATAACAAAAGAGCTGGAAAAACAAGATTATGAACGGGCAAAAGATACTGATTTCGGACCATATTCCGGGAATTTTCTTAAATATGGGAAAACAATTAAGAAAAATTTTATTGTAAGTTTTGATATATTGATCAGAGATGTTTACGACAGGCAAACAAGGGCAGTTTTCAGCGCAGAATGGGTTTTCAAGAACTCTGCGATAAGAACTCTCAAGGGAAAAACAATCCCAGAAGAATTAAAGTTGAGGATAGTCAATCCGGATGCGCTTGTAGTTATGAAATTTGTAAGCTGCAGGAATGCTGATATAAGGGATGTTTTTATGCTGATTCCGCAAGTAAAGGATTTTGGGTGGATTAAAAAAGAAGTATCAGAAAAGGCAGATTTTGATAACAGGTTTTCAAGAGTGAAGGATAAAATAACCTCAGTTCAATTTAAGAATAATCTGCAGGGTGTTTATGGATATATTGACAAAAATCTGTTTGAAAAACACAAGAAAACAATTTTGAGTCTGGAATAAATAGGGTAAATGCCAAAAAATAAATCGCTTACCTCGAGCTGTCGCTTTGCCTCTCTATCTCGAGCTTTTTTGCAATCGCGTTTGACGCATTGCTCAGCCTGTAGGCATTGATTACCTCCTCTGCCAGGCTGCTGACAATTGACTTTTTTGTGTTGAAAGTCCTGTGGTACGCCCCTTGCGTCATGTGCTTGAGCACAAGGTCAACCCTTCTTTGGGGAGAGCACTCAACTGCCTTTGGATACCTTGCTCCCCCATATTCAATTGTTATTATCTCCTCCCTTTGGGCTGCATTCTCCAGTGCCTTGACAAAAACCTTGATTGGGTTTTCCTTTGTTGTTTTTTCAATCTGCCTGAATGCCTCTTCAACAATGTCATAGGCTGTCTGCGCTTTTCCCGTGATATGGCCGCTTGTCTTGTAATGCTTCTTGCTTTTATGGCCCGGTATCATCAGCTTGTTTATCAGGCGCTCAACAATGAATACCCTGCTCTTGTAAAACCTGTTGCCGGCATACCTTGCGCCTGTCCTCGGGACAATCCTGGGCTTCAGGGTAATATAAGGCTGCAGCCCAAGGTCGTCAACCTTGATTCCCTCCATGCTCCACCTGTTGAAAGCCTTTATTTCCGTCATTTTTTGTTTTGATTTTTTGATTATTTTTTATTGTATTTTAGTTAATGTATTTTTCGTTATTGGGTTTTTTTATTGTATTTTTTCAATATTACTTTTGTTTTGTTGATTTTTATGTGAATTTGATGTTTTTGGCTGATTTATTTTATTTCCTTCCCAGCGCATTAACTTAAATATTTTTTAAAAAATAAACACTACTTTCTTGCCTTTTCTATCCTTCCCTTCAATAAAGCATCAAGGCTCTGGTCGTTTACCTTTATGACCTGCCACCTGACTCCGGGAATGTCGCCTTTTGATTTTCCCATTGAGCCGCCGATGCACTCTATTATGACTTCATCATGCTCATCTATCATCTTTGTTGCGCCGTCCCTGGGGCAGAAGGCTGTTACCTGCTTGCCGTTTTTTCTTGCCTGTGATGCGCCTCCCAATGGATCAGAGCGCTCCTTCAGCCTTAAGACTCTTTTGATGTACGGCTTATAGTGCCACCTGCCGTCGCTTCTTCTTGACTTCAGCTTCTTGCCTGCGTTCAAGCCCCTTGGTTTGTTTGACATATTGGTTTGGTATTATCGCCGATTTTTAAAGCTTGCTGTATTTGGTTGTTACATAACTTTTATTTCATTTATATCAAAATATCTTCTTACAATGCCCCTTAAATGGTTTATATTCCGCCTTTCCCTTCCTATGAGCATTGCCCTTGCATGGGTATCTTTTGCGTGTATTATTATACCGTCATTTTCCTGCCTTACGTCAACGATTTCCGCCGGGTAAACAATATTCTTCACAAACTGCAGGACATCATTGCTGAACTCAACAAGCTTTATTTTCTTTCTCAGCTTATTCTCGATTCTTTTTATATTGGCGCCGTTTTTCCCGATTGCCCTGCCCATCTCATTTTCCTCAACTATAAAAATAAGCTTTTCATTCGCAATGCAGTCCCTGACCTTGGCGCCTGTCATGGACTCAAAAAGCGTTATCAGTTTCATTGAGTCAGAATTGTACTTGATCTTATTCACTTACTTGCACCTGTCAAAAACCACCAATCAGATATTGATGGAGCGTTAATTAAACTAAAAAATTCAGTGGTTTTGGACAGTGACATGCGAGTGAGCGAAGTGAACTCGCTCACATGTCGGTCAAAATTCCACAAATCTTTAGAGTTTTTGAATACACAAAATTCCACTTTACATTCACCTTACATTTGTGGAATTTTGTTGCTTAAGCAAAGCCAGTACAGAGATAGAAAAAGGCTTTTTGCATATAACCCCAAGTTCGTCATTTGGATAGTCCAGCTTGCAGAGCTCTGCATTGCCCAGCCCTGCATAATAATTTATGTCATTTGCGGTTTTATCGGCGCAGTTTGAGCTTAGCAGCACTTTTTGCACTTTCCCCAGCTTCAGGTTTTTTATAGCCCTTTCCGTGCCTATAACCATGCTTCCTGATTTCAGCATTTTCTTGATTTCAGCTGCATCTATTCTTTTGCTCATTTTGCCGGCTCAATTGAAACTGCTTCTATAAATTCCACATCAGGCTTATATTTTCCAACGATTGTCACCCTTTTGCCGTCAAAGTCCGGCGCGCTTTGCCCGCCTGTGAATTTTGTAGCTGCATCAACCCTTATCTCTATGCTGTTCCCACTGTCGTCAGCCAGGAAAAATGACCATGACGCATCGCTTTTTTCCGCTTTAAACAAGCCTGTCAGGATTGGAGGCGACGGCTCAGATGCCTTTTGCTCGGCTGCTGCTTTTGCCTGCTGCCCAGTCCTGGCGCATCCAAGGGCAAAGGCTGCCAAAACAAGCAAAACTGCTGAAATTGCCAACATGCTTTTTTTGCATTTCGCTGTTTTATTTTTCATGTGTCAAAACCCGTATGATTGGAATCCCGCTGCTTAAACTGCGCTTATTATCCTCTTTACATTGATAAACCCGTTTTCCGACTTTGAAACATCAACCCCGTCCTCGCCGTACTCAAACTGTATGATTTTTTGGGAGGCGTCTCTTACAGTATTGTCATATTCAACTCTTAAGTCCTGCATTGCGTTTGCAAGCCTTCTGTACAAATAGCCGCTTTTTGGCGTCCTTAATGCAGTGTCCATTAATGAGTCTCTGCCGGTCATTGAGCCAAAGAAAAATTCCGCCGGAGTTAATCCTGTTTTAAACCCGTTGCTTATGAATCCGTGCGCTTCAGGGCTTAAGTCGCCTTTCCTGAAGTTGGACAAAGTCCTCTGCTCAAATCCCTTCTCTATTCTTTTTCCCCTCATAGCCTGCTGGCCCACGCAAGCTGCCATCTGGGCCAAGTTCAGCAGATTGCCTCTTGCACCGCTCTCAGCCATTATCATTGTATGCGTTCTTTTGTCTGCATGGGCTGCGACTGTCCTTCCAGTTTCGTTTCTTGCCTTGTTCAAAACTTCCAGTATCCTAAGCTCCAATGTTTCCTGCTTTGTTTTTCCGGGAAATGTCTCAAGCTTCCCCTCCTTAAACTGCGCAATCAGGCTGTCTACGTCTTTTTTTGCCGTGCTGAGGTCTTCCCTTATTTTAATTTTTGCCGGTTCAGGAAGATCGGTGTCTGACAATGCCGATGTAAATCCTATTCTCAGCAGATACTCTATCCCAAGCCTGAAAATCTTGCCGAGAACATCTATGCTGTAGTCTTTTCCGTATTTTTGGTGGATATTCCTCAGCATCAGCCCAGACTCCTCCCCAAGCGAGTTCCTGTCCATGACCCCTGAAACAAGCTTGCCGTTCTCTATTACCACATGGCTGTCCTTGTCGCATTTTTCCTTTGACCTGTCGCATAGCCTTGAATGCCCGCTGTAGTTAAAATCGTCGGGCAATAAAGCGCTGAAGACTTCCTTGCCGGTTACAATGGACTTCCTCGGCAGCTTTGAAAAGTCAGTGATGCCGACTGAGGATATAAGGTCAATGGCAACTTCCCGCTTTATTGAGTTTTCTCTTGTCAGGACATAGTTTCCTGATATTGCATCCTGGGTGCATCCAATCAAACTTAAGCCGTACCTCAATGATACAAGCTGTGTCTGGACTTCCATCAGGATTTCCGCTTCTGCCCTTGCCTCTTCTGTCTGGGGAATATGCAGGTTCATTTCATCGCCGTCAAAGTAGGCATTGTAAGGCGTGCATACCGCAGGATTCAGCCTCAGGGTCTTGCCTGGCAGCACTTTAACTCGATGGCACATCATACTCATTCGGTGCAGCGAAGGCTGCCTGTTGAATATTGCAACATCGCCGTCCATCAGGTGCCTCTCAATGATGTAGCCTGGCTGCAGCTCCTCCAGGGAAGCCTCTTTAGTCTCTTCGGTTATTTTTTTCTTCTTGCCGTCAGGCCTTATTATGTAGTTGGCGCCAGGATACTTGTCAGGGCCTTTTTCAACAAATGTTTTCAGATACTGGATGTTCCACTCATTGGCCCTTTCAGGAATCGTAAGCTTAGTCGCAATTATGAACGGCACTCCGACTTCAAAAAGCTCGAGCATTGGGTCAGGGCTTATGACTGTTCTTGCCGAGAAGTTTGTCCTTTTTCCGGCAAGATTGTGCCTTATCCTGCCTTCTTTGCTCTTTATCCTTTCAGTCAGCGTCTTCAGCGGCTGGCCGCTCCTGTGCCTTGCAGGAGGCAGCTGCGCGATGTTGTTGTCGAAAAATGTCGTAACATGGTATTGAAGCAAGTCCCACAAATCTTCCACGATTATTTCAGGGGCGCCTGCATTTATGTTTTCAAACAGCCTCTGGTTTATCCTCACAATGTCGCCCATTTTATGAGTTAAATCATCTTCGCTTCTCTCCCCGCTTTCCAGGGTTATACTTGGCCTGGTGGTTACAGGCGGTATTGGAAGCACTGTCAGCACCATCCACTCCGGCCTTACATGCGGGACCTTTAACCCGAATATTTCGCAGTCGCCGTCCGGAATTTTCTCCAGCCTTGCCCTTATCTCAATCGGGCTTATCCTCTTTTCATCCTCCAAAAATGTCGTCGGCTTCTCCAGGCTTATTTTTTTCTGCTTTGCTTTGCAGTGGGGGCATTTGTTTACAGTCTTTAATCCAGCAATTATTTCCTTGACTTTCTGCCTTCGCTCCTCCACACCGCTTTCCTTTTCTATCTGGTTAAGAAGTTCCTTGGTTTTGCTTATCTTGCTGTCCGGAATCAGAATCCTGCCGCATTCCCTGCAGGTGCACTTCAGAATAGTCATTACTATGTTTACAAATTTGACGTGTATAATCGGCCTTGCCAGCTCAATGTAGCCAAAATGCCCGATGCATTCCTTTAATTTCGAGCCGCAGGTCTTGCACCTCAATCCCGGGTCTATGACCCCAAGTCTTATGTCCATCAAGCCGCCGTCAACAGGGTAGCCTTCCTTGTCATAAAGCTCAGGCGTCACAATTTTCGCAGAAGCCATTTTTTTGATCATCTTCGGGCTCAGCACAGAAAATGTAATGCTTTTTATCTGCTTGTAGATGTGCTGCTCTTCCTGCTCTATTCTTTCAGCCTTCCCTTCCCTGCCTTCAATAGCCTGCTTTACAGCCTCAAGCTCCTGCTCTTTTTTTTCGGTTTCTTCCTCTGCCATTTTTTGTTGATGTTTGTTTTTTGATTTTGATTTTGATTTTGATTTTGATTTTTTTGTTAATGCGTTTTTCGTTATTGGATTATTTTATTTAATTTTTCATTGACTGGTTTTTGTGTTTTTTTATTTTATGTGAAATTGATGTTCTTGTTATTCTGTTTTTATCTTGCATAACGCATTAACTAAAAAATATTTTAATAATAAAATTATCACTTTTCCTTTGCTTTCTGTGGTGCTTTAACCGCTAAGCTCGGCAATCCAGTTCCAATTGGGACAGGCTGGTTGACCATTACATTCTCGACAACAGAGTCGAGGTTGTCGACTTCGCCGACAAGCGCTGCATTTATGATGTGCTTTATCGGCGTTTCGAATGAGGCTCTTGCCAGGACGCTCGACTTATCGCTTACAACGCCGTATCTTGTAATGCCTTTTAGAGTGCCGCTGACGCACATGGTGTCTGCAACAAGCATTATGTGCCTTACATCAACGTTCAATCCCTGGCTCTCTATAACCTTGAAAATTTCATTTATAATGGACTGCCTGGCTGCCTCGATGCCAAGCACCTGCTCGATCTCGAATATATTGTTCGTTGTTGTCCTGTAAGCGTCAACCTCCTCAAGCTGAAGCACATCAGCCAAGTTTGAGCCTGCTGTTATTATTACAAATTCGTCTTCCCTTTTTACAGGCAGCACCTGTGAAATTCCCTTTATGCCTTTCACAGTGATTCCCTTTATTTTTTCTTTTGTTTTGTATGCGTCATTAAAGACATCTTCCTTGCTTCTCGCCTTCAGCACAAGCGAATCCTTGTTGTCTTTTATGTTGTAGCCTTTCAGCTGCTTTAGGATGGCATCCATGACCTTGCTGTTTGTCAGCTCTATTTCCTTCATCTTGTCCTTATCAAGGCTTACCTCAATGGTAAAATCAGCTATGTTAATCGTAAATTCAGTTGAGATATCCTTTAGCTTTGTTTCCTTTATTTGCAGCGCAAGATGCCTTAATTCCTCTACCTTCTTTCCGCTGGCATAAGGCTTTTTCAAATAAATTTCCATCATGGGGTTATCAAGCTCTTTTCTTCCGTCAAGGATTTCAATTATCCTTGGCAGTCCCAGTGTGACGTTCATCTCTGCAACTCCTGCAAAATGGAATGTGTTCAGCGTCATCTGGGTGCCCGGCTCCCCTATTGACTCTGCGGCTATCAGCCCGACTGATTCGCCTGGATGTGCTTTTGCATTGCTGTATTCATCATAGACTGCTTCCATTATTTTCTTTAATTTAGAGTCGCTTATGCCTTTTGGCAGGTTGTTTTTTATTTCCCCTAGTATCTTAATCGGAAGCCTGTCTTCGTATTCCGAAATTATGTCAGCCATTTTTTGTTTTGTTGATTTGCTTATTTTTTAATTGTTTTTTATTGGATTTTTGTTATTGTATTTTAATTAATGCGTTTTTTGTTATTGGGTTATTTTTTTATTGAATTTTTTCAATATCGGTTTTAATGTTTTATTTTTTGATGTGAATTTAATGTTTTTTGCGATTTTGTTTTATCCTTCACAGCGCATTAAATTTAATAATTTTTAAAAAATAAACTAATACTTGCTCTCCAGCTGCAGCTTTGGATAAATTCCAAGCGACTTGAATTCATCAAGCATAAGCTTGAATGCGTAGCTTATTTCAATGTCATTAATCTCGACGTTTTCGCCGCATACAGGGCAGTATGATTTATTCTTGTAGTTGTCTTTTATAGCGATTATTCCGCAGCTTTCGCACACAGGCACAATTGTCCTGTCGCTGTCAAACCTTTCCTTCAAAAGCAATGATGCACCATGCGCCACAAAAGTGTCTTTTTCCATTTCTCCCAGCCTTAAGCCGCCTTCCTTTGCTCTGCCTTCTGTCGGCTGCCTTGTTAAAAGCTGTATCGGCCCTCTGGCTCTTGAGTGTATTTTGTTTGCAACCATGTGCTTTAATTTCAAATAGTACATGCTGCCTATGAATATCTTTGCATGGTACTGCTCGCCTGTCTGGCCGTTGTACAATGTTTCCACGCCGCTTTCCCTGAACCCCAATGAAAGCAATTCCTTTCTTAGCTTTTCTTCAGGCTCTGCATCAAAGGCTGTCCCGTTGATGTAGCGTCCTGCAAGAGCCCCGGTTTTGCCGGCAATCATCTCTATTAAATGCGAGATGGTCATTCTTGACGGAATGCCGTGGTGGGAAAATATCAAGTCAGGAACAATGCCGCTTGCTGAAAAAGGCATGTCTCCCTGTGGCACAATCAAGCCGACAACGCCTTTTTGGCCGTGCCTGCTGGTGAATTTGTCTCCGACTTCAGGCACTCTTTCGTCCCTTACCTTTACTTGTATAAGCTTGTTGCCCTCTTCATTTTCAGTTATCATGACAAAATCAACAATGCCTTCCTCGCCGTGCTTCAGGTTTACAGAGCTTTCCCTCCTGGTGCTTGAAGCTAAGCTGTATTCTTCCATAGAGCTCAGAAATCTTGGCGGTGATGTTTTCCCGATTACAACATCCCCTTCTTTTATCTTCGCTTCTGCATATATTATCCCGTCATCCTCCAAAAACCTGTAGTCCTTTTCAGTCTTGTATCCTTTGACATCCTTGTCGGGAATGCATATCTGGTCAATCAAGCCGCCGGCATACCTTAATTCCTCTGCAGTGCTTGGCCTGTAGTATGTTGATCTCCCAAGGCCTCTTTCTATTGAACCTTTGTTCAGGATTATGGCATCTTCCATGTTATAGCCCTTGTAGCTCATTATGGCAACAACTATGTTCTGGCCTGCAGGGTGCTTGTCATAGTCGGAAATATCGTTTATTATTGTGCTGACCACAGGCTTTTGAGGGTAGTGGAGCATATTTACATCCATATCCATCCTGACAGCGAAGTTTGATGCGTAGAAGCCCAGCGCCTGCTTTTGGTTCTTTGAGCCTGCATTAAGCCTTGTGGACTGGTTGAAATTGCCGTACGGGACAAGAGATGTGCAGTAGCCAAGCATTGCCAGAGGCGTTATTTCAAGATGGGTATGCTCCGGCGTCAATTCGCTTTCAAAAAAAGCAACCAGGGAATTTTCCTCTTCTGCAGCATCCAGGTATTCAATTACCCCCTGCTTTACAAGGTCTGACCACGATATCTCATTTTTCTCCAGCTGCTTTATATGCCGCTCTGTCAGCAACGGGGTTCCGTCCTTGACTATTATCAGGGGCCTTCTTGCCCTTCCCTTGGAGCTTTCCAGCTGAATATCATTTGTGTTTTCATTATAATACACATTAAGGTTTTCTGAAATTGTGCCTTTTCTTCTTTCTTCCCTTATCTTCTGCACAAATTCAATAGGGTTGTCAACACTGCCTGCAAATTTGCTGTTAAGGTATACCTCTGTCATTTTTTTAATTTTTGATTGGTTATTTTTTGATGTTTTTTATTGTTTATTTTTAATGCGTTTTTCGTTATTGGATTATTTTATTTAATTTTTCATTGACTGGTTTTTGTGTTTTTTTATTTTATGTGAATTTGATGTTTTTGGCTGATTTATTTTATTTCCTTCCCAGCGCATTAACTTTAATAATTTTTAAAAAATCACGAATGTTTTTCATTTTATGACTTTTAACCCCATTCCCTTCATTGATTTCAAGATATCATCCTCGCTTGAGTCGCCGGATATTGTGCAGAGCAGTGAAAGGTTTTTTCTCAAGCCGATGTTTGTCCCTTCGGGCGTTTCAATCGGGCAAAGCCTTCCAAGATGGGTTGGATGCAGCTCTCTTGCCTCAAAATTTTCCTGCGAAGCGCTCAACGGGCTCACAACCCTCTGCAGATGCGATAATGTCTCAAGATAGTTCAGCCTCTGGATTCTCTGGCTTATTCCCTTTCTGCCGCCGACCCAGACTCCTGTTGCCATTGAGGAATAAATCCTCTGGGTAAGCAGCTTGTCCCTTATGATTACTTTTATGCTTGGGAATTTTCCCCTTTTGACAATCCTTTGGAAGTTGTACAGTAAGTCCCCAATCAGCACTTTCAGGTTTAACCTCAGCAAATCGGCAAGCAAGTCTCCGCTCATCTTGAGCCTTTTGTTCATGTAATGGTCCTTGTCGTCCATGCTGATTTCGCTGTTTGAGGCGAGAATATATTTTTTCAGCATTTTGCACAGGTTATAGGCTTTTGATATCCTGTCTTCCGGCTTTATGCCAAGGTGCGGCAGCAAATATTTGTCAAGGATTTCCTTCATTCTTTCTATCCTTACCTCCTTTGACTGGGTTATTCCAATTTTTTTTGCAATGTAGTCAAGGGCTTCCTCCTCGTTTTTTATGCTTACAAATTCCAATAGGTTTATGATGATTTCATCAAACTGCCTTTCCGGCGAAATGAATTTTGTTATTTCCTCGTCTTTCAGCAGGCCGAGCGCCTTGATTATGACAATAACCGGGATTCTTTTCACCCTTGTAAATGTAATGTAGAACAATCCGAAACGAGCCATACTCTGAGAACAATTTTCCCACTACCTGGCTTGGGCCGGTCGCATCTTTTTCCATCAGGAGCCTGTTTGAAGCCAGATCCTCGATTGTGATAAGGACTTTTTCTGTGCCGTTGATTATGAAGTAACCTCCGGGCTCGTCGGGATCTTCCCCCTTTGCTATGAGCTCGTCTCTTGTCAATTTGTGCAGATGGCACCACTTGCTTTTCAGCATTATGGGCAGGTTTCCTATCTGCGTGTCAAAGCTTTCACGCTGCACCCCGTTGATGTGGGCGCTGACTGTGATCCATGTCGGAGCGGAATATGTTATTTTCCTGAGCCTTGCTTCCATTGGAAATATGTTCCTGCTGGAGCCGTCAGCCTCGATCATCTTCGGCTTTTCCACCCATATCTTGTCAAGCTTTATCTTAAATTCGTCAATGTTGTGGGGAATGATTGTCGGTATGATTTCCTTGTTTTCCTCGATAATGTTCAGAAGCTCCTTGTCAATGAAATTATTGAACGACTCTATGTCAGAGTCAACAAAGCTTTGCTCTTCAAAGTATTTTTGTATGAGGATTTTGCCGTACTTATACATCTGCCACCACCCTGTAAAAAAATGCATCCCCTGCAGTAGGGCTTTTTCTTGTTATCTTTATAATGTCGCCCGGCTTGGAGTCCAGCTCCTTTATAGCTGAGTCTGTCTTTAGTATTTTTGGCAGCTCCTTAGAAGTTACATGATACTTTTCAAGCAGCTGTGCCTTTTCCCTTTCGCCAAGCTTTGAGTGTTTTGGGGTAAGTATGTGCTTATCAACCTTGAATTTCTGTTTCTTCATGTTTTGCTTTGTCGCTGTTATTGATGATGTATGGTTAATATAATGGGCCGGACGAGATTTCCAGGCTTTATTATTTGCCTCATTCGGACTCGCGACCACCTGATTAAAAGTTTCACCATCCTATGATTTGATACAGGTGCTCTATTGCCCGATTAGGACAATCACCAGGCTGAGCTACCGGCCCATGATTGTAAATAAAGCGCCCTGGTCGGGA
>JACPMT010000016.1 GCA_016185815.1 Candidatus Woesearchaeota archaeon
GAACTTGCTACTTATTTGACCGGCAGGCATATAGATTTTACTTTATACCCTTTTTCTTTTAGAGAAGTTTTAAGATTCAAACCAGATACTTATCTCACAGAGGATATAGCCAAAGCTAGGAAACAACTAAATGAATACGTAAAGGGAAGTGGATTTCCTGAATTCAGAAAATTTGGCTCAAAAATTATTATTGGAGTATACGAAGATATAATTAACAAGGATTGCTTGAAAAGACACGAGATAAAGAACAAAAGTACGTTTAGAGAACTTGCCAATTACCTTGTCTCAAATTTTTCTAGTGAATTCACCTATTCAAAACTTTCAAATATATTTGATATAAAGGATGTTCATACAATTAAAAATTATATAGACTACCTAAAAGAAGCATTTCTTATTATAGTTTTAGAGAGATTTTCGCCAAAATTAAAGCAACAAGTCATAGCCCCTAAGAAAGTTTATACAATAGATCATGGATTTTGTAATTTTATTAGTTTTAAATTATCAAAAAATACTGGAAAAATATTTGAAAATATAGTATGTATAGGGTTGTTGAGAAAAATATCAATAAATCATAAAATACAAATCTATTACTGGAAAAATCCTCAGCATGAAGAAGTAGATTTTATTATCAAAGAAAATAAAGTAAAACAGCTTATTCAAGTTTGTTATGACATCAGCGATATTGACACTAAGAAGAGAGAACTTAAAGCATTAATAAAAGCCAGCAATGAGTTAAGATGCAATAACATGCTTGTTATAACAGACGACAATGAGTCTGAAGAAAAATACTTTGGAAAAAAAGTCAAATTTATCCCATTATGGAAATGGCTATTAACATAAAATAAAAATGGAAAAAAACATATCAGGAGGCAAGCCCAACGCCCTTGGCTTAGGGGACATGAAAACAAAGATTAAGGCTGCAAAGATAGCGACAAAAGCTGGTACAACAGTTGGGGTAGCGAATGGCAGAAAAAACAATGTTTTGGTCATAGGTTTAAATTATATTTAAAATTTACAAACATTCATTCTAAATAAACATATATTTAATTATAAATTTCAATTATTAATTCTTAAAAATTAAACATTAAATCTTAAATATAAAATAGAAACCTTTAAATACTGATAATCAAACTGAAAATAATATATATACATTAATTATTAGTAAACAATGCTATCGTTATCGGACAATGAGTTTAGCGTACTTAGCTTTCTGGTTAGAAACTTCACTGAAAGGCTTACAATAAGGAACATTGCCCAAAGGCTGAACTTCAGCCCAGCTGGCGTCTTTAATATTTTAAAAAAACTTGAAAAGCAAAACATTGTTGCTGGGCAAAAGCTTGGCACAGGATTGTTTTATGCAATTAATTTTGAAAACAGGATTGCAGAGCATCTGGCTGCAGTTGTTTTGCTTTATTCTGAAGAAAAAATTGATTTGGATATTGAAAAATTAAAAAATGCAAGCGCTGCAATTATTGACAAGAAAAATTTGTTGTTAGTTGTAGATAATATCACAACTCTTGATGTTTCAATTCCAAACGTTGATGTTGTTGTAAAAACAGAAGATGAAATTATTGATTTGTTGAGAAAAAAAGATTCGCAAATGCTCCAAATTTTGAAAAAAGGAATTGTTTTGTTTGGCGAAGACAAGATTGTTGAGATAATAAAAAATTGCGTTTCAAGATTTTAAGATGAAAAAAATAATCAATAAGTTAGATTATGAAGAGTTTAGACTCGTGCTTTACAGTTTGGCGCCTCTTGATCCATTCACTAGTGATACCTTTTTTGATATCATCAGCCAGTTCAATAAGTTCCTTGGTTGTCATATCTTTAGGATGCTTCATTGTAATACAACATACATAAATGAAATATATAAACTTTTCGCTCAAAAATGGGAATAGCCAATATCAATAAAAAAACAATAGGAAAATCGATCTTGATAATCACATTAATCCTATTACTTTCCAGTATTGCCTATGCCAAGCCTTTCACAGACGCCTTCAGGGGCGGCTTGCTGCAAATCAATGACTTCTTTGCAAAAGAGCAGTACAAGCCATATTCGCAAGTGATTGACTTTTTCTTCTTTTCATTATTGTTCATAGCAATCTATCTGATGGGGGTAAGATATGCGTTCAAGGAAGTCAAAAGGCCAGAGCAGGTTATTGCAATCCTGCTTGGCTTGATGACAGCATTCCTGCTTGTTTTAGGAGGATTTTCATTAACTATATTGCTGCCTTACATGCAGTGGATTTTGTACGTATTATTGTTTATTCTATACTGGTGGCTGTTGAAGGGGATTAAAAACAAGTTCTGGAGGTTTGTTTTGGCTTTATTACTGACATTGTTGACCATAGCATTATTTCAAGGCTTGTTTGATAGTTTAACTGCTCCTGATGCTGAAGGATTCTTCAAGTCATTGGGAAAGGGCTTTGGCGCAATCCAGTTCCCGGAACTGCCAGGGCCGCCAGGAGTGCCTTCCTATTTAACAGATTTGTTTGGAGCGCCAACTGCAGCACCTACAGGGCCTGACTTGACTACGCTGCCGAGTACTACAACTCCAGCATCAGAAGCGCCTGGCAAAGGAGGCATTTTCGGAACTGGTACTTCGTGGTGGTGGGTTTTATTACCACTTATATTGGCACTTGCAACAGGTGGCGGAATTTTTGCACATAGGAAGGGTTGGTTGAAATGGCCAAGAAGAGGAGAAAGACCGGCTGGAGAAGAACCAGCAGCTGCACAACCAACACCACCAACTACACCAGAAGAATTAACGATACAAAAAATAGTTGATGAAATGATTGAAATCATAAAAATAAAACAAGAAATTCTAAAAGTTGTTGATGGGATTGTCAGGTACAAAAAAGCCAAAATAAAGGATTTGCATGACGAGTATATGAAGGTTCTGAAATATGATAGGTCGTTTTGGGTTGATACCGAATCAGAGGCATTCCAATCATTCCTAGCACAACAACATGTTATAAAAACTATATTAAAGCTGGAATTTGATTTGGAAAAGTTACTAATACAATTGATGGAAAAGGAAAATCAAATTACAGGCTTTGGCAAATACAGCAATGAAGCAGCGATGCGAATAGGAGCAGAACGACGACCCATCAAAGTTGGGTTGGCGGGAATTTGGCTAAGAAGAGTTATCGAACTTGACAGAGAAAGAGCAAGAGAGCTTATACAAGAATTAGACAGGATTGAAAAGGAAGATCCATTGCTTTTCTGGGAAAAGGTTAGAGCAAAGATTGAGCAATGGCTAATAAGCTTAAGAAATGCTCCTTATTGGTATAGAGAATTAATGGCAAAGATATATGGGATTTTCTTTAGATTGTTTACCAAGTCTCATGGCACTACTCTTGGGTTATGCTGGGCTGTGAAACAAAAAATTGCAGAATATTTCATAATCGGAAAGAATGAGCGGTATAAGTTAAAGGCATGGGAAAAGCTAACAGAGATAAAGACATTGCAAAAATGGTACAGAGATAAAAGCAAATGGAAAACAATAGATAAAACAAATCCTGAGGCTATAAAGAGACATTTCGAAAATGAAGAGAAATTCTTCTTTGAGCAGTTAAGGCCTGCTATACTTGCACAGATGAAGTATATGTATCTTCTTACAAGGTACTTGAAATTATTCTTAGCTAATAGAGAAAAATTCACGGAAATGCAGGAATTATGGCTTGAATTCCAAGACTTTATCAGTTGGTATCCGAGAAGGCTAACTAAAGAGGAAGCAGCAAATCCAGAAAATGCATTGTTAATTGGAATGCCATTTACTGTAAAAACCAAAATGGCACGCGGTGTTAACGGGGATTACAAAGCTTTGTTTTACATTGACGGTCAAGTTGTCTTAGATCCTAACACCGGCAGACCTTATGAAAAAACAATAACAAAGTCTGATGAGATTCAATTCCCTGATATAGAACTAATGTCGCAGGAAGTAACGAGATATAGGACCCTGCTGGCTGGTGAGCATGAAGCAACTATTTACATAATTGGGCCTTTGGACCCCAATACCGGCAGACCAATTCTAGAGGAAAGCCCAGAAACTCCTATCGCAGCCAAATATCGAGATGTTAAATCAATCAAATTTTGGCTAATAGAACCTAATGTAGGAATTCAAATAACAATGCCAATTGAGCAGTCAAGTCATATCATAGGAAGGACCTACTGGAAGCTCTGATCCAATTGATGAAGTTTTATTCCATCCTGGAGAAGCAATTTTGAGGGTTACTTTGTTTAAGGGTACAACTCAAGTAGGATTCAAGCAGATTAGAATAAGGCTTATAACCCCGCCAAGGTTTAGGTTTAATCTTGCTCAAACAATTCAAAGAGAAATAACCATATTGCAGTCAATTTTGTATTGGATAAGAAGTAGAAGAGGACAGAGAAGAAGACAACAAGTCCCAGAACTAGCAGAAGACGAAGATATGGAAGCTGAAGCAGTGCTCAGCGAACTTCAATCCTTTGAAAGGGATATTGAAGAGTATGGTGAAGGAAGAGGTTCAAGGAACCTAATGGAACACTTATGGCAAAGGTCAAAATCAATCAGAGACAAATTAGGAAGATTATTACATTTACTAGCAGAATATGGAAATGAACAGATAAAGCAAGAGACAAGAAAGATTATTACACTTGATGATATTCGTGAATTCTTCTTGAATTTGATTACAGGAACTAAATTAGAAAGTCCAACATTCAGAATTAATCTGATAAAAGGTCTAACTCCAGAAGAGATGAGAGAACTAATAAGGAGATTTAGAGAGGAGAGAGGGGTTACTGAAGAGCATGAAGAAATACCAGGCGCACCACATCCACATGATTTAACACCAACTGTAGAACATCCGATAGTTTCTGAGCCTCAACCATTTCTAGATGTAATCACATTCTTGAATGACTTGTATACTGCCTTAAGGCAGAAAATGTGGGGAAGGGTTAGTAGCCTGCTTGGTTTTGCATTAAACCAGAATAGACTAGGCCAAAAAATTTTAGAAGTTGGCCAAATATCCTTTTTAAGAAATTTATCAGACTCTCTTGAAAGTACTAACTTCCAAAGAGCAGGTGATATTTTAAATTCTGCAAATGCCAGGGAAATTTTTAGACAAAATCCGCAAATTTTGGAAGAACTCAAAAGAATTGTTGAGGAAATAAGGCGTGAATCTGAGGGGGAGGAGCCTTCAGGGCCTGCGCCGCCAGCATCTCCAGTGCCTCCATCAGCACCCACAACTGGTGGAGCGGAACGATTGAGGAGAATGGCAGACAGGCTTCGTGGCAGAAGACCCCCTGCTTAAACAAAGTTAATGATGTAAAATGATGCCTTTTGTTAAAAGCCTTTTGCAAATTTACAAGCAAAAACTTGGCATTTTGAGAAACCTTTAAATATTAGTTCTGTTACAACACTTAAAAATAGGTAAATATGTGATGTAAAATGGACATAATTGGCACTGCTAAAAGGCTTGAGGGATTGCAGACTGTCGACAGCCTGGCGAAAAACCTCAACATAAACAGAAGGACAGCCATTAATTACATATGGATGCTGAGGAAAAAAGGCTTTGTTGAAACAGTGTACGGGAAGAGAAAGATAAGAATGTACAAAATATCTCCTTTAAAGGCAAATAAATTGGGCTATCCCGGGCTTTATGAGTACTTAAACCAAAATTCCAAGATAAAGATTTATGCGCCTTATACAAATAGGATTTACGACCATGAACCAACTCCAGAGGAAATGATTGTGAAGGCTGTTAAAACAGGAGATTTAAGGACTGTGCTCTCATCACTGGCTTTATTCAATAAAGTTAAAAACTGGCAGAGACTAAGCCAAATTGCGAGAAAAGAGCTTATCGGCAGAAAAATAGGAGCTTTGTATGATACAGCAAGAACTATAATTAGAGTTAGAAAAATGGATAAAAAGACAAGAAAAGCACTACTAAGAAGTAATATAGACAGCAGATTTATTGTAAAAAATGCAAGAACAAGAGATTTAAAGCAAATAGAAAGTATATGGAAAGTATACCTTCCTTTTAATAAGGCTGACTTGGAGGCTTATAAAGAATGATGTTAAATAAAGGTTAATTACAATCAAATAATATTCAATAAAAATTAAAAAAACGAGAGCGACTTTTAGAAATAAAGTGATAAAAGTAAACCGCTTTTGATTATTTTAGTGAATAAATAGGCGAGGCGTAAATTAGTGGCAGACAATTTACGCCGAGCACAAGAATTTGTCGCGAAGCGACGCATTGAATAATCAATTTAATAAGTTTTATTTTACAAATGATTAACTTACAGGAACAAATAAGTCTTTTTAAGAATGTGATAGGCAGCCAACTAAAAAATAAGGTGGAATGCATTGCAATAGGCGGCTCTGCGATGATGCTTTATGGGGCAAAGAATGCAACAAAAGATGTTGACTTGGTTTTTTTAAAGGAAAAAGAATTGACTGCAGTTAAAGAAATACTTTATAACTCGGGATTTAACGAAAGGAAAAACATAAAGGGCATATTTAGAAAAGACGAAGATGCCGGCAAGCCTGTGATGATGGATGGAAAAGACACAAGATTTGACCTTTTCTTAAATGAGGTTATTGGGTACAAAATACATGAAAAGGTAATTGAAAGAATAAGAGAAGTTCACGAGTTCGGCAATTTTATAGTAAAAACAGCAAGCCCTGAAGACATACTGATGATGAAAGGCTGCACAGAAAGGGAGCGGGACAGGGACGATGCTGCAGAATTGATAAGGAAGTTCAAGATAGACTGGAACATTGTCATAAATGAAACTGCAGAACAAACAAAAATTGGCATCGCTGCTTTTCCTATACTGCTTTATGATTTTCTGACAGAACTTAGGGATAATTTTAAATTAGATATTCCAAAAAATATAACAAAAGAACTGCTTGTCATTGCAGAAAAAAGATTAGGGGATCTTAAGAAAAAAGACCAATTAATAAAAGTCACAAAATATAAAACCTAAAACCTTATATATCCCTTTATTTTATCATTTTAAATGAAGCTAAAACCCGTTCCAAAAATAAAGATTGAGAAAAGGAAATCTCTATTTCTAAAAAGCTTCAGGCTGGCAAAATCCAACCTTAACAAAACAGGATTGATGGTTTTGTTTGACGCGTTGTTTCTTGTCTCTGTTTTTGCCTTGTACAGGATAAGCTTATTTTTTGCGCAGAGTGTCGCTGCCCCTCCGACATTGTCCTTGGCCGTTATGTTTATGGCTTTGTCATTGTCTTATTACCTCATAATCTTATTTGCATATTCATTCTTCAAGTACAGCATTCTTGATTTCATAAAATCATTATTTGAAAAGACTGAATTTTCATTCAATCGTCTTGGGCAGTTTTACTCATTGAACATAATAATTGCAGGCATATTTTTTGCAATAATGCTTGCAGCCAACTACATTTTGGCGAGCATTAAGCAGGCATACGCGCCTTTTGTTTTTATTTTCCTGGCAATCCCGTATCTGCTGTTTTTGTATGTGATAATCAACACAGCTCATTCTTTGTTTTACGAAGGCGCTTCGATAAAGGAGTCAGTAAAAAAGAGTTTTAGAATTACTTTTACAAAAATGAAAGTTTATAGGGAAACTATACTAACGATGATATTATTTGCTTTGGTCCTGTGGCTTTTATTTTTTGGAAGCGGGTATTTAATAAAGCTGCTGGCATCCAAAAATTATAATTTATACCTTAACACATACGCTTATTTCAAGCAAGTGTCAATCATTGTTTTTGACCTGGTGTTTTATACAGCAGTTCTAATAAACAGGATTTCGTTCTATGCAGTAATAAGGGAAAGTAAGTGAAATTAATATAAGACAAAAGATATAAAAAATGAAAGAAAAATGTTATATATGCGAAAAAGGGAATTTAACAAAAAAGAGGGTAGACTACAACTTATATGGGGTTAACATAGGTAAGTTTAACGCTGAAGTTTGCGATAAATGTGGGGAAATATTTTTTGATGAAGGCACATCAAAAAATATGACTGAAATTGCAAAAAAGAAAGGGCTTTGGGGCCTTCAAACAAAAACCAAAATTGGGCAAGCTGGAACTACTTTAGATGTAAGGCTCCCAAAAAGAATAATAGAATTTTTAAATTTAAAGAAGGGAAAGGAAGTTGAGATATATCCAGAAGGAAAAAACAAATTAGTAATCTCAATTTAAAAATGTTTTATCACAACATAAATCCCGTATTGCTTGAACTTGGGCCTCTGCAAATCAGGTACTACGGCTTGTTTTACGCCTTAGGCTTTGTTATTGCCTATTTTTTAATATTTTACCTTGCAAAAAGAAAAGAATTGCCAATAACAAAAGACGATGTTGCGGATTTTTTGGTTTATTTGATTATTGGCGTTGTTTCAGGGGCAAGGATTGCCTATGTTGTTTTCTACAATCCAATATTTTACCTTCAAAATCCTCTTGAAATAATTGCCGTCTGGCACGGCGGCTTGAGCTTTCATGGTGGTTTGATAGGAGCAGTAGCTGCCAGTTATTTATTCTGCAAAAGGAAAAAAATAGAATTTTATGATATTGCAGACATTGTTGTCATTCCAGTTGCATTGGCTTTGGCTTTAGGCAGGATTGGAAACTTTATTAATGCAGAGCTTTATGGAAGGATAACAAATTTGCCATGGTGCATTGATTATACAAAAAATAGATTTATTGAAAGCCTGCCAAGCGGCTGCAGGCATCCTTCGCAGATTTATGAGTCAATGAAAAACTTGGCGATTTTTGTAGTTTTATGGTTCATAAAAGACAAAAAAATGCCAAAGGGCTTTATGTTCTGGAGCTTTGTGGCTTTGTACGGGTTGTTCAGGACAACTGTTGAATTTTTCAGAGCCCCCGATGAGCAAATCGGATTTATTTTTAATTATTTCACAATGGGGCAGTTGCTAAGCTTTCCGCTGTTTTTGTTAGGATTGTATATGCTGTTTAGACTTAAAAGAAAAAAGTGATGTGTATTAAATAAAATACATTAAAAATAACGAGAGCGACTTTTATATGTATAAGTTATAAAAGTGAACCGCTTTTGCAGAACTGCAGGGCACCCATACAACCAAAGCAGAAAAAGGGTCGCTTGATTTTTAAATTTTTGATATTTTTTCCCGTAATCTATTTTACAACATTGACTGGCTTTTTCTTCAAGAAGGAATTGATGTTTAGAATTGTTGTGTCCAAAATCCTGTGCAGGGCTTCCCAGCTGTTGAATGCATTATGGGGTGTTATTATTACGCTTGGATGTTTCAGCAATAGGTGGTCCTGAAGCACTGTTTTCAGGTCGCATTCCTTCAAGAAATGCTTTGACAGAATCTGCTTCTCCTCTTTTATTAGGCATTCGCCTTCCAAAACATCCAAACCGGCCCCGCCTATCTTTCCGGACCGCAGACCTTCCAGCAGGGCGGAGGTGCCTATTATGCCGCCTCTTGCCGTGTTTATTATCAAAACTCCGTTTTTCATTTTTGAAATTGATTTTTTGTTGATGAGATGGTGCGTTTCCTTGTTGTAAGGCACATGCACAGTTATTATGTCGGAATTTTTTAATAAATAATCAAAGCTTGCATATTTAAATCCAAGCCTTTTTGCCAGTTTTAAATTTCTAAACTTGTCATAGGCAATTGCTTTCATCTCAAACCCTTTTGCAATCCTTGCCACATGCTGGCCGATGCTGCCAATTCCTACAACGCCAAGAGTTTTTCCCTGCAAATCGGTGCCTCTTAATCCTTCAATGGAAAAGTCGCCTTTTGTTGTCCTTTCATAAGCCTTGTGTATCATTCTTGTCAGGTTCAGAATCAGGGCAAATGTATGCTCGGCAACTGTGTTTTCGCCGTAATGGGGCACATTGCACGCGCTTATTTTTCTTTTCCTGCATTCTTTCAGGTCTATGTGGTCAAAGCCTGTTGACAAAGTAACAATTAATTTCAGATTTGGCAGCTTGTCCAGGATTTTTTTGTTAACGGCAGAATAAATAAAAATGCCGATTGCATTGGCATCTTTTGCCTGGTTTGCATTATTCTCATTTAAATGGCTGTCAATAAACTGCAGTTTATAATTTTTTAATCTTTTTGACAGGTATTCCTTTTCCCACTGCTCAAGCTCGAAGAAAGCTATTTTGAATTGGGTTTTTGGCATATCCTGCTTATTTTGATACCTTAATATATATAACTTTCCAATTTTAATTTTAGCAACATATTTAAACAGGGTTCAATTCTTGTTTGTAAAAGCAATGATGAAAAGCGAAAAAATTATCGGTTATTTCCTGATAATATTTTCTATGGCACTATTAGCTGCGCTTTTCTTTATAAAAGTACAGCTTGACAGCCAAGCATCATACCTATGCGCTTATTTCCATGAAAAAAGCCTTGAAACTGACTGCCCTGTGCATAAAGCCAATTCTGTATGGACCGCTATTTCGTGGGCGCTGACAACTGCATTTGGCATTGATTTTCTGATTTTTGTTTCAGGGATTTATATTGCATTTTTTTACAAGCCTTTGCAGAGGGAGTCAAAAAAGGATTTAAAGGAAATAGACTTGTCAGAATTAAGTGACGAGGAGAAAAAAATCTATGAAATCGTAAAGAACAATAAAGGCTCGGCATATCAGACGGATTTGATAAAGGAAACTGGCTTCAGCAAAGTCAAGATAACAAGAATTCTGGACAGGATGGAAACCAAAGACATTCTGGAGAGAAAAAGAAGAGGGATGACAAATATAATTGTATTAAAGTAAATTTCTTAAGTTGAAACTAGTTTCATCATTACCTTAAAAAGGTGTTTCAAAACTATTTCTTGCTATACCAAGTTGCAAAGGTGAAAATATGAAATTTGCCAAACCGACAAAATCAAAGATTTTGTGGTCCAGAAAATTCCTTGGGAATTTTCTCGGAATTGAAAATTTGACTATTGTATTGGCAGTTGTTACGCTAATTGTTATAGGGTTCAATGCATTCCAGATGAGTCAATTGAATATTGGCCAAAATTCAATAACTGCCCAGGCAACTGCACAAAGCAATCCTGTAAAAGCAGCATCAACAAAGGATATTGATGCCATTGACGTGATTCCAAAAGGGATTCCTTCAATTTATGGAAAAGAGCTGGGGGTAAGCTATGATGATATATCAGCTACAAACCAGCAAAAGGCTGATGATACCATTAGAAAGCTTGGAATATTAGACCAACAAATAACTTTAAGCGGAAACGACTTGGAGAGATATATTTCTGTTGCCAGCCAAATAAGCTGCGAGTACTGCTGCGGTGTAGACTCAATCATATTCAAAGATGGCAATCCAGCATGCGGATGCCAGCATAGCTTTGCAATGAGGGGCTTGGCTAAATACCTCATAAAAAATCATGGAAGTGGGTATACAAATGATGAAATACTGGAAGAATTGGGGAAATGGAAGACATTGTTCTTTCCAAGCCCAATGGCAGAAAAAGCATTGGTTTTGAAGGAAAAGGGAATAGAGCTAAACTACATAAATTTGGCTTCGAATAAATACAGGGGGATTGAAAATGGAAACTGAACATGAGTGCTGTAAGGATAAAAATACTGAAAGAGCAGGAATAAAAAATATGTTGCTAGTTGGAGTGGTTGTTGCAGTATTGCTGCTGTCAGTTGCCCAATCATTTCAAATAAGAGCCATAAAAAACCAAATGACTGGAAATGCAGTCAAAAATAGTGGAGTAATTGACATGAGCAGCTGGACAGATGACGAGAAAATGCAGTACGAGCATCATGGGATAATGCCGGCAAGGCTGCAGGGCTCAAAACAATCGTCACAGGTGGGAAGTTGTTAGCCAAAAAATATTTTTTTATTTTTTTTATTAGTTTATTTTTATTGATAGGATTAATACCATCGGTTTATGCACATTGCCCTATCTGCACTGCTGCTGTCGGCGCTGCTGCGGTTTCTGCAAAATACTATGGCTTGGACATGAGCATTATAGGGCTGCTGATAGGGGCATTTGGGATTTCAACGGGCTTGTGGGTTGGCTTGAAGGTCAACAAGGGATATTTTAAATTCCAGCTGCCGGCAATTGTCGCAGCATCATTTTTTCTTACCGTAATTCCATTATTGTATATAAGCAACGACGCAATTTATTTTCCATTATTATTTTTTGGCTCGTCAGGCTCTGTTCTCAATAAAGTTTATTGGATTGATAAATTGCTTTTTGGCAGCATTATCGGGGGTTTAGCTACCTTGTTTGCATATTTAACCCACATTTATGTCAAAAAACAGAATGGCAGGGTTCTCTTTCCATTTCAGGGAGTGGCAGTCACTTTATTTTTCCTTGCTGTATCTGGTTTAATCCTGTATTTTAATTTTAGCGCATAAAATGGAAGACGAAGTTCAGAAATGGATGAGGAAAATTGAAGAGGTAAAAAAAGGAGAGGCTGATTTATCAAGGGACGAGGATTTAAGCATTGCATTGATGAACCTGATAAGCTTGGAGGAGCATTTTTACTTTACAGCAATGAAAACCGGCAATGAAAATTATTTGGAAATGCTGAATTCCATAAGAAAGCTAAGAAAAAATTTGCTGAAAAAAATTGTTGTTAATCCTCAAGGAGAAGAGTGGTGCATCAGCAAGCACCTGCTTGCAGCCAGCATGCGTTTAATTGAAGTCGGCACAAAAGAATTGTCTAAAGGCAGTGCCAAGGAAGCTAACATGTATTTTGCATCAGCATTTAACCTCTATTCCCTTTTTTTTGCCATCAATATGAAAATGGTGGAATTTAAAAATTTGGAAGATGATTTTGCAAAGCAAGAAAATAAAAACGGACTATTAAACAAATTTTCTATAATAATTAAAAAAATTGTAGATTGCTGCAAAGAATAAAAATTATGCAAGATATCACAAATGCAAATATTAATATAACAAGATACTTCTGGATTGAAAATGAGGTTGAAATTTGTTATATTACTGATTTTTATTGTATTTGTTTATGGATGTTCCTTCAAAAATAGTTTAGAGCAAAAAACATACTCTGAAGTCCAGCCATTAAGCCAAGTAACCATGACTGGCGGAAGGATAGGCGAAGTGCCGCCTGACTTTATTGTTGTCACAACTGAAGGAAAAGCTGTGCGGCTTAGTGATTTTGCTGAGCAGAAAAAGCCAGTAATAGTCTATTTCATGGCAACCTGGTGCCCCTATTGCGCTCAGGACTACAAAGCACTGTCAAAAGTCTATCCAAAGTATGAAAATGATGTAAGCTTCATATCGATAAGCTTGGATCTCAGCGAGGATTTGATAAAACTGATTGAATATAAGAAGAAGTATCCGGAATTGAAAAATACAATGTTCGCGCCCGGACAGTACAGCATACTGGTTGATTACAGCGCAACAAAAACAACAAAGAAATTCGCGATTGGCAGTGACGGCACTATAAAGTATATCGCATTAGGCGCCTTCGATGAAGAGCAGTGGGACAGGTTGTTAAGTGAAATGTCAAAACAAAAATAGTTTTATTTATATTCTCCAGCGCAGTGAGAGCAGCAGAATTTTATGAGGTTTCCCCTGATTGTTTTGGCATATCCACCAGAATAAATCTTGCAGCCGCATGGGCATGCTGTTATTCTTGGTTCTATTGCTATATTTATCAAATCCCCAAATTTGCTGAACATCTGCTTTGTAAAGCTTTTGCCACTAGACGTCAAGTGGTATGTTTTCTTGTCCCTTTTCCCGACTTTGTCAAATTTAATCAATTTGTTTTTTCTTAAAGTGCTCAAGAAAGGATAGACATTGCTTGCGCTTATTCTTCTTCCCAATTTTTTCTCCAGTTCCTTGATTAAATCATAACCATGCTTCGAATCGGTCGCCAAAAGGCATAAAGTGTAGAATTTGACCATGTTGTTTATTTTGATTTCTGCCATAATTTGGCTAAATGGCAAGCATGTATAAATACTTTTCTTTTTTGGATATGTCCAAATACGATATAAATAGAAAAGTTTAAATACTTGCTCATTTTTATATATCAGAAATGGATATATTATGAGGTTATGCAAATGGGAAAAGGAAAAAGTAAAGGATGTTGCTAAAAACAAGCGTTGGAGGTGGTTAAATTGAAAAAATATTTTATCTATTGTTTAATTCTGGTTTTCAGCATTGGATTGGTGCATGCCGATGCAGAGGATTTTGCAGAAGCCAAAAAAATTATTGATGCAAAAACTCCTTGCAGCAAGCTTACTGAAAGCCAGCTGGAAATTATCGGGGATTATCTGATGGAGCAGGCGCATCCCGGGCAAACACATGAGCTGATGGATAAAATGATGGGCGGCGAAGGAAGCGAGAGCCTTAGATTGATGCACATTGCGATGGCAAAAAGGTTGTACTGCAATGATATAGATATTTCTGTTAATTATGGTATGATGGGCTATGGAATGATGGGTGGCTTAGGAGGAACAACAAACTATGGAGGAATGATGAACATGATGGGAAACGGACTTTTTGGGACAAACATGATGGGCTACGGCTCAGGATATGGAATGATGGGAAATTATAGTTACGGGTATTGGGGCTTTTTGAATTTTTTATCATTAGTGCTGGTTATAGGCCTCATAATCCTGGTTTATTTGTGGATTATGAAGCTCTGGAAAGAGGTCTTTAAGAAAACAAAGTAAAATTTGTTTTGATATAGTGCAATGAAAAGATTAGAGGGAAAAGTGGCAATTGTAACAGGCTCCAACAGGGGCATTGGAAGAGGAATTGCAATTGCTTTTGCAAAAGAAGGTTGCAAGGTTATTGTCAATAGCCACAAGGACAGCAAAGATGCTTATGATGTTGTTGATGAAATAAAAAAACTTGGAAGCGATGCCATTTTTGTTGTTGCAGATGTTTCCAAAGAAAGCGAAGTAAAAAATCTTATTAAAAAAACCGTTGACAAATTTGGGAAACTTGACATTCTTGTGAATAATGCGGGAATTCTTGTGTCAGGCAGTGTAACAACTCTGACAGAAAAGGATTGGGACAGGCAGATGGATGTAAACTTGAAGGGAGTTTTTCTCTGCACAAAGTATGCTGTGCAGCAAATGATAAAGCAAGGCAAAGGCGGAAGAATAATCAACATTTCATCAATCGCCGGATTAGTTGGGTTTCCAGGCATCAGCGCTTACTGCGCATCAAAAGGCGGAGTTACAGAGCTGACAAGGGAGGTTGCACTTGACTGCGCAATATACGGGATAACCGTGAATGCAATTGACCCGGGGGTTATAGTTACCGACATGACAAAGTCAATGCTTGAAGACGAACCGACAAAAAAAATGCTGATGGAAAATACCCCAGTTGGAAGATTCGGCCAACCAGAAGATATTGGAAATGCTGCTGTGTTTCTTGCATTGGACGAGTCCAGCTTTATAACAGGGCATAATTTGGTTGTTGACGGCGGGTGGACTGCCAGGTGACAATTGAACAATATGAAAATCAATAACGAATGGCATAAAAAGAATAAAATGCCTAAAAATCCTTCAAAAGAGGAAAGGGTTAAATGGCATTTAGAGCACGCTAAGAATTGTTCTTGCAGACCAATTCCCGTTAAGCTTTTAGCAGAAATAAAAAAATAAAATTAAAAAATTGAAAAATGTACCAATACAAAAAAGAAGTTGGGATGAGCTATGCTGAAGCTGTTGCAAGAGCAATGGAAGAATTGCAGAAAGAAGGCTTTGGAGTTCTTACAGAGATTGATGTAAAGGCGACATTGAAAAAGAAGCTCGATGTTGATTACGATGACTACATAATTTTAGGCGCGTGCAATCCGCCTTTTGCTTATCAAGCGTTACAGGCAGAGCAGGACCTTGGATTGATGCTGCCTTGCAATGTGATTGTTTACTCAAAAAAAGGCAAGACTTTTGTGGCGGCAATAAGGCCGACAGTGCAGATGCAGAAGATAAACAATCCAAAGCTTAATGGCATTGCTGTTCAAGTTGAGGAAAAACTGAAAAAAATAGTTGATTCAATCTGAGGTAAGTGAAATGGGAAAAGGAAAAAGCAAGGGATGTTGCTAAGAAAACAATTAATTTTATTTGTTTGAATTTATTTAAATATGAAGTTCAAAATAATTGGAGGTGCAAAAAATGAAGCAAAACCTAGGCAAAACTGACAGGGTTTTGAGGTTTGCATTAGCCTTTTGGTGGCTCGGACCTTGGGCTCCGCAGTACAGCGCAGAATGGGCAAACTGGCTTATAGTAATTATTGGCTGGATTGCGCTAGTTGAGAGCTTTATAGGCTGGTGCTGGATACATAATTTTTTAGGCATTGATAACAAAAGCCAATAATCCTGTAATGGTAAAAGAAATAAACAAGCTGGGCAAAAAATATTTTGTATGCGAAGAGTGTAATTTTGTTTATAAAGATAGGAAAATTGCCAAAAAATGCGAGGATTATTGCAAGAAGCATCATTCATGCAATATCGAGATAACAAAACACTCAATTAAAATATGACTCAAAATGACAAAAGACCCCGTATGCGGAATGGAAATTGACGAGAAAACAGCTGAATTTAGTACTGTAAAGAACGGCAAAAAGTACTATTTTTGCAGCGAGAATTGTTATAACAAATTTAATAAAAAATAAACGATAAAATGGCTAAAGATGTTATTTGCGGAATGTATGTGGATGAAAGCAAAGCTAAATTCAAGGCTGAACAAGATGGAATTAAATACCATTTCTGCAGCAGCAACTGCCTGGATGCTTTTCTAAAGCCGGAAAAAGAAAAAAGAAATTTGAAATATCTGACATTTTTTAGTTTAGGTTTGGGGATATTAACTGCGGTTTTTGAATATATCTACAGGATTTCATGGTTTGGAGTGCCAAATTACATCTGGCTTTTTATTCTTGCAACTCCCGTGCAGTTCATTGGCGGCTGGAGATTTTACAAGGGAGCTGTTGATGCAATAAAGGCAAAGCAGGCAAACATGGACAGCCTGATTGCGATAGGAACAACCGCAGCGTGGATTTACAGCACAGTTATCGCATTTCAAGGCATATTATGGCCGACAATATTCCAGGCAACAGGCGCCATAACAGAGGTTTATTTTACAGAATCTGGCCTGATAATAGGATTTATCATGCTTGGCAAATATCTTGAGCATTTAGTTAAAGGAAGAGCCTCGCAATCAATAAGAAAACTGATTGACTTGCAGCCAAAGCTTGCAACTGTCATCAGGAATAAAAAAGAAATGCAGATTCCAGTCGAGCAGGTCAAAGTTAATGATATTTTTATTGTAAAGCCAGGGGAAAAAATTGCAGTTGACGGAGTTGTTGTTGAAGGCCATTCATCTGTTGACCAGTCAATGATTACAGGTGAGTCAATTCCTGCCGGCAAAAAAATTGGAGACGAGGTGATAGGTGCTACTATAAATAAGGGAAGTTTATTGAAAGTCAAAGCGACAAAGGTTGGGGAGGCGACAACATTGGCTCAAATAGTGAAAATGGTGAAGGAGGCAATTGCCTCAAGAGCGCCGATGCAGAGGCTGGCTGATGCAGTTTCTTCATATTTTGTCCCGATTGTCATACTTATTTCTGTCTTATCATTTGCTTTCTGGTACTTCATAATGGGCTTGCAGTTTCCATTGGCAATGACAATGCTGATTTCTGTCTTGATAATTGCATGCCCTTGCGCTTTGGGGATTGCAACGCCATCAGCAATCATGATTGGAGCAGGAAAAGGCGCCCAAAACGGCATTTTGGTTAAAAGCGGCGAGTTCTTGGAAAGAACGCATAAGATAACATCAATAATTTTTGACAAGACAGGCACTTTGACCAAAGGGGAACCGTCTGTAACTGACATTGTGCCAATAGGTTCAACAGAAAAAAATGTCTTGGAATTGGCTGCAATAGCTGAAAAAGGCTCTGAGCATCCCCTTGGGCAAGCAATATTAAAGAAAGCTGGTGAAATGAAAATAAAAATCGCAGAAGCGAGCTCTTATCAAACAATTGCGGGCAAGGGCATCAAAGCAAATTACAAAAACAAGGCAATTCTTGCTGGCAACAGGCTGTTTATGGACGACAGCAAAATCCAAACAAATCAAATAGAAAACCAAATTCAAAAGCTTGAAAATGAAGGCAAAACTGTTGTGATAACTGCATACGACAAAAAAATAATCGGGTTGATTGCAATCGCTGACACGTTAAAGGAGTTCTCAAAGGATGCTGTGGCAGAGCTCAAGCAGATGGGCAAAGAGGTCTGGATGATTACAGGCGACAATGAAAGAACTGCCAATGCTGTAGCATCGCAAATAGGCATAGAAAATGTGATGGCTCAGGTTTTGCCGCAGGACAAGGCCAAGAAGGTTAAGGAGCTGCAAGGCAAAAGAAAAATTGTTGCTGCTGTTGGCGACGGCATTAATGACGCGCCTATGCTAGCCCAGGCGGATGTCGGCATTGCTGTTGGGGCAGGAACTGACATAGCAAAAGAAACCGGAGCCATTGTTTTGATTAAAAATGACTTGAGGGATGTTGTAACTGCAATTGACCTGAGCAAAAAAACAGTAAGCAAGATGAAGCAAAATCTTTTCTGGGCTTTCTTTTACAATGTTGCATTGATTCCAGTAGCAGCAGGCGTGCTTTACCCATTTGGGGTTTTGCTTAATCCAATCTTTGCTGCAATAGCAATGGCTTCAAGCTCAATAACCGTTGTTGGGAATGCAATGCTATTGAATGCATACAAGCCAAGAATATCATAATTCAATATTTTTCTTTTGGATATTTTTCTGGGGTATTAAAAAAGCAATCGCAAACGGCACGACAACAGAAATCCATCCAAGCCATATAGCCCATTGAGGATAGTTCTCGTAAGGAGCTTTGAATTCTTTTGTTAATTGAATTGCAACTATGATTGTAAGCACTATGGGCACAAAATATTTTATTGCATAATCCCACCATCTGCCTATTTTTATGTCTGATACTTTGTTCACATAAGCTCTTAATTTCTCAGCTCCAAAAACCCAGCCAACAGCAATGCATTCCAGAATGCCGACTGCGACAAGGCTGTAGCTGTTGATAAAATGATCAATCACATCAAGGAAATACAAGCCTGCGTTTGTTGTGAATATTATGCCTGACAAAAGGCCAAAAATGCATACAATTAATGCTATTGCTTCTCTTTTCATTTTTGTCTTTTCAACTATAACTGTGTCTATTGCCTCAACAAGGGAAAATGCGCTGTCATAGGCGATTGTGACCAGTATGAGGAAGAAAAGCATGCTGAAAAATGACGCAAAAGGCATCAGGCTCAGCGCTTTTGGAAAAACAACAAAAGCCAATCCGGGCCCTGATGCAACAACCTCTTCTATTGGGACATTTTGCGAAGATGCCATAAAACCCAAAGTGCCGAATATTATGAATCCCGCCAATATTGAAAATATCACGGTTGCAACGCCAACAACAACTGCATTTTTTGAGATGTCCTCTTTCCGGTCATTGAAGCTTGCATAAGCTATCATCACCCCAAAGCCAACGCTCAACTGAAAGAAAATCTGCGAAAATGCCGCTATCCAGACTTCTGCATCAAGCAAAGCACTGAAATTCGGCTTTAAGTAATATATCAGGCCTTCCATAGAGCCTTTCAGCGTTACAGCCCTTACCAGCATTATCAAAAACAAGACAAGCGCAAATGGGGTTGTAAAATTTACCACTTTTGAAACGCTTTTTGTCCCTTTCCAGACGCTGAAATACACGCCTATCCAGCCTGCAACCAACGCTATAAAAACAACATCTGTTATGCCCTCTATGTTATTTATGCTGTCGCTTAGATGAAGAATATTATTAAAAAAATATGCCTTTGGATCATCGCCCCATTGGGTGCCGATTGATGTAAAAAAATAGATGATGCTCCAACCCATGACAACAGAATAATAGCTTATGACGATAAACCCAATAAACAATGCCCACCAGCCTATAAAGCTGAATTTCCGCTTAATAGAAGCAAGAGCGTCAACTGCGCCTTTCTGCAATTTTTGGCCCAAGGCAAATTCAAGAATGAGCAATGGAATGCCTGCAACAACAAGAGCAATTAAGTAAGGCAGCAGAAAAGCCCCTCCACCATATTTGTAAGTCAGGTAAGGAAATCGCCAAACCGCGCCAAGTCCAATTGCTGATGTAACCGCGGCAAACAAAAAAGTCAGCCTTGTAGGCCATCTGTCCCTTTGCATTAAACCACCCAACAAATTGCATTTCTTTATCAAGCTTCTATTTAAACTTTTTGCCCGCAGGAATCGCAGGGTAATAACATTATTAACAGGAATAGAAATTACCTAGCCCCCTAAAAAATGCCCTACTTCAAATTCCCCCTCAGCCTTTCAGCCTCAAGAACCTTATTAATGGCATTAATGTAAAGCGATTTTCTCATGTCGCACTTGAAATCAGTGCAAACCTTTGACAATTCCTTAACAGCATTTGTCATGTAAGTTTTCAGCTTATCCAAAACCTCTTTTTCGCTCCAGTAAAAGTTCATTGAGTTCTGCACCCATTCAAAATAACTAACAACAACGCCGCCTGCATTGGCCAAAATGTCAGGCATCACAAAAATATTCTTGTCAAGCAAAATATCATCTGCCTCTGGTGTTATTGGGCGATTAGCCATCTCAAGGATAAGCTTTGCTTTTATATTGCTGGCATTCTTTTTTGTTATCTGGTCTTCGAGGGCAGCTGGTATAAGAACATCTGCCTTCAATTCAAGCAAATCTTCATTAGATATATTTTTTGAATTTTTGAATTTGGAAAGTTGCCCACTTTTTTGCTTATGATTTATGACATCTTTTATATTAAGCCCATCTTTATTAAAAATTCCGCTTTTTGAGTCGCTTACAGCAACAATCTTGTAGCCCCATTCATGCAGTATTCTCGCAATGTTCATTCCCACATTGCCAAATCCCTGCAAAGCAACGCTTGTTTTCTTTGGCTTCATGTCAAATGAGTCAGCAAATTCGTGCAATACATAAGCTCCACCCATTGATGTTGAGAAGTCCCTTGCTTTAGAGCCGCCTAAGGCAATTGGCTTGCCTGTTATTGTTGCAGGAGCATGTCTTCCTTTAAGCTTTTCATACTCGTCAAGCATCCATGCCATTATTTTTGAATCAGTGTTTACGTCAGGAGCTGGAATGTCAATGTCAGGGCCTATAAAGCCATTAATTTCCCTTATATAGCCCCTGCTTATTCTTTCAAGCTCCTGCTCGGAAAATCTTTTCGGCCCAACCATAATGCCTCCTTTGGCTCCTCCATAAGGCAGGTTGACAACAGCGCACTTTAATGTCATCAAAAAAGCAAGTGTCTTGATTTCCTCAAGGTTAACTTCAGGATGGAACCTTATGCCGCCTTTTGTTGGGCCTCTAGAATCATTAAACTGCACCCTGTAGCCCGTAAAATACCTTATTTCCCCTGAATCAAGCTTGACAGGAAAGCTGAATGTGAGAATTCTTTTGGGTATTGTCAGAATGTCAAGCTCCGCCTGCCCAAGCTTCAGAACCTTGGAGACTTTGTCTATTTGGTTGTAGCAGTCAATGCATACATTGTCTTTTTCCATAGAAAACTAAGCTATGCCAAGCGCTTTTTTTAATGCCTCTTTGTCGTAGCCGACAATGATTGTGCCATTCACATCGGTTACAGGCACTCCAAACTGCCCTGATTTTTCGAACATCTCGTTTCTCGCCTTTTCGTCGGCACCAACATTTGCTTCCTCATATTTCGCATTGTTGGCTTTAAAGA